>CAUWNL010000034.1:0-30567 GCA_963559995.1 uncultured Sarcina sp.
GTGGAACTCAAAGACTACCTAGAATAGTTGGTCTTGGAAAAGCTAAAGAACTTATATACACATGCGATATAATAAAAGCAGATGAAGCTTTAAGAATTGGATTAGTAAATAAGGTCGTTGAAGTAGAGGAGCTTTTAAATGAAGCTAAAGCCATGGCTAAAAAGATAGCAGTAAATGCACCAATAGCTGTTAAGTTATGTAAAGATGCTATAAATCGTGGAATGCAAGTTAATATAGATGATGCTATTGTTATAGAAGCTTCTGACTTTGGAAAATGCTTCTCAACTGAAGATCAAAAAGAAGGAATGACTGCCTTCGTAGAAAGAAGAGAAAAGAATTTCCAAAATAAATAATATTGGATTTTTATAAATATTAGGAGGGCAATTTAAATGAATTTTGAATTAACAAGAGAACAAGAACTAGTTAGACAAATGATTAGAGAATTTGCTGTAAATGAAGTTAAACCATTAGCAGCTGAAATAGATGAAACTGAAGAGTTCCCAATGGAAAATGTTAAAAAGATGGCTAAGCTTGGAGTAATGGGAATTCCTTTTGCACCAGAATTTGAAGGAGCTGGCGGAGACACTTTATCATATATTTTATGCGTTGAAGAGTTATCAAAGGTTTGTGGTACAACAGGAGTTATTTTATCAGCTCATACATCTTTATGTGCATCAGTTATAGATCAATTTTGTACACCAGAACAAAAGGCTAAGTATTTACCAGATTTAGCTTCAGGCAGAAAAATAGGAGCATTTGGTTTAACTGAGCCAGGAGCTGGTACAGATGCTGCAGGACAACAAACAACAGCTAAATTAGAAGGAGATAACTATATCTTAAACGGAAGTAAGATATTTATAACAAATGGTGGAGTTGCTGAGACTTTTATAGTTTTTGCTATGACAGATAGAAGCAAAGGGACAAAAGGAATATCAGCATTTATAGTTGAAAAAAGCTTCCCAGGATTTTCAATAGGAAAATTAGAAAACAAAATGGGTATAAGAGCATCATCAACAACTGAACTTATATTTGAAAATTGTGTAGTTCCAAAGGAAAACTTAATCGGAAGAGAAGGTCAAGGATTTAAAGTAGCTATGAAAACTTTAGATGGTGGTAGAATTGGAATAGCTGCACAAGCTTTAGGAATAGCAGAAGGTGCTTTAGATGAAGCTATAGCTTACTTAAAGGAAAGAAAACAATTTGGAAGATTATTATCAGCTTTCCAAGGATTACAATGGATGGTTGCTGAAATGAGCACTAAAATAGAAGCTGCAAAATTCTTAGTATATAAAGCTGCATGTTTAAAAGATGCAGGAAAATCATATTCAGTAGAAGCTGCAAGAGCTAAATTATTTGCAGCAGATGTTGCTATGGAAGTAACAACTAAAGCTGTTCAATTGTTTGGTGGATATGGATACACTAAGGAATACCCAGTAGAAAGAATGATGAGAGATGCTAAGATAACTGAGATATATGAAGGAACTTCAGAAGTTCAAAAAATGGTTATTGCAGGAAGTCTTTTAAGATAGTTTAAGGAGGACATTAAATAATGAATATAGTAGTTTGTTTAAAACAAGTACCAGATACTACAGCAGTTAAAATAGATCCAAAGACAGGAACACTTATAAGAGATGGCGTTCCATCAATTATAAATCCAGAAGATAAACATGCTTTAGAAGCAGCTCTTGAAATAAAAGATAAACATGGGGCTCATATAACAATAGTTAGTATGGGACCTCTTCAAGCACAAAATGCTCTAAGAGAAGCACTTTGCATGGGAGCTGATGAAGCAATATTAATATCAGATAGAGCATTTGCAGGAGCTGATACTTTAGCTACATCAAAAACTTTAGCTGGGGCTATAAGAAAATTAAAATATGACATAATATTTGCTGGTAGACAAGCGATTGATGGGGATACTGCACAAGTTGGACCAGAAATTGCAGAGCATTTAAATATACCACAAGTAACTTATGTTCAAGGTGTAGAAGTTAAAGAAGACGGCTTAATAATAAACAGAGCTTTAGAAGATGGGTATGAATTAATAGAAGTTAAAGCACCAGTTTTATTAACAGCTATAAAAGAATTAAATGAGCCAAGATATATGAACGTTAGAAATATATTTGCAAAAGCTGATAAAGAGGTAACTATATGGACAGCTGACGATATAGATGTGGATAAATCAGAATTAGGACTTAAAGGTTCTCCAACT
Source organism: uncultured Sarcina sp. (assembly GCA_963559995.1). Lineage (GTDB taxonomy): Bacteria > Bacillota > Clostridia > Clostridiales > Clostridiaceae > Sarcina. The sequence continues at coordinate 2,213 of CAUWNL010000034.1, forward strand.
AAGGTTAAAAAATCAATGACTAAAGAAGCTAAAGGTGCTGGGGAAATAGTTAATAAGCCAGCTCAAGAAGCAGTAAGTTATGTGTTTGGTAAATTAAAAGAAAAACATTACATCTAAGATTAGGAGGAAAAAGTAATGAATATAGCAGATTACAATGGAGTATGGGTTTTCGCTGAACAAAGAGAAGGCCATTTAGAAAAAGTTTCTCTAGAGTTATTAGGGGAAGGTAGAAAAATTGCTGATAAGTTAGGAGTTAAATTAACAGCTTTATTATTAGGAAGTGGAATAAAGGAATTAGCTAAAGATTTAAGAAATCATGGTGCTGATGAAGTTTTAGTTGTTGATAATAAAGAGTTAGAACACTATACAACTGATGGATATACTAAAGTTATCTGCGAGTTAGCTAGAGATAGAAAACCAGGAATATTATTTATAGGAGCAACTTTTGTAGGAAGAGATTTAGGTCCTAGAGTTGCAGCTAGATTAGAAACTGGACTTACAGCTGACTGTACATCCTTAGATGTTGATGTTACAAATGGAGATTTACTTGCAACAAGACCTGCTTTTGGTGGAAACTTAATGGCAACAATAGTTTGTCCTGAACATAGACCACAAATGGCAACAGTAAGACCTGGAGTTTTTGCTAAACTTGAAGAAGAAGTTAAAGATGGTGGAATTGAAGAAGTTGAAGTTTCTTTAACTTCAGAAGATATAAGAACTAAAGTTTTAGAAATAGTTAAAGAAAATAAAGAAATAGTAGATATATCAGAAGCTAATTTCATAGTAGCTGGTGGTAGAGGAATGGGCTCTGAAGAAAACTTTAAATTAGTTTATGAGCTTGCAGAAGCATTAGATGGAGTGGCTGCTGCATCAAGAGCTGCTATAGAAAAAGGATGGATAGATAAAGCATATCAAGTTGGACAAACTGGTAAAACAGTAAGACCAAATATATATATAGCTTGCGGTATTTCAGGAGCTATACAACACGTAGCTGGTATGCAAGATTCAGATATGATTATAGCTATAAACAAAGATGAATCAGCTCCAATAATGAAAATTGCAGACTATGGAATAGTTGGAGATGTAACTAAAGTTATTCCTCAAATGATAGCTGAAGCTAAAGCTATAAAAGAAGGAAAATAATTCTCTAAAATAGATATTATATAGATTGAGTAAAAAAGGTGTTATTAAAAACTTAATAACACCTTTTTAGAATTTAATGGGCGATTAATTTTTAAAAATACATGATAGTCAAAGTAAAGCTAATAGATTAATATTTTACTTCCATCTGAAACATTATCATAAAGCCACTTAGCATCATCAATATTTAGTCTTATACATCCATGTGAGGCAGGTTCACCTAAGGTTTCATCTAATATAGTTTCTTGGTCCTCTGCAAAGGGAATAGAGTGAAATAAATAATTTCCCATAAATTGAACGTAATACTTGCCTCCTTGCCCATATTTAGATGCAAAGAACCAAGGAGCTCTTGTTTGAACCTTAAATATCCCCACAGGGGTTTCTTTATTCTCTATTCCCGTAGAGCATACAAATTCTTTTTCTAGGGTCCAATTGTTTATACCTCCTGTATATATATAGGTTTTTTGTTCACTTATATTAACAAAAACTAATTTATTAGTATCACTAGTTATATCGAAGGAGTTAATTGTTGTAGGATTTAGTTTATTATAATAAGATGACATAGTTTGAGCGGAATACTCATTAGTTGTTATACTATTTTCACTAAATTCCTCCAAATATTTCATGCGAAGTTCTTTTACTTCATTTAATTTATTAGTAAGTTCTATATTATAATTAAACTTATAAAGATGCTCATCTAAAATATTGATAGCCTCTGAATAAGAATTATTTTCTATAAGTTTATTTATATTTGAAATGATAGCAGGTTTTAATATATCTATACATTTTTTCTTATATTCTAATGCAGACTTATATTTAGAATCTAAAGGACTAACATTATTAAACTTTTCTAAGGCCTTTTCATAGTTTTGTGAATTAAATAAAGAAACAGCATTTACGTATATTTCATTTGATGATGATATTAGGGGTAAATTCTCTTTAAAGGTTGTAATTTGATTGCTGTTTAAATCAAGAAGTTCTAAAGAGTTTAGTTTTAAAAGTAAGTCCTCTTGAGATATATTATCTGTTAAATAGGCATTGTTTAATTCATTTAAATGTTCATCTAGAAGTTTAGAAGTTTGCTTTTCTAAGTTTAATATGCTTATTATATTTAAACCTTTGTTAGATAAGATTGATCTAGCTTGTATATATCCTTCAGAATATAAATTCTTTTTAAAACTATCTAAACTATTTTTATAAGTAAAAAAACATGTTCCTAAATAAGAAATAGTAATTCCAAAAAAAATTAATATGTAAATTTTAGCTTTTTTATTTTTAATCATATAGATAAATCCTTTCACAGTAAAATAATTTATTTCTAATTATTTACATATAAATTAAATATTAAACCTAAATTATAGAAATATTTATAGGGTAAGCTAATAATAATAAGTTATTTTTGTAAAAAGTAAAAGTTTAATAAAAACCTTATGTTGGTTTTAAATCTAATTGCATTAATGTATAATAAGTTTATGAAATTAATGACAAATAAAAAATAGATTAAGGCGGTGTTTTAATGAAGAAAGTAGAAGAAAGATTTCTAGAATATATAAAGGTAGATACTAAATCAGATGAAACAACTAAAACCACTCCAAGTACTAAAGGACAGTTAGAGTTTAGTAAAACATTAGCTATGGAGTTAAGCAGCTTAGGATTATCAGAAATTAGAGTAAGTAAATATGGATATGTTTATGCTAAGCTAAAGAAAAATTCAGATAAAGAAGTTCCTACTATAGGATTCATAGCACATATGGATACAGCCCCAGATATGAGCGGTAAATGTGTAAATCCTAAGATAGTAGAAAATTATGATGGAAAAGATATAAAGTTAAATGATAGCGTTACTTTATCACCTAAGTTTTCGCCAGAACTTAAGGATTATGTTGGTCAAACTTTAATAACAACAGATGGAACAACTCTTTTAGGAGCTGATGATAAGGCTGGAATAGCTGAGATTATAACTGCTATGGAATACTTGATAAACCATCCAGAAATAGAACATGGCGACATAAAGGTAGCATTTACTCCTGATGAGGAAATTGGTGAAGGAGCAGACCATTTTGATGTAGAGGGATTTGAGGCAGATTTTGCTTATACTTTAGATGGTGGTCATATTGGAGAACTAGAATACGAAAACTTTAATGCAGCATCTGCAACTGTTTTAATAAAGGGAACTAATGTGCACCCAGGTTATGCTAAAGGAAAAATGGTTAATTCAATGATGTTAGCTCATGAGTTTATATCAAAACTTCCATTAGATGAAGTACCAGAAAAGACAGAAAAATATGAAGGTTTTTCTCATCTTATATCAATGTCTGGTGAAGTTGAAGAAACAAAATTAGTGTTTATAATAAGAGATTTCTTTGAAGAAGGATATGAAAATAGAAAAGCTAAGTTTAGAGAAATAGAAAAAGAATTAAACTCAAAATATGGAGAAGGTCGTATAACTGTTGAAATAAAAGATAGTTATAAAAATATGAAGGAAAAAGTTGAACCAGTAATGTATATTGTAGATATGGCTAAAAAGGCTATGGAAACTGCTAATGTTATTCCACTTGTAAAACCAATAAGAGGTGGTACAGATGGGGCTAGATTATCATTTATGGGTCTTCCAACACCTAATATATTTGCAGGTGGGGAAAATTTCCATGGGAAATATGAATATATACCTGTAGAGTCTATGAGAAAAGCAGTAGAAGTTATATTAAATATAGTAAAAGAAAATAATAGTAGATAATTATATTTATATAATTTTAAAGTTATGTTTTAAATAAGTGTTGATTTTAGAGGGATTTAATATAGAAAATAGTTTTTATTATCCTTTTATAAAATTGCTAAATTTTTATATCTTAGTAAGTTTAAACATTAAAAACTTTAAAGTAATTTTATTTAAAGATAGAAAAATTTTAGTTGCTTATTAAAATATTCTTCCATCTTTATCTAAAGTCAACATTAATATTAAAACATAACTACTTTTAATAGTTTTTATTAATAAATTAAAATAGATTTTAATTATAAATAGAATGATGTTATTTCTCATCGTATTTTATCAATATATGTAATTAACTTTTTTTGTTAGAAACTCAGCTTTTATTGATTTATTTTAGTAATTATGATATTATAATATTGTTATGCGGTGGTAGCTCAGCTGGATAGAGTAGTCGGCTACGAACCGATTGGTCGGGGGTTCGAATCCTCTCCGCCGCACCAAAAAATTAAAAACCAAATCTCTAATTTAGAGATTTGGTTTTTTTATTTGTATTTTAAAGAGGTTTTTATTTTTAAGTTTGAAGTTTGGTTATTCCTTCTTTAAAATTAGTTATAATAGATGGAACAGTTTCTTTATTTAGAGTATTTATTAAGGAGTATGCTTCATCTATATAAGCTATTCCTGTTGTCTTATCACTATTACTACCATTTAAATATAGTGTTACTCCACTTGTTAAAAGGTTGTATGCTAGTTTTTCTTGAGTTTCTATTGATTGAGTTTTAGTATAGTAGTCATTTATACTAGAGGTATCCTTAGCATTTTGATCATAATCATTCCATATGTTTTGAAATTGTTGTCCATATTCATAAGCATTTCCCTGATTATATATAAGGGTATCATTTGAGCTTAATGATATATTTTCTTGTACATTAAGTAGAGCATTTGTAGCTTTTGTAATAGTGGTATTAGTATTTTGTAAATATGTAAGGGTTGGATTAGCTGTAAGTGCTATAGAAATGGTAATTAAAACAATAATTATTGCAGCTATAAAAATACCTATGAAGATACGTAGTTTTTTCTTTTTCATTTACACACTCTCCTTGCTTAATTTATTTAATTATAACTTATTTATATTAATATTTCCTAAATGAATATAAACAAATTGTAAGGGAAAAATAATATAAAAAAGAAAGTTAGGTATTATATTATGGATTTTGATTTAATAATAAACCTTATAGGCAATCATAATGATTCTTCAATTTTATTAACTGAAAAATATAAACCTAAGGAAGTGTTATTTTTATATAAAAATAATGATTTATATATTTTAGATTCTATAGAAAGGTATTATGAAAATAATTTTTCATGCTCTTTTTTAAAGGAAAACATAGATAAAAAAAGTCTTATGGATTTAGAAACTATAATGATAAAAAACAAAAATAAAAAAGTATTATTTAATTTAACTTCAGGGAATTTCTTAGACGTTTTAATCTTTTATACTTTTGCTTTAAAAAACAATATTACTTGTGAGTTTTTAGATATAAAGAATAAAAAATTAATTAATATGTCTTTAGCTAAAATAACTATAAATAATGATAGGGTACATGATCTTAATATAGAAGACATTATAAAAAGTATAGGGGGCTCAATTGTAATTGATTCTGGCAATTCCTTAGATGAAGAGATTATATATAAAATAACATTGGTTATTGCAGACAATTTAGATACTTGGGAAAAATATAGATTAAGGCTTACAGATTCTAATTTGTTTATTCATGATAATTCCAATCCTCAGGTATTAAAAATAGATACAAATTATTTAAGTGATGATGAGGGTATTTTAATAAATAAGTGTTTAGATTTTTTAGAAAAAAATAATCAAATAAAATGCGCTAATGAAAAAAATTATATAAAGGTTAAATTTTTAAATGATTTTATAAAAAGTTTTATCTTTAAAAGTGGTACATGGTTTGAAATATTTACAAAACTTATAATAAAGGAAATAAATGCTGTTGATGAAGTAAAAAGTGGAGTTGTTTTTCTTTGGAGTGGCCAAAAAGAACAGGTTAGAAATGAGTTAGATGTTTTAGCTATAAAGGATTCAGTTTTAACATGTATATCATGTAAAGATTCAAAAAAATATGATGAGGTTGCTTTAAATGAACTGAATATTTATGCAGAACAGTTAGGAGGAGCAGGAGTTAAAAAAATTTTAGTAGCTACTATGGAACCTTCTAAAAGTGTTATTATAGATAGAGCTGAAGAAATGGGAATTAAAATTGTAATATATAATGGGGATAGACATAAATTTAAAGAAAATTTGCAAAATATAATTTGTAAAGAATAATTTTATGTTGTTTGAATGATATAAATGATATATTATTAAGATATATAAATAATTTGGAGGATTAGCTTAATTATGAATAATACTAAAGATGCTATATTTTTCGCTGCTATAAAAGTGTTTTCAACAAATGGATATGCTGGTGCAACTGTAGATGAAATAGCAGCTGTTGCAGGGGTTGCAAAGGGAACATTGTATTATAACTTTAAAAATAAGGAAGATATATTTAAGTTTGTAATACAAAGAGGAATTGAAAAATGGGAATGTAATCTTAGAAAAATTGCAGATTCTGACTTAGATCCTATTGAAAAATTAAAGGGTATATGTTCAACTCAATTAAGGCTTTTATATGAAAGAAAAGATTTCTTTAGTATAATACTAAGCCAACTTTGGGGAACTGAAAAAAGACAATTAGAATTAAGGGATAGAGTTAATTTATATATTAATAGAATAAAATTAATTTTAGATGAAGCTCAAAAAAAAGGTGAAATAAAAAGTGGGAATACTGGTTTAATGGCTCATATTTTTTATGGAAGCTTAATGTCTACTGCAATACGTGAGCTTTTAGATAAAGACGAAGCACATATAGATGAGGTAATAGAACAATTTACAGATATATATTTAAATGGAATATTGATATAATTGTTTGTCTTTAATGAATATATTATTAAATATGATTTAATAATATATTGACATAATATTCTAAAGGTTATAAAATTATAAGTGATACATAGTGAGTCCTCATAGTTAAATGGATAGAACAATCCCCTCCTAAGGGATAGATGTAGGTTCGATTCCTACTGGGGATACCATGTAATAAAACTCCATATTTTATATGGAGTTTTTTTTTACAAATAATATTTTATTTTTAATATTATATCTAGAATATGTATTAGAAATATTAAATATTAGATAAAATATAATATAAATAAATAGGGAGTGGTTTTCTTGGGAGAGTCTGATACGTTTCAGATAATAATACTTATAGTAATGCTTATATTATCAGGTTTTTTTTCAGCGTCGGAGACGGCGTTATTATCATTAAGTAAAATAAGAATTAGGCATATGGTAGAAGAGCAGGTTAAAGGGGCTAAAGCTGTAGAAAAATTAATTGAAAACCCTGACAAGTTTTTAGGGGCTGTACTTTTAGCTAATAATGTAGTTAACATAGGGTCAGCATCTTTAGCAAGTTCAATAGCAGCAGGTTTTTTTGGTAGTAATGGTGTAGTTATATCAACTATTATAATGACCATGTTAGTTCTTTTATTTGGAGAAATAGTGCCTAAAAATTTAGCACAACAAAACAGTGAAAAAGTAGCACTTAAAGTGGTTAAGACTATAACTATAATAGTAAACGTATGTGCACCTATTATTTGGGCATGTAATAAAATATCTAATATCTTTATAAGGATTTTAGGTGGAGATGTAAATAAAGTTGAACCTTTTATAACTGAAGAAGAGTTTAAAACTATGGTAGTTGTAGGTGAAGAAGAAGGTGTATTAGAGGAAGAGGAGAAAGAATTAATATATAATGTATTTGAATTTGGTGATCTTCAAGTTAAAGATATTATGATTCAAAGATTAGATATTGTAGGTATAAATAAAGACTCTAATTATGAGGATATACTAGAGATATTAAGAACAGAACAGTTTTCAAGGCTTCCTGTTTTTGATAAAAATATTGATGATGTTGTGGGAATATTAAATGTTAAGGACTTAGTTTTGCTTAATGATTCAAAAGAAGACTTTGATATTAATAAGTTTATAAGGGAACCTTTCTATACTTTTGAATTTAAAAAAATACCAGAACTTTTAAATGAAATGAGAAAAACAAGAAATCATATGGCTGTTGTTTTAGATGAATATGGTGGAACAGCGGGAATTGTCACTATAGAAGATTTGATTGAAGAATTAGTTGGAGAAATAGAGGACGAGTATGATCATCATGAAAATGAAATATGGAAGATAAAAGATAATGAGTATGTGGCTGAAGGTAGTATAAAACTTAGTCATTTAAGTGAAGAAATAGGTATAGAAATAGAATCTGAAGAGTTTGATTCTCTAGGGGGATATATAATTGGAATTTTAGGAAGAATCCCGAAATTAAATGAAGAAATAGAGAGTAAAAATATAAAGTTCATAGTTGAAGATGTAAAGAAAAATAGAATAATAAAGGTAAGAATATATACTTAAAATTTAGGAGGAATAGCAATTTGATGGATTTAGCCTTAGAAGAAGCCAAGAAAGCAGAAAGGTTAGGAGAGGTTCCTGTAGGGGCTATTATAGTAAGAGATGGAGAGATAATAGCAAGGGCACATAACCTTAAAGAAACTTTGAAAAATCCATTAGCTCATGCTGAAATGTTAGCAATAAATGAAGCGTGTAAGAAGCTTGGTAATTGGAGGCTTTTAGATTGTGAGATGTATATTACTTTAGAGCCGTGCCCTATGTGTGCAGGTGCAATACTTCAAAGTAGAATATCTAAAGTTCATATAGGAACTTTAGATGATACTACAGGGGCTGGTGGTTCGGTGGTGAATATACTTCAAAATGCTAATCTTCCTTATTTTATTGATTTAATATGGTATCACTCTAAACCATGTAGTGATATACTAGTTAATTTCTTTAAAAAGAAAAGAAGTAAATAATTCATTGTCCTCCTTTTTTGTGATATACTGTAAAAAAGGGGGATAATTTATGGATAAAATTGAAATGATGGTAGGTTATGATATGAATTTTTATGAACAAAAATTCAATGATAACTCTAAAAAGGTAGCTACGTATTTATATAATTTTTTAAAAAAGACCATTGGTAATAAAATTTATGGAATTTCAATAAATGAAAATTTGCTTAAGGTTTGGTCTTATTATTTTATTAACATCTTAGAAGAAAGTCCAGCAGAAGGAAGAAAGATTTTAGTTAATCTAATTAATCATTTCGCAAAGATGATTATTGATAAAGAGAATATAAAGATTAATGGAGATGCTAATGGAAAATTAGTTTTGGATCCTAGTTTTTGTAGGATTTGGTTTGGAACTAGTTTAAATATGATGTTAGCTTTTCATTATGGTAAAGATGGTTACAAAAAAGCTTTTGAGTGTATACAGAAAGAGTTTTTAAATAATGATTTAAAAATAAAAACATTAGTTATAGCTTAAGTTAATTAATTTTATTTTTAATTAATATAGATGTATGAAGTGGTTATATCAAGATTATTAATTTTTTGATATAACCTTTTTTATAGTAATAAAAGTTAATATATAGAATATAAATTTATTATATAATATGTAAATTTATTCAATATAATATTATTTGGTTTTAATGTGCATTAAAAAGTGGTTACTAATAGTGAGGTGGTTATATGGGAAAGTGTACAGTTGATTTAGTTACAGGTTTTTTAGACGCAGGGAAGAGTAGTTTGATAAAATCTATATTAAGTAGGAAAAGTTATAGGGAAGAAGTTATTGTAATACAGTGTGAAAATGGGAAAGAGGTTTTAGATTTAAACTTTATAAATAAAAAACGAGTGACTGTTAAAGATTTTTCTATAAATTATGAGATGAATGTGGAGAGAATTTTAAGATTATTAAAATTTTATGATCCAGATAGAATAATTATAGAGTGTAGTGTATCTAAAGATATAAATGATTTATTAGACATCTTAAATAATAAGGAGTTAAAGCCATATTTAAGAATGGGGAACATAACTAACATAATTGATGTAACTACTTTGAATATGATGCTTAAAAATATGTCTACAGCAGTATTGCCAAGTATACAGGCAAGTAATCTTATAATACTTAATAGGTGTAATAAAATAAGCGAAAAATTAGTTAATGAACATATAACAACAATAGGAACTTTAAATTTACATTGCCATATAGTTGTAAATAAAAGTAGGAATGACTTACAAATGATATTAGATAATGGCTTAGTGAGTAGATTGTTAGGATAAGATTAAAATTTTCTCTCCAAACTTTATTATAAGAAATTCTACTACAAATATTAAAAAATTTGCGATTAGGAGAGAAAATTTAATACTTTTACCTGATAATATTATACACTTAATTAAAAATATATAATAAAGTTATATTTAAAATAGAGATATTAATTTGAGAAACCATCTAAATGGGTTCTTATATAATCTTCAATCTCTCTCTTTATCCAAGGGTTCTTGTTAAGCAATTCTTTTTGACTACTCTTTATTCTTATTGAAAATACAGAGCTTAGAGATTCTTTTTTCTTATTTCCCGGTGAAGAACCTGACATGAAAATTCCCCCTTTATATAGATATATAAATGATTATACTATAATTATATAAAATATTTACATAATTTGTAAATATTTTATAAGAAAAATTAATTTTTATCATATTTAAACATATTATATTTTTTTTACAATTTATTTATTAAATTAAATCTTTATATTGAACTATGAAAACTAATGTGATAAAATGAGAAAGTAATAATTTAAAGTTATTACTAGTAAGATAATTAAATGCAGTAAGTAAATATTAAAATTATTGTGAAATTAATAATAAAATATTTAAATTAATGTAAAATAAAAAGAAAATAAGATATGGAGAGATGTCTGAGTGGTCGAAGGAGCACGCCTGGAAAGCGTGTGTAGGGGTAACTCTACCGCGGGTTCGAATCCCGCTCTCTCCGCCAAGGTTGTGCTAGATGGGGAGTTAGCGGTGCCCTGTAACCTGCAATCCGCTATAGCAGGATTGAATTCCCTACCCAGGTCTTAATCTGTGGTGTCGACCTGTGCAAGTGATGTTGAGAATTAGGCCCCACGCGATGGAAGCCTGTGAACCTCGTCAGGTCCGGAAGGAAGCAGCGATAAGCAGTTACTTTCATGTGCCGTGGATAAGTCTAGTTTGAGTTAACTACACAGGTAACGGCCATAGATTATTGCCAAAGTAGGGTGCACAACTCAAATATTGATTTATTAAACAAACAATGATGGTTATATTAATATTAATCATTGGGAGTTATGCATAAGAGAACCAGGTATTTTAACATCGAGTTGGTGCTAACTACCTGGTTTTTATTTATTATTTTAAAATAAGGAAGTAGTATATATTTTAGCTGTATTAAAATCATATAAATTTTGTAATTTTTAGAAATTACATTTATGAGGTGATATAAGTGGAGAAAGAACTTTTAAGCATAATAGTACCTATGTATTATGAGGAATTAGTAGCTTATGAATGTTATCATAGATTAAAAAGTGTTGTTAATAATATTGATTTTATGGATCATGAAATAATTTTTGTTAATGATGGAAGTAAAGACAGAACGCTATCAATTTTAAAGAGTATAGCTAAGAGTGATAAAAATGTTAAGATTATAGATTTTTCAAGAAATTTCGGTCACCAAGCTGCTGTAACAGCAGGACTTTTTAACTGCAAAGGGGATGCGGTAGTAATAATAGATGCTGATTTACAAGACCCTCCAGAAATTATACCTGATATGGTTGAAAAATGGAAAGATGGACATCAAGTTATTTATGGGAAAAGAAAGAAAAGAAGTGGTGAAAGTAAATTTAAGCTTCTAACAGCTAAATATTTTTATAGAACTTTATCTTATATGTCTAGTATAGAGATACCTAGGGATACTGGAGATTTTAGACTTATGGATAAAATAGTTGTAGAGGCTTTTAAGGAGATGCCAGAACAAAATAGATTTATAAGAGGAATGGTAAGTTGGATTGGATTTGACCAAGTAGCTTTAGAATATAATAGAGATGATAGATTTGCAGGAGAAACCAAATATCCATTAAGAAAGATGATAAAATTTGCAACTGATGGAATAGTTAGCTTTTCTACAAAGCCTCTTAAGTTAACTGCTATATTTGGTACTTGTACAATAGGCATATCAATATTGCTTATAATTTATACTATAATAACAAAAATAGTTAGTAATACTAGTATGGGGTGGGCATCAACTATGTGCGTTATACTTTTCTTTAGTGGAGTACAACTATTGTCTTTAGGTGTTATAGGAGAGTACATAGCTAGAATTTATGATGAGAGCAAAAATAGACCTTTATACTTAGTTAAAGAGAAAATAAATTTTGATAAGAATGTATAGAGTTATGAAAGGTTATAGAATATGAATGAGAATAAAAAGTATAAACGAGTTGTACTAATACTATTTTGTTTAGCGGCAATTGGTATAACCTACTATGTATTATTTACATATCCTTATCCAGGTGTAGCAGACCAAGGAGATTTCCAAAGGGTTATGGATGTATGTAGGTTAGCTAGAACACCTCATGATAATTATATATTAAATCATATAGGGTATTATAAGTATACAACTTCAGATTATCTAATAATGCCGTATACATTTTATAATATAGGACTTACAATCATATCAACTAGTATGGGATATTTTATAACTTTGGTAAGTTTAATTTGTCAACTATTTGGTAGTGATATATTTAAATCTAATTATTTAGCTATTCTTTATGCTGTAGTATATATAGGATCTATGGCTTTGATATTAAAATATTTTAATATCAAAAGTAAATTTAAGTTTACTTTTCTTGCTATAATAGGTTTATTTGTGTTTTTAGATGGAAATTATTTGGTGTTCTTTAACTCACTTTATGGTGAACCTATGATGATAACCACATTAATGCTTTTAATAGCATCATATATATATTATGTATACAAGAAATATGTTGTAAAAGATGATAAGTATGTTTTTAGAAATATGATATATATATATATAAGTTCTTGGCTTTTTATAAGTTCAAAGATGCAAACTCTATCTGCACTTCCTATTATAATGTTTATTTTAGGTAAGATTATATGGGATAATAGAAAAATAATTAAGAAAAAAAAGGTCATAATTTCAATAATAGCTTTTATTTTAATAATTGCGTATCCTATAGGGATAAATCTTAGACATGTAAATATAGGTGACGATACTCATTACAATTCTGTGTTTACAGGTGTTTTAGAGAATGCCACTACCAAGGAGCAAAAAGAACAGGCCTTAATAGATTTAGGATTAAGTCCTAAAATGGCTGTAAATTCAGGGACAAATTCCTATCAAGCTATAAGTGACTATAAAGATGGATTTACACCACATACCGAGTATATGAAAGAAGTATTTTATAGTAAAATGAGTAACTCAAAACTTGCTATATATTACTTAACTCATCCTTTAAGTTTAATGAAAGGAATGGAGTATACAGCTACAATGGCTTTAGATACATCAAATAATTTAGGAAAATATAGTTATTCTTATAGTAAAGAACCTATAGAAACTTTTAATAGGTTTACTTATTGGTCAGACTTGAAAACTTATTTGCCTAAAAATTTATTGTTTATAATAGCATCATTTATTATAGTTTTCTTAGTATCTATTCTTGAATATATTAAAAATAATAAGAGTAAAGAAATGAAGGCTAAAATACAATTTTTATGGTGTTTGATGTTTATAGCAATTCTTCAATTTCCTATGCCTTTTGTTGGAAATGGAAGATGTGATACATCTAAGCAATTATATCTATTTAATTTCATATTTGATATTTTAATAGTGGTGAGTGCTTATTGGATTGTAAGTAAAATATTTGGTTTAATAGTTTCAGAAAAGAAAAATGAAAAGAAAAAATAAGTTATTTATAGAGTAAGAATTTAAAGATTAAATTCTTACTCTTTTTGTAATTTTATTTTTGTATAGAGAAGTCTTTAAATATAAATTTAATATTATTTTCTTCAAAAATTTCACTTTCATAGTTTTTTTCCCATAGGGAATAATCTATTTTAGGAAAATAAGTATCACCTTTAAATTCTTTAAGAACCTCAGTTATATAAATTTTTGAAGTATGTTCTAAAAAGGTTTTATAAATTTTACCGCCACCTATTATAAAAATTTCTTTTTCGGAGTTCTTAAATTTAGATATAATTTCCTTTGAGTTATTAGTAAATATAACATTTTTTTGATTTATAAAGTTATTAGGATTTTTAGTTAATACTATATGAAATCTATTTGGAAGGGGATTAGGTAAAGATTCAAAGGTTTTTCTACCCATAATAATGGTTTTTCCTGTTGTAAGCGATTTAAATCTTTTTAAGTCACTTGGTATATTCCAAATAAGAGAGTTATTATTTCCAATAACTAAATTTTGACTATGAGCAGCAATTATAGAAAACATATTATTTCTCCTTAAAATTAATTTTATTTATTTAATTTTATCATATATAATTGAATTTAGAATTTGTATTGTAGTTTAGAAAGTAATTGAATTTAAAGAGGTGAATTTTTTGTCATATAAAGCTTTATATAGAGAATGGAGACCTAAAACTTTTGAGGATGTTATAGGCCAAGAACATATAAGTACAACTTTAAAAAATGAAATATTAAACAATAGAACATCTCACGCTTATCTTTTTTGTGGAACTAGAGGAACGGGAAAAACTTCTACAGCAAAGGTTTTTGCGAAAGCTTTAAATTGCCTTAACCTTAAAGATGGTGAACCTTGCAATGAATGTAAGATGTGCTTAAAAATAAATGAAGGTCTAGCTATTGATGTAGTTGAACTTGATGCGGCTTCAAATAATGGTGTAGATAAAATAAGAGAAATAATAGAGGATGTAAAATATCCGCCTCAAGAAGCAAAATTTAAAGTTTATATAATGGATGAAGTTCATATGTTATCCATAGGAGCAGTTAATGCCTTTTTAAAGACTTTAGAAGAGCCGCCTAAAAATGTTGTGTTCATTTTAGCCACTACTGACCCTCAAAAATTACCTATAACTATACTTTCAAGATGTCAAAGGTTTGATTTTAAAAGAATAAATAAAGAACAAATAGTAGCTAGGCTTAGAAAGATTACTACAGAAAAAGGCATATTTGCTGATGATAGAAGTTTAAGTTTAATAGCTAGAGTGTCAGATGGCGCAATGAGAGATTCTCTTAGTATACTAGAACAAGCAATATCTATGGGGAATGAAAAGGTAGATTATGATGGATTAGTAAAGATGTTAGGCCTTGTAGCTAATGATAGTCTGTTTAATTTAATAGATGCAGTTATTGAGAGAAATATAGAAAAAGCTATAACTATAATTGAAGGTCTTGTAATGTCAGGAAAGGATATGGGTATATTTATTAAAGATTTAATGGGCCATTTTAGAAATCTTTTAATGATAAAGATAACCCACAACCCTGAAGAAGTTTTAGATACTTCAGAGGAGAATATTGAAAGACTTAAAAGTCAAAGTTCAAGAATTAGAGTAGAAGAAATTATGAGATGTATTAGAATTCTTCAAGAGGGTGAAGAGAGTTTAAAAGTTAGTAAACAATCTAGAATTAATCTTGAACTTGCAATAATCAAAATGTGTAAGATTGAGTATGATACATCAAAGGAAGTTTTATTAACTAGAATAAATAAAATAGAGGAAGCTTTAAAAAGTGGTTCAATTAAGGTTAAAGCTGTAAATACTAGTGTAGACGAAAAAATAGTCACAAAAGTGGAGAGTTCTAAGAACATATCTAAAGATAGTCAAAATGTAGTTATTAAAAAAGAAGAGAAAAATAATATAACAAGTTTTGTAGGAAATAAGGAATCAAAGATAAAGTTAGATGATGTAAAAAAAGCTTGGAAAGATATTTTAGAGCATATTAAAGCAAGAAGAGCTATGATTGTTTTTGCAACTCTTAGAACTGGAAACCCAGTAAGCTGTGAAGATGGCATAGTTACAATAGAATATGAAGAAGAATATAAGTTTAATAAAGATAGATTAGAAAGACCTGAATATAAAGCTTTAGTTGAGGATATCCTTTCAGAAGTCTTAAAAGAAAAAGTAAAGTTTAGATGTATTGTCCATAAGGGAAATGATACTAAAAGTGAATTATCAATAGAAGAAGAACTTATAAAAAAAATAGGTGATGATTTAGAGATATTAGATGAATAGCTATGTAAAATGATTAAAATATATTATTTTAAAATAAGTAAATAAAAAATATAAAGGCACATATTAATAATAAAAGGCTATTATATAGAAATAGAGAATAAAATACTATATAATAATTAAAGAGTTAATTAAAAGGAGGATATATTTATGGCAAAAGGTGGATTCCCAGGAATGGGTAACATGAATAACCTAATGAAGCAAGCACAAATGCTTCAAAAACAAATGGCTGAAATGCAAGAAGAAATTGCAAATACTGAATTTGAGGGAAGTGCAAACGGGGATCTTGTTGTAGCAAAGGTTAATGGTAAGAAAGAACTTTTAAGTTTAAAAATAAAACAAGAAATAGTTGATCCAGATGATGTTGAAATGTTAGAAGATTTAGTTATAACAGCTGTGAGAATGGCTTTATCTAAAGCTGAAGAAGAAACAGCAAACAAAATGGGAAAATTAACTGGCGGAATGAATATGCCAGGGTTATTTTAAGATAAAGAAATAATTTTAGTATGATTTAAAAACTCTGTTGAATTATCAACGGAGTTTTATCACTTACTTAGGAGGGTGTATTATGGATTTTTATCCAGTTGCTATAGAGAAACTTATAGAAGAATTTGCTAAGTTACCTGGAGTAGGAAAGAAAACAGCTCAAAGGCTAACACTACATGTATTAAATTTACCTAAGGATGAGGTTGAAGAATTTGCAAGTGCTTTAGTTAAAGCTAGAGGAACTATAAAATACTGTTCTGTTTGTGGTAACTTTACAGACTCAGACCCTTGTGCAATATGTAGTAATCCAAGTAGAGATAAATCTCAAATATGTGTAGTTGAACAACCTAAAGATATAATGACTATGGAAAAAGTTAAGGATTATAATGGGGTTTATCATGTTCTTCATGGAAATATATCACCAATGCAAGGAAGAGGTCCTCAAGATATTAGATTAAGAGAATTAGTTGCGAGAATGAACGGAAACATAAAAGAAGTAATAGTAGCAACTAATCCTAATATAGAGGGGGAAGCTACTGCTATGTATATATCAAAGATATTAAAGCCGTTAGATGTTAAGGTTACTAGAATTGCAGCAGGAATACCGGTAGGTGGAGATTTAGAATATGCTGATGAAATAACCATATCTAAGGCATTAGAAGGTAGAAAAGAAATTTAACAGAAACTTAACTATAGAATATATTAGAAATAATGGTATAATGTTATCTAAAATAATAAAAGGGGGGTGAACCGTTGCTATTATTTAAAATAGCCTCGGGGACTTATGAACATTAATTCATTAACGCTTCAAGACATTTTAATGATACTTATAGGATTAATATTAGCTGTTATACTTTTACGACTAATATTTGGGTCTATAAAGAAAATAGCTGGGTTAATGATAAATAGCGTTTTAGGCGCTATACTCCTAATGATTGTAAATTACTTTGGAGCATACTTTGGCATAAGTGTTGGGATAAACTTACTTACAGCGATTATTGCTGGGGTATTTGGAATACCAGGTATACTGTTCCTTATAGTGTTTCAAAATTTCATAAGATAATAAAATCAGGTAGCAAATTTTTATTTTGTTACCTGATTTTTCTATAATATCGGGAGGAGTAAATATATTTAATTTTATTATATGGAATATGAATAAAAATGTTCCTAATATGTTAAAATTATTCATAAATATATTTTTAAGATACTATAAATAAATATATTAATTTTGTTTAATTTAGGAGTTTTATGAGGATGGATAACATAATTGATGAAAAGAAAAATTTAAATAAAAAAGTTATAATATATTCAAGTGTAGCAACAATTATTATGTTTGCGCTTATGGGGAATTTAAGTCTTATTACCACACTATTTAATGGAACCTCAGGCTTTACTAGAGATTATGTATTAAAAAAGGGATTTTCATTATCTATTTTAGATGTAACTGCTATATATATTGTCTTAGGATATTTTACATATGACATTTTAAGAATGAAAAAAATTATTTTAAAAAATTATGTTAAGGCTGAAATAAAAAACGAAAGCATACTTATAGAAAAATTAAAATTTATAAGTAAAGTAATTTTTGTAGCTATTACATCAAACTTAATTATAAAGATATTATTATATTTTATTTTTAAGGAAACTTTAATATCTAGTTTTAATATTAGGGGAATTAATCTCCTTTTATCATTAATATATATGACTTTAGTTACTGTTATTTTATCTTTATTAGTATTAATAAGTTATTTTTCTATTAGGGATTTTTTTTCTGGAACATTAGCATATTGTGTTATTTTTGCTATGTTAAATTTAATTTTAAGTACAGGAACTTTATTTATAAGTCAGAAAATATCATTTGTAGGGAATACTTTAAGTTTAGTATACAATATATATAATCCAATAATAGTGCCATTTTATGACTTTTCCTATATATATACCTTTAGTACAGTGACAAATATAGGAGTAGTTTTAGCCTTATGTACTATAGCATTTCTTATGTTTTATATTGTTAAAAATTATATTAAAAGTTTAAATAAAAAGAATATTAAAGAGTTTTATATTAGTAGTAGCTTTAGAAAGATGTTTTACCTAGCAATTGCAGCCATGTTAGGATACTTTGTTTTTTTAGCAGGATTTCTCTTATTAATAAGTTTTCCTTTAGTTGATTATGATAATGGTTTATTAATTATTAATTTAGGACAATGTATTGTTTCAATATTAATTTACTTTAAGTTAGATAAACATTATTTAAGTAAAAACTTACAAAAGAAAAAAGATAATAAGGCATTCAACACAAATAAAGTTCATAGTAAGGAAGAGATATTAATAGAGATTAAACAAAATAGTAGTAAGAGAGTAGGAAGTAATTATAATCTAAATAAAAATACTTCAAGCAAAGATCAAATTATTAAGAATAAAGAAATTTTAGAAAAAACATTAATTTTTAAGTCAGTAGGGTTAGGAAATGAGCTAGAAGATTGTGAAAAAATAAAAGATTTTTCTTTTGATAAGTTAGATGAGTGTTTAATAAACGAAGATGAAGTAGACTTAGATAACACAGATAAAGGATTAAAGAACGAAATCCTTTATAACAAAGAGATAGAGATAAATGCAAATAATGAGAAATTAATAGATTTCTTAAAAGAGGATATAAGTATAAAAGGTAAAAACTAAATTAAATCTAGAGCATTGACTAATAATTCCTATGTAGTAGAATAAATTTAGTTTCTAATATTATTAGAGACAAAATCTAATAATGAGAGAGGAAATATTATGAGTATAGGAACAGCGATAAATTGCAAATATTGTATAGATTTTAAGAAAAATAAATGTGATGGAACAGAGAAAAATTGCTTATGTAGAATATGTCCTAGAAATTTAGGGCAATGTATTTGTGTAAAGTATTGTAGAGAAACTGAATCTGTTTTAGTTTGGGACGATAGTGATAATTATTAAAGAATAAATTTTTCTTTTAAGTAAATAATAAAATGTGTCTACTTTTATTATTTACTTAAAAGGGGTGTATTTTATGGATAAAGAGCAACAATTTGCAGAAATAGCTAAAGAATGCGAAAATTTTAGCTTTCCCTCTGTAATAAATGGAGTGGTATCTAGTAGGATTTCTAATAAAAGTTGTAGTAATTGCCTAAACTCAAAAAGAGGTCAGTGTGAAAATGAGTTTAAAAACAATGTTATAGATGATATAAGTGAAATATAAATAAAGTAAACCTTAAGCTTTAAAGCTTAAGGTTTACTTTATTTATATACTAAAATACTTTATAAAACAAAATCTAATGTTAATGATATAAAATTTTTCTTTAATAATAGAAAAAACTTTAAAAGCATATAATTATAAAATGAAATTTAAGGAGAGATACTATGCATAAAAAATTATTTATACCAGGACCTGTAGAGGTTAGAAAAGAGGTTCTAAATGAAATGGCACTTCCCTTAATAGGGCATAGGGGAAAGGATGCATCTTTTTTACAAAAGAATATTACTGATAATTTAAAAAAGTTATTTTATACAAAGGAAGAAATATTATTGTCTACAAGTTCAGGAAGTGGACTTATGGAAGGTGCTATACGAAGTTGTACGTTAAAAAAAGCTGCTGTATTTTCAATAGGAGCATTTGGAAATAGGTGGTATGAAATGGCTATAAATAATAATATCATAGCAGATAAATTTGAAAAACCTTGGGGAGAAGTTTTTACTAAAGAGGATGTGGATAAAGTTTTAGCAACGGGAAAGTATGATTTAATAACAATTACTCATAATGAAACATCAACAGGAGTAATGAGTCCTATAGAAGAGATTTCAAATGTAGTGAGAAATTATCCTGATATAGTTTTTTGTGTAGATGCAGTAAGTTCAGCGGCAGGAAGCAAATTAGAAATTGATAAGCTTGGTATTGATATACTCATAACCTCTTCACAAAAGTGTATAGGACTTCCTCCTGGCATGGCAATTTGTACATTTTCAGCTAAGGCTATAAGGAGAGCAGAAAGAGTTTCATCTAGAGGGATGTATTTTGATTTATTAGCTTTATATAGATACATTAAGAAAAAAGAATACCAATATCCGTCAACACCTTCTATATCTCATATGTATGCTTTAGATTATCAACTAAATTATATTATAAACATTGAGGGGATAGAAAATAGATTTAACAGACATAAAGAACTAGCTAAAATCACAAGAACCTGGGCAGAAAAAAATTTTGAGCTTTTTGCAAATAAAAAGTATTTATCAAACACTGTAACTACAATAAAAAATACAAGAAATATAAACTTTACTCATTTAAATAATGAATTAGGAAAGAGAGGGTTTCAAATATCTAATGGTTATGGAGTGTTAAAAGATAAAACATTTAGAATAGGTCATATGGGAGATTGTACTATGAATGATTTAAATGATTTATTAGAAAATATTAATGAAATTTTAAAGTTAACTTAAGCTTTAAGTTAAGGTATACTCTGAATAATTGTTGATTTTCAAGGATTTAGAATGATTTTTTAAGACTTAACTTTTATACTAAAGTTAATCAAGAGAATAGTTGTAGGTAAGGAGAGATTTTATGATTAGGGTATTGGCTAATGACGGTATAGAATCAAAAGCTAGGATAGGACTAGAAAGCTTAGGGATAGATGTTGTGGATATTCATTATGATGAGGATAGTTTAAAAAGAGAGATAAAAAATTTCGATGTAATTTTAGTTAGGTCAGCAACTAAAATTACAAAAGGTATTATTGATAAAACGTTAGAAGATAAAAAGTTGAAATTAATAATTAGGTGTGGAGTTGGTATTGATAATATTGACGTAAAGTATGCAAAAGAAAATGGTATAGATGTAACTAATACTCCTTGTGCAAGTTCTGTATCAGTTGCAGAAATGATTTTAGCACATATGTTTTCATTAGCTAGGTTTTTAAATCAATCTAATATAACTGTGAGAGAAGGTAAATGGAACAAAAAAGAATATTTGGGAACTGAACTTCTAGGAAAAACACTAGGGATAATTGGTATGGGGAGGATAGGAAAGGAATTAGCTTTAAGGGGAAAAGCTTTAGGTATGAATATAATATATTACGATATATTAGGTGAAGTAGACGAGCTATATGGAGATTTTAAAGAATTAAATTATATATTAGAAAATGCAAACTTTTTATCTATAAATGTATCAGGGGATAAAATTATTATAGGAAAGGATGAATTAAGGAGAATGAGAAAAGACTCATTTTTAATTAATTGCTCAAGAGGTAAAACTATAGATGAAGAGGCATTAATAGAAGCACTGAATCACGGAGAAATTTTAGGGGCAGGTCTTGATGTTTTTTCTAGTGAACCAATTAAAAATAAGGAACTTTTAAGGTGTAAGAATTTAAGTTTGAGTCCTCATGTAGGAGCTTCTACTAAAGAGGCACAAAGAAAAATAGGAGAAGAAATAATAAATATAATAAAAAATAAATTTAATTTATAAAAAATTTAAGGAGAAAAAATGGTTAAAGTTAAAGCTTTTAAGGCTATAAGACCTAAAGAGGAATTAGCAAAATATGTAGCAGAACTTCCTTATGATGTTGTGACTTATGATGAGGCTGTAGAAAAGGGGAAAAATAAATATTCTTTTATTCATGTAGATAGAGCAGAAATAGATTTAGACAAAAATATAAATGTATACAGCGATAGAGTCTATAAAAAGGCTAAAGAGAATTTAAATAAAATGATAGATTCTGGAGTTTTAATTAAAGAGGAAAAACCTTGTATATATATTTATAGTGAAACAATGAATGGAAAAACTCAAACAGGAATAGTAATATGCATTTCTATTGACGATTATTTAAATAATAATATAAAAAAACATGAGTATACAACAAGAAAAAAAGAATTAGATAGAATAAATCATGTGGATTTTTGTAATGCAAATACTGGGCCTATATTTTTAACATATAAAGAAAATAATTATTTAAAAGATATAGTTAACTTATGTATACAAAAGAAAAGTATTTATGATTTTGTATCTGATGACGGAATAGAGCACAAATGCTTTAAGATAGATGATGAAGATATGATAAAAGATATAACAGACACTTTTTCTAAAATAAATAGTCTTTATATAGCAGATGGACATCATAGAGCAGAGTCGGCAGTGGAAGTAGGGTTAAGAAGGAGAAGGGAAAGTAAAAATTTTATAGGTAGTGAGGAATTTAATTATTTTTTAGGAGTAGCTTTTCCTACTAATGAGCTAAATATATTAGATTACAATAGGGTTGTAAAAGACTTAAATAGTTATGATAAAGATGAATTCATTACGAAAGTATCAGAGAAGTTTTATATAGAGAAGCTAGGAGATAATATAAAGTGTAAACCAAAAGAAAAAGGTGTATTTGGCATGTATTTAGAAGGGGTGTGGTATAAGTTAAAGATTAAAGAAGAAGTTATTCGGGGGTTAGATATAGTAAATTGTTTAGATGTATCAATTCTTCAAAACAATTTACTTAAACCTATTTTAGGTATTGATAATCCTAGAGAAAGTGAAAGAATAGAATTTATAGGTGGAATAAGAGGATTAGAGGAACTTGAAAATATGGTAAATAGTAATTTTAAGGTAGCCTTTTCAATGTATCCAACATCAATTGAAGAAATAATAGAAATTGCAGATAATAATTTTGTTATGCCTCCTAAGTCTACTTGGTTTGAGCCAAAGTTAAGGAGTGGGCTTTTTATTCATAGTTTAAAATAAAAATTTACTTTACTATTTAGTCAATAGAAGTTACATCTTAATTATGATATTTATTTTAAAGAAAGACGCTCTTTTAAGTAGATGTTAATTTTATAAATACTTATTAAAATATCTTAGCATATTTTTTTAAAATCTATTTTTCATTAAAATACAAACTAAATAAAAAATGTTGATATTAGAAATTTCTAATATCAACATTAAATAAACTATATAAAATTAGTTCATTTTTAAAACCATAGATTTTAATATAGAAGTTGAATTTTTAACTCCTATAGCCGTAAATTCAGCAAAATCCATGTGAGCACCATTATTAGCGTTATCAGAAATGGATCTTATAACAACAAATGGTATTTTGTTAAGGTAGCAAACTTGAGCTATACTTCCACCTTCCATTTCACAAGCTAATGCCTTGAATTCTTCATCAAACCATTTAACCTTTGCAGGATCTGCAACGAATTGGTCTCCTGTAACTATTCTACCAACAAAGCTTTTTATGTCTCCATTTTCTTTACAAGCTTCCTTAGCTAAAGAAACTAACTCAGAGTCACATTTAAAATCAAATGTATCTAATCTTGGAATTTGACCAACAGGGTCACCAAAAGCAGTTGTATCCATATCGTATTGAACTAAGTTGTCACCAATTACAACATCTCCAGGGTAGATTTCTTTACCAACTCCACCTGCAACTCCAACGTTTATTATTTTATCAACCTTATATTCACTTATAAGAATTTGAGCACAAACAGCAGCATTAACTTTACCTATACCACAAACTACAGCAACTGCTTCTGTATTCCAAACAGTACCTCTATGGAAAGTCATGTTAGCTTTTGTTTCTTTGCTATCTATTTTCATGTCTTGTAAAAGAATTTCAAGCTCTTCGCTCATTGCACTTATAATACCTAATATCATTAAAAAATCCTCCTTAAAATTATGTATATAATAAAATCTCCAATGCCTATTATATAGCAAAAGAGATTTTACTAACAGTTTTTTATAAAAATTTAGAAAACTTACTTTAAATTATTACATCTAATCCCCTTAACCCCCTATATATTAAGTATAGTCCTAAGACAATATAAATAATCGATTGAATTATTATTGATACTGTGCCTAAGGATAATAATCCAACAAACTGTGCACAAAAGTTATTAATAAAATGCATAAAAATAGAAAGATATAAGGAGTGTGTCTTATAATATATAATTCCAAGGAAAAGTCCAAGTAAAAAGGCATTTATACCTTGGGGGATGTTTCTATGGGCAATTGCAAATATTAATGCAGATAGAAATATAGCAAAGCTTGGATGTTTAGGATGCATTTTTAGTAAGCCATTTAAGAATAGCCCCCTATATATAAATTCTTCAATAAATGGAGCGAAGATACAAACAGTTAATAATAGATAAATAGGGCTTAAACTCATAGCTTCAAAAGCATTAGATATATTCTCAGGTATAGGAATCAACTTTGTTACATGACTTACTGACCCTTCAAAAAAAACTCTAAACCCTATTATTACTAAGGCTCCATAATAGTAGCCATGTTTAAGTTTGATAGCATGGTAAGTATCAATATGTGTATAAGGTTTTCTAGAGTGTTTATGAATAGAGACTAAAATGTAGCATATTATTCCTAGCGAAGTAGTAGTAGTTATAAACTCAATTAAAAACCTAACTAATGCATATTGAGCGCTTTTAATTGATAATATGTTTAGAGTTAATAATAATTTAATAACTATTATATTTAGTATTGCAGATAAATAATCATTAAATAAAATTATAAGTATAACTCCTATAATAGAAAGTCTACATATGTTTATCTGACCATCATTCATTCTTTTGTAGATATTAAATCTTGAAAAAAAGTTCATAAATCCTCAATTAATTAATTGTTATTATTAATATATTTATTTAAAACAGTGTCAATCTATGATATACATATTAAAATTTTATTTTATAGTTTATAAATAAAAAGTAAGTGTTATAATTATATATAAATTTTAATTTATTTATAAGAAAAGGAGAAAATTCTATATGGCACAACATTCGTTATCTAGAACTGAGCTTTTAATAGGAAAAGAAGCTTTAGATAAGTTAAAGACAAGTAAAGTAATGGTTTTTGGTATTGGTGGCGTAGGAAGTTTTACTGTAGAGGCCTTAGTTAGAGCAGGGATTTCAAATCTAATATTGGTAGATGATGATACTGTTTGCTTAACTAATTTAAATAGACAAATACATGCTACTTATGACACAATAAGTAAAAATAAAGTTGATGTTATGAAAGAAAGAATATTATCAATAAATAAAGATTGTATAGTTGAAACTAAACAAATCTTTGTAAAGCCTGAAGATTTAGAAAGTATAATACCAAATGATATAGATTATGTAGTGGATGCAATAGATACCATTTCATCTAAAATAGCATTAGCAGTTTACTGCGAAAATAAAGGAATAAGCTTAATAAGCTCTATGGGAACAGGAAACAAATTAAATCCAGCAGAATTTAAAATTGCTGATATATATAAAACAAAGGTTTGCCCACTTGCGAAAGTTATGAGATATGAGCTTAAAAAAAGAGGGGTTAAAAAGTTAAAGGTTGTATATTCAGAAGAGATGCCAAGAAAACCTAAAGTAGAAGATGTTGTAACTTGTAAAACAGGGTGTGTATGCACAGGAGGAACTAAAAAATGTACTGCTAAAAGGCAAATTCCAGGAAGTATATCCTTTGTACCACCAGTTGCAGGAATGATAATAGCTTCAGAAGTAGTTAAAGATTTGGTAAAAGAGTATTTATAAACATAGAATTTATATAGGATTAGGAGTATTTAGTTCTAATCCTATATCATATTAAAAAAGAATACTTATTTTCATGAATATAAAATTATTAACTAAATATAGTTATATAACTATATTAGATTTAAAGTGTTCTAGGAGAATTTTGTGAAGATAACAACGAAAGAATTAGTGTTAATAGTGCTCTTTGCAGCTCTTACTGCAATAGGGGCATACCTCTTCCTTATGTTCCATTTACCTTGCAATATTTCTTTTGTGCCTTAAGTGCAATACTTCTAGGCAGAAGAAATGGAATGAGATCACAACTTTTATATGTAATTATAGGATTAATAGGTATACCAGTGTTTACCAAAGGTGGAGGGCCACAATATGTATTTAATCCAACTTTTGGGTATTTGATAGGTTTTATTGTAGGTGCTTATATAATAGGGTTAATAGTAGCTAAGTTTAAAAAGATAAATTTTATAAGTGTATTCATATCAACCACTGTAGGATTAATGAGTATATACTTTTTTGGAGTTATATATCTTATGATTATTCAGAATATGTATATAGGTATAAATATGACGATTGGACAATCTATCTTAGTAGGAGTTGTTCCATTTTTACCAGGAGATATATTTTTAAATATATTAATTAGTATACTAACTCCTAGTATAATTAAAAAACTTAGAAAATCAGGAGTTTATAAGAATTAAAAATAGTTTACTAAAGGGAGGAATATATGAAATATTTAAATAGTTTAAAAGATAAAATTATAAATGAATATAGGATAAATAAAGAAGAGGCATTAAAGCTTTATGATGAAAACTTAGATGATTTATTAATGGTTGCTGATGAAGTAAGAGAAAATTTTGTAGGAAATAAAGTAGATTTGTGTTCAATAATAAATGGAAAGAGTGGTAAGTGTTCTGAAGATTGTAAGTATTGTGCTCAATCAAAACATTTTAATACTGGAATAAATGAATATAAATTAATGGATTATGAAGTTATTCTAAAAAGTGCATTAGAAAATCAAAATGAGGGTGTAGATAGATTCTCTATAGTTACATCTGGAAGAGGCCTTTGTGGTGAAGATTTTAATAAAATATTAGATTTTTATACTAGGTTAAATAAAGAAACAACAATAAATTTATGTGCATCCCATGGAATAATTGAAAAGAAAGCTCTAGAGGATTTAAAAGCAACTGGAGTTAAAAGATATCATCATAATATAGAAACATCTAAAAATTATTATAAAGATATATGTGGAACTCATACATATGAGGACAGAATAAAAACTATAGAATATGCAAAAGAAGTGGGTCTTGAAGTTTGTTCAGGTGGAATAATTGGAATGGGTGAAAGTAGAGAGGATAGGGTAGATATGGCAATAGAACTTAGAGACTTAAATGTTGTATCAATTCCTATAAATGTTCTTATGCCTATTAAAGGAACTCCTTTGGAGAATGTAGATAGGTTAACAGAAGAGGAAATACTAAAGACAATAGCAATATTTAGATTAGTAAATCCTAAAGCCCAAATAAGGCTTGCAGCAGGCAGAAATTATATGCGTGGTTTTGGAGAAAAAGCTTTTAGAGGTGGAGCTAATGCAACAATTACCGGAAATCTTTTAACTACCTGTGGTAATAAAATAAAAGATGATAAAAAATTAATAAAAGGTTTAGGACTAGAAGTAAATACATAATAGAAGTGATAGTATTATATAAACAAATTAATCAAAAAAATAAGCCAAGCGTTTTATATTTTTAAAATAATTATTAAGCATTATATTAGTTTTTTAAAATAATTTGTTTATATAATTATTTTAAGGCTTATTTTTTTATATTTATAATTGTATTTCATATCTATTTTTTATTTAAAAAGGTGTAAAGAAAAAATATATTTAATTTAGTTATAAAATAATATACTCTATTAGAGTTTTTTAAGATTCTAGTCATTATATAAAAAATAAAAGAACTTAGATTATATCTTTTTTTATTGTTTAACACTATGAGAATAGTCAATATAATATTTTTAATTAATAGATAATATGGTATACTAATCCTGGTGTATCAATTGATTAAAAATAAAGAAAAGTAGAGAAATCTACAGAGATAGAAAATTAATTTAACTTGAAATGAGATAATGATAAAGTTTTTCTAGAGTTTCATGTGGTAAGATAACATCTGTCGCAAGGATAAATTAATTAAATGAAATTAAAGAAACA
>CAUWNL010000035.1:0-28593 GCA_963559995.1 uncultured Sarcina sp.
AGGGCTTGACCAAATAACTTAAAATTTAATACTTAGTGTAATTTTGAAAGAATATATCTTTCTTAAAATATTCCTCTGTAGCTCAATGGTGGAGCACTCGGCTGTTAACCGATAGGTTGGAGGTTCGAGCCCTCTCGGAGGAGCCAATTTGATAAGTAAGCTTATAGTAGAACTATAGGCTTTTTTTATTATATTTAAGGTTATTTAGATAATTAAAGGAGAATAATTATGGATAGTGTTTTTTTAGAGTATGATTTAGTAATAATAGGGGGAGGGCCAGCAGGAATGTCTTGTGCTATATCCGCTAGTGAGAATAAAGTTGAAAAAATACTTTTAATAGAGAGAGAAGAAATTTTAGGTGGGGAATTAAATCAAAGCATACATTGTAGCTTTGGTAAGGATATATTTGGGTATAGTGTAACAGGAAGTGAATATACACAGTACTTTATTAATAAAATAAATCAATCTAATATAGAACTTAAATTGAATACTATGGTACTTAACGTAAAAGAAGATAACATGATTTACTATGTAAACCCTGATGAGGGAATGCAATGCATCAAGGGAAAATCTATAGTATTAGCCACGGGAAGTAGAGAAAAATTTAATTGTAATATTGATATTCCAGTTAACAAAGTAGCAGGAATATATACAATTGGAGCAGCTCAAAGATTTATCAATACTCAAGGATATTTACCTGGCAAAAAAATAGTTATATTAGGGTCAGGAGATAAAGAAGTTTTAATAGCTAGAAGATTAATTGTAGAAGGAGCAAAAGTTATTGGTATTATTGAACCATCTAACAAGTTAAAATGTAAAAGTGATAAAAGTAAAGAAATTATAGATGCTTTTAATATATCAGTTAGGTTAAATTATAATATATTAGATGTTACAGGAAGTGAAAGAGTTACTGGAGTTACCATTAAGGATAAAGAAAACAATAAAGAAAATATCGAGTGTGATGCTCTTTTAATATCATTAAATTGGAATTCAGAAAGTGAGCTTGTGAAGGGAATAGGCTTAAATATTAATAATGAGAATGATAGCATAATAGTAAACGATAAGTTTGAGACAAGTAAGAAAGGAATATTTGCCTGTGGAAATGCTGTTCATTGTGATGAATTATCAGATATTTGTACAAAAGAGGGTAGCCATGTTGGAAAAGTAGTTAAAGAATATTTATATAATAATTAAACTTTATAAAAACAATATGATTTTAAAGAAGTTTAATAGTGAAAATTTTTATTATCCCTTATAAAATTGCTAAGTTTCTATGAAATACTTTCTTTAGTATTAGAATGTTAT
Organism: uncultured Sarcina sp.; assembly: GCA_963559995.1. GTDB lineage: Bacteria > Bacillota > Clostridia > Clostridiales > Clostridiaceae > Sarcina. Next base: position 1,306 of record CAUWNL010000035.1, read on the forward strand.
AGCAATTTTATTTTAAAGATAGGGAATAATTAGTTCTTAGTAAAATATTTTAAAGTGTTAATATTAAGGCATTGATTAATAGAATTAAAATTAATCTGTCTTTAATTAGATTAATAATTATATTTATTAAAACATAATACAATACTTTTAACTGATAAACTAAAATAAAGTTTTTAATTTATCAAAGATTAGAGTATTGCCTAATTCATTTAGATGTATTCCATCTATATAATATATATTATTTGTAGGTATTATATCGTTAAGGCTTAAAAAATTAATGTTATTAGTAGTGCATAATAGCTTTAGCTTATTATTAAAGTCAGCTAAGTTTTTATTAACTTTATTATAATTTATATAAGAGTCCCAAAGCTTCTTAGCTAAAGAATCTAAAATTTTAGGCGGTGACAGTATTAGAGGCTCTATACTATATGATAAACAGTCATTTATCATAATTTTTAAGTTATTTATAATAAAGTCTACTTTCCTATTACATAATATATCATTAGTTCCGCACATGATTATACAAATTTTACAATGAGAGTTTAACACATCTCTAGAAAACCTAGATAAAATACCAGTTGAAGTATCTCCATTTATTCCTTTATTTATACATAAGAGACTTAAGTTTGAATGCAATAAGTCAACCCAGCTTTTCCCCTTAGGGACTCCATAACCAAAGGTTAGGGAATCTCCTATACATATTATTTTATTAGAATTATTTAGTTTTATTATTATTATACACCTTCTTCAAATTATTTTTAGTATAGTTTTAAGGTTAATAAAATTATACTAAAAAGTTTTACTTAAACATTTTCTACATATTAAAGTTTTTCCTTTGTTAGCAGTTATATAATCATTATTTTTTAACTCTTTATTGCAGATAGAGCATATTTTCTTTAATTCATTTCCTTTATTTTCTTCGAGTTTTTTATTTAAGCTCTTCTTATTACTTTTAGTTTCTGTTTTTTTATTAGAGGAATAAATAGTTTTAGGCTTTATAATAGAGTTTTTAACTATTTTATATTCCATAGAATACATGCTTTCTCCAAATAACTCTAGTTCGAATCTAGGGTTCTCCTTATCGTAAAATTCTTCAATTATAATTTTTCTTATTTGAACGTCATTTACTATTAATCCACTTTTTTCTATACCATCAAAAATGCTTTTAGTAATATTATTTGTATCAGGATGTCGTTTTTCACTTTTATAATAAACTTTTAAAATTGCAATTAAAGCCTCATCTAAAACTATATCTGGATTTTGAATTCTTGCTTCAAAGGATATCTCTTCTTCATAGTTTGCATATCTATCGTGATATTTTCCAGAATTACTAGGTAATATAGCTCTTCCCTTAGTATTAAATAGTTTAAAGTTAGATTTAGAAATAGGTGAGCCTTTAACTATTACTTTTGCGTAACAACTCATGATTTCTCCTTAATATAAGACTAGATTTTTAAAATTAAATTACCTTATCTATTCAAGGTCAATAAGGTATTAAAATATAATTTGATTTTTTAGTGAATACAATTATTTAAATATGGTCTAAGGTTAAAAATTTATTATATTATAACATAATATTTAAGATTATACTTTATTGAATGTGCTAAAACTATGAAGTATAATCAAATTGCAGAAGAATATAAAATTTACGAGGTATAAAGTAATGGAAGATAAGATAATTCTATCTATTGAAAGTAGCTGTGATGAAACATCAGCCGCTGTAGTAGTTAATGGAAGAGACGTGCTTTCCAATATTATAGCGTCTCAAATAGATACACACAAAAAATTTGGAGGAGTAGTTCCAGAAGTTGCATCTAGAATGCATATAGAGGTTGTAAATTCTGTAGTTTACGAGGCATTAAGAGAATCTAATAAAACATTAGATGATATAGATGCAATAGGGGTAACCTATGGTCCAGGTCTTGTTGGAGCCTTATTAGTAGGACTTCAATACGCAAAGGGTTTAGCATATTCAACAAAGAAACCTTTAATAGGGGTAAATCATATAGAAGGACATATAAGTGCGAATTTTATTGAACATAAAGACTTGAAGCCACCATTTGTATGCTTAGTTGTGTCAGGGGGGCATACATTTATAGTACATGTTAAAGATTATGGAAATTATGAGGTTATAGGTGAAACAAGAGATGATGCAGCTGGCGAAGCTTATGATAAGGTTGCTAGGGCTTTAGGACTTGGATATCCTGGAGGACCTAAAATAGATAAGTTAGCTAAGGAAGGAAATTTAGATGCTATAAAATTTCCAAAAGCAAATTTTCATGATGATACACTAGATTTTTCATTTAGTGGAGTAAAGTCAGCTGTTCTCAATTATTTAAATAAAATGGAAATGAAAAATGAACCTATAAATAAAGCTGATGTAGCAGCAAGTTTTCAAAAAGCAGTAGTAGAAGTTTTAACTGATAATGTAATAAAAACTTGTAAAATAAAAAAGGTTGATAAAATAGCTATAGCAGGGGGAGTTGCATCAAATTCAGCTTTAAGAGAAAACTTAATAAAAGAAGGGAAAAAAAGAAATATAAATGTGCTTTTCCCAAGCCCTATTTTATGCACTGATAACGCAGCTATGATAGGAAGTGCTGCTTATTTTGAACTTTTAAAAGGCAATATCAAAACAATGGACTTAAATGCAAAACCTAATTTAAGATTAGGAGAAAAATAAAGATAAAAAGAGGTGAATATTTAATTTCATCTCTTTTTATTTAATATGATACTTAAAAAGAAAATTAAAGAATAAAATATAAAATATGCCATAATAATGTCATAAAATATTGATAATATATTATTAAGATTAAGGAGTAATTTAATTTATAATATAGATTTATTAATATTTTAGCTTGGTGTTTTAGGAGGGTACGTTATGGATAATTTTAATAATGAATTTGAAAAAAATAATACTAAAAAAGGAATAGTTAAAAAGTCTATATCTTTTATTGCTGGTGGATTAATATGTGCTATGTTAGGTGGAGTAAGTGGTGGATATGGTGTTTACTATATGATGAAATCTGATATAGAAGTAAGTGATGATAAGAGTAATAGTTCCTTATATAGTTCAACTACAACAAACACATCAAAAGAGTTTGCATCTACAGGTGAAGCTTTAACAATAGCAGATGTTGTAAAAAAGGTGGGACCTGCAGTAGTAGGAGTGGATGCAACTATAAACTCAAGTTCAGGTACGGGTAATAGTTTAGGGTCAGGATTTATAATAAGTGAGGATGGCTTTGTTGTAACTAATTATCATGTTATAGAAGGGGCAACAAGTATTAATATAATATTAAGTAATGGTGAAGAGGTTATTGCAGAAGTTGTAAATTATGATTCTGTAGAGGATTTAGCAGTACTAAAGATAGTAGATGATATAGATATGCCAGGGGTTGCAGAACTTGGAGATTCAACATCTGTGGAAACTGGAGAAGAAGTAATTGCTATAGGAAACCCTCTTGGAAAAGAATTTAGTGAAACAGTAACTAGTGGCATAGTAAGTTCTGCTAATAGAACAATAACAAAAACTGATACTTCCACTGTAGAATATATTCAAACAGATGCAGCAATAAACTCAGGTAATAGTGGTGGTCCTCTTATAAACTCAGCAGGGCAAGTTATAGGAATTAATTCAGCAAAGGAAGTTGGAGAAGGTATAGAAGGTATAGGTTTTGCGATACCTATAAATGTCCTTAAGGAAAAGTTAGATTCTTTATCAAAACCAATGTTACTTTTAGGTATAACAGGAAGGACTATAGATTCATCAACAGCAAAACTTAGAAATCTTACAGAAGGAGTATATATAGTTACTGTATCAGAATATAGTGCAGCAGAAAAAGCAGGTCTTAAAAGTGGAGATATAATAACAAATTTTGGGGGAAATAAAATAAAAAGTATAGATGAATTAAATAGTTATAAACAAGACTATAACGAGGGCGACACAGTAAATATGACAGTTTCAAGAAATGGAAAGACAGTGAATTTACAAATTGTTTTAGAAGCAAGTACTAGTGTAAATTAAAAAATAATTTTATTGTATTATTATAAAGGGAGCAGTATCAAAATGATTCTGCTCCATATTTAGTTAATTTTTTTTCCCTAACTTATAGAAAAGTTCATAAGCATCTAGAGTTTCTTTAGCTGTTTTTTCCCAAGAAAAGTTTTTACTGTTATCAAATCCTTCTTTCCCTAAGGCCTCTCTTAGTCTATCATTATTTAAAAGGGTTACCATCTTATTTTCAAGTTCTCGTTTATTATTAGGTTCAACTAAAATATAAGGATTTTTAACAATCTCAGGAATAGAAGTTGTATTTGTAGCTATTATAGGAGTTTTACAACTCATAGCTTCTAGTGGAGGAAGTCCAAAACCTTCGTAAAGGGATGGATAAACAAATAATTCACAACTATTATATAAGATTGGCAAAAACTTATCTTCAACAAAACCAATAAACTTTATATGTTCTTTTCCATCTAATCTTTCTGAGTATTCTTTTAGTTTTAGGCCTTCATCTTTTAAAGATCCTGCAATAACCAAGTCAAATTCCCCATTTAGTGATGAATAAATATTATTAAAAGTATCTATTAAAAGTTTTACATTTTTTCTTAAACTAAATCCTCCAAGGTATAAAACAAATGGATTTTTTATATTAAATCTATTTTTCATCTTTTCTTTGCACTGTAATTTATTTAAAGGTTTAAAAGTTTTATTAGCGGCTAATGAGGTTACTATAACTCTTTCACTTGGAAATGAAGGAAAAAATCTTAATATATCTTTCTTTGAATATTCAGAAACTGTTAGTATTCCATCAGCATTATTAAAAATAGTAGGCATGTTTTTTAAAAAATTTTTAAGATATGCTTTCCCTACAGTTTCAGGCAATATATATGGAATTAAGTCATGTATAGTTACTACTTTTAAAAAGTTACCTTTTTCGTTTAATCCAATTCCATTTTGTGGAATATGGTATAAATCAATAGATTCCTTGTCCCCGTAAAGAGGAATATAAGAATTTTCAAAGAAATATTGATGTTTTTTAGATGACATAATAACTTTTGTATTATCTTTATTAAAAGCGTTTTCTTTTTCTCCTGAACAAAAAATATGAAAATTATTATGGGCATTATCTATAGTTATCATAGATTTAGTTAGATTATAGGTATATGTACCAATACCAGTACCATTATACCAAGATGCACCTCTAGCATCTAACAATATTCTCATAAAGTAAACATCCCCCAAATATAACTATAATATAAATAATATTATAAAAAGAAGATATATGTGAATATAACTAAGATAAAAAATTATATAATATAAGGAAAATTAATATTTGGGGAAAGAACATGGATTATAGTTATGTTAAGGAATTAATAGAGAAAAACTATGATATAAGTGTAAAATCTGTAGAAAAAATAAAAAATGTCTATAAGATAGAAAGTATTGATAATTCTAAATTTTGCTTAAAGGTAATAAGCTACAGTTATCCACACTTTTATTTTATAATCTCAGCAATTGAGCATTTGAAAAATCGTAATTATAAAAACATATTAGAAATAATAATTAATAAAGAAAATAAAAACTATATAGCTTTTAAAGATAAATTCGCATATTTAACTAAATGGGTAGATTCTAGACAAGCAAATTATGATAATCCTATTGATTTAGAAAAGGCTACAATAAATTTAGCAAAGCTTCATAAATGTAGCGAGGGATTTTCTATAAACTCAGAAATGAGACCTAGAATATACTGGGGAAATTGGATTAAAAATTTTGAAACAAGAGGGAAAGAGATATTAGATTTTAAAAATAGAATATATCAGAAAGCATATAAGTCTGACTTTGATTTATTATACTTAACAATTATAAATGAAGAATTAAAAAAGGTTGAAGACAGCATAATTAATTTAAAGAGAAGTAAATACCAAGAGCTTATGTGTAAGGAAATAATGAGAAGAGGTTTTTGTCATCATGATTATGCTCACCACAATGTACTTTTCGATAGTAGTAATAATATAAGGATAATTGATTTTGATTACTGTATACTAGATACTCACCTTCATGACTTAGGAAGTCTTTGCATAAGGGTTATGAAAGATGGAAAATGGGATTTTAGTAAGTTTGAAAAAATAATAAATGATTATTCAGAGATTAAAGAAGTAGAGAAAGAGGAGATTAAAATTTTAAAATACTTTTTTATGTTTCCTCAAGGGTATTGGCAACTAGGTATACAGTATTACTGGGAACAGCAACCTTGGAAGGAAGAGGTTTTTATAGGAAAGATTTTAAAGTATATAAATGATATAACAATGAGGAGAGAGTTTATAGAAGGATTATAACATTGAGGTGATAGTATGAATTTAAACCATGATTTAATAGATTTTTTAAAATCTAATGATATAGTAGTTGCAGATAAAAAAGATGAAAATTATAATAAAGATTCTGTTGGTAAAAAAGCGCATATAGATAATTTGGTTAAAGTACAAAAAACCATATTACATTATAATAAGCCCTATAGCTTGGGTCTTTCTAGTTTTATATGGAAAGATATAGAGATGTTTAAAATGTGGAATAGACGTGGAAGAAAAATTATTAAAGATTATAATTTAAAGGAATTAGAGGATATAGTTAATAAGGCAGAAGGTTCTATAGATACAATATATAAAATACCATATTTAAATCTTATACATAGGGCAATGAATAATAATGAAGTGTGTATAGGAAAAACCTCAGAAAGAAATATATGGAAAGCAGAAAAGATAAATATATTAGATTTAAGTAAAATGAATTTCAATTTAATAGAACATGACTGTTATAAATACCTTTTGAAGTTTAAGAAAAAAGGAATTTCTTTAGAGTATGATAAGATAATAGATTATTTTGTTAAGAATCACAGTTTAAGTGAAAATAGTAATATATATATATATACTCTATTATCCTACCCTTATGAATCTATGAAAATTATTCAAAGGGAATATCTAAAGGAAACATTAAATAGAGAAGAGATTTTAAAAAAATCTGAAATCTTAAGAGATTTTTATAATGAGAGTTTAATTTAAGGGTGATTAGTATGGTAAAGATAAAATATAGTGATGAAAAATATTTATGTAAGTATGATTTATCTATAGATTTTTTTGAAAGCTTAGGGCTAGAGGTTACTGATTTATGGCCAAATAGAAATGTTTATATTTTAGATACTAAACAGGGAAAAAAGATACTAAAAATGATAGATTACTCTAATGAAAGACTAAACTTTATATGTAAGGGAATAGATTATATACGAAATAATTACCAAGATATATTAAATATAAACACCCTTCCAAATGGAGAAAAATCCGTTATATGGAATAATAAAAAGTATATATTACTAGATTTAATAGATGGTGTAGAGTGCGAAGTTGCAAATCCTATAGATTTACAAATAACATCAAAATCTTTAGGAATGATGCATAAAGGCTCTTATGGTTTTTTAAAGACATTATCTAATAGAGAAATTATGGAGAATCTAGGCAATTATTATTTAGAAAAGAATTTTAATGAAGATGAAGAATTCCTGTTAAATGTAAAAGAACAAGTATCGGAATATAAATATAAAAATGAATTTGATAAAATTTTTATAAGTAATGTAGAAGAAAATATAAAGACAATTAAAAAATGCAAAAAATTGTTAAAGTTAAGCAAATATTATTCACTATGGAATAGTGATGAGTATATAGCTTTATGTCATAATGATTTAGCCTATCATAATATAATAATAAAAGATAAAAAGGTTAATTTTATAGATTTTGATTACTCTAAAATAGATCTTAGAATAAAAGATTTAAGTGAATTTATAACAAAAACAATTAAAAGATTTGGTTTTAGTGTAGAGATGTGTGATACTATAATTGATAATTATAATAAAGTAAATAGTTTGTGTAAAGAAGAGCTAAATATTATATATATATATATTATGTATCCCTATGATTTTACTGTTATATCTAAAGAATATTATAAGAAGCTTAAAGATTGGAGCTATGAGTCTTATTTATATAAATTAAAAAATAAGTTAAGTTATACTAAAGAAAAGGAAGAAACATTAAAATATTTTAAAAATAAATATTTATAATAAACTTTAAGCACATGGTTAACACAAAAATCATGTGCTTAAAGTTTAAGATAGTGATAAAGTATTTTCATAGGCATCAAGGGTGCTATAAGCAGTTTTTTTCCAACTAAATTTACTAGAATGAATAAGACCTTTGTGTATAAGTAGGGAAGATAGTTTTTTATCATTGAAAATATTAAGTATAGCAGAAGCTATATCATCTATATTAGACGGATTTACTAAAATTGAAGCATCTGCGCAAACCTCAGGCATTGATGTTAAAGATGATGATATAACAGGTGTTGCACAGGCCATAGCTTCAAGAACAGGAAGTCCGAAACCTTCATAAAATGATGGATATACAAGCATTGAGGATGCATTATAAAAGTAAGGCATATCATTAATTTCAATAAAGCCTGGGAAGATTATAGATGATTCTAAATTAAGTTCAATGGCACGTCTTTTATAGGTTTCATAAGAAAGGCCATGACGACCTACAATAACTAATTTTAAAGGATTTTTCACTTTAGATTTTACTAAATTAAATGCTTCTATTAATCCTAAAATATTTTTTCGAGGACTAAAACCACCAACATATAGTATAAAATCTGTATCTATTGAATATCTTTTTTTTAGGACCATTTTACAATAGGATTTATCTAAAGGTGTATACATGTCTTCAGCAGCTAAGGGTGTAACATAAACTTTTTCCTTAGGATAATTTAGGTACTCACATATATCTTTTTTAGAAAACTCAGATACTGTTATAATACTACTTGTTGTTTTTAAAATAGTAGGAAGCTGATTATGAAAAACTTTTAAAAATACATCACTAACAGTTTCAGGCATTTTTAAAGGTATTATATCATGTAGTGTTATTATTGAAGGACAGGAAGAATTCTCGCATATTCCTATACCATTTTGTGGTATATGATATATATCATATTTGTCTTTTTCTAAAATATTAGGAGTTTTTATATATTCCCAGAAGTTATTATTAGGGTTTCCTAAAGAGTTTGCTAATGAAAAATTATTTTTTAAATTTAAATCTAACTTTGAATCCTTAGGGGTAAGTATTGTATAGTTATTTAAAAAATCTATTTGGTTAAAGTTGTTTATTAATTGGTAGGTATAGTTTCCAATACCTGTACCCCTATATAAAGTGGCAGCTCTGCCATCTATACTAATGTTCATAAGTTAATCCTTCCTTCATAGATATAATATCATTATATTAGAATTTGTTATAAAATGTTAATAAAAATATAGAATGGTACATATAAATATACAGGGGGTGAGCAATATGATGAGAGAATTTGAAATTGAAAGACAGTTTAATATAAAAATAGAAACTATGAAACCGAATAAAGGTGTATACTATTTGAATACAAATAAAGGAGAAAGGTGTTTAAAAAAAATAAATTTTGGAATACAGAAATTAGAGTTTGTCTGTGGTGCTAAAGAGCATTTAATTAATAAGGGATTCCAAAATGTTGATAGGTATTTTATGAACATAGACAATGAGCCTTATGCAATAGTAAATGAGGACTTATATACACTTTCTCAGTGGATTAAAGGTCGTGAATGTGATTTCACATCTATTTCTGATGTAAGCCTAGCAGCTAGTAAACTTGCAGGCCTTCATGAATGTAGTAAAGGATATGATCCACCAGAAAATTCAAAGCTAAAAAGTGATTTAGGAAGATGGCTAACTCTTATGGAAAAAAGAATAAAGGCTTTAGATAAAATGAGAGATATGGCTAGAAAAAAATATAATAAACAACAATATGATTTAGATTATTTAGATAATGTTGACTTTTATAAAAAGTTAGCTGTGAGGGCATTAAATGTTTTGAAGACATCAGATTATCTAAGTTTATGTGAAAAGGCTGAAAATGAGAAGATGTTTTGTCACCATGATTATACCTATCATAATATTATAATAGATGAAAAAAATGATGTTAACATAATAGACTTTGATTACTGTAAAAGAGAAGTAAGAACTTATGACTTAGCTAATTTTATAACTAAAGTATGTAAAAAGGTAGATTGGAATATAGATTATGCTAATAAGATAATAGAAGAATATAATAAGGCTTCAAAGCTTTCAGAGAATGAATACAGAGTGCTATTTGCATATTTATTATTTCCGCAAAGATTTTGGAGATTAGCTAATAGATATTATTACAATGAAGTTACTTGGGGGCAAAATACCTTTACAAAGAAATTAAACAATATGTTAGGAGAGCAAGAAAAGTATATTAACTTTATAAATAAATTTAAAGAAATTTATAATCAGGAAGAATAATTATTTATAAACGCCTTATATTTAGGCGTTTATTTTTGTCTTTGTGGCAAAGTAGTGAGAAGATACATAAAATAATTAAGGATATAAAAATATTTAGGTGATTTTTATGAAAATTGGAGAATATGTTGTAAGAAAATCTTATGGTAGAGATATAACATTTAAAATAATGGATATAAAAGAAATTAAAAATAAAAGGATTTATATATTAAAGGGAATAAACCTTAGAATAATTGCAGATTCCTTAGAGGATGATTTAGAAAGTGTAGATGATGATTATGTTGGAGATAAAGATAAAATATTTAATTCAAGAGTTAATGAAACAATTAGAAAAGCAATGATTTTAAGAGGAATGGATGCTAAACTATCCCCAAAGTCCCAGAAGATTAATAAAAACGATCATTTGGTTTTTGGGAGACCTGGAAAAATACTTCATGTAGATGGAGATTCTAGCTATCTAGAAACATGTCTTAAGGTATATAAACAACTGAAATTAGATGCCGCAGGTTTTGCAATCCCAGAGAGGGAACAACCCAAAAAAATTTTAGATTATGTGAAAGAAACAAAACCAGATATAGTGGTATTAACAGGACACGATGGTGTTATAAAGGGTACAAAAAATTATTTAGACTTGAATAATTACAGGAATTCTAAATATTTTATAGAGTCTGTAAATGTTCTTAGAAATTATAATGCAAGTTATGACGAGTTAGTTATATTTGCAGGTGCATGTCAGTCATGCTATGAAGGAATATTAGATGCAGGAGCTAATTTTGCAAGTTCACCCAATAGAGTTTTAATACATTGTTTAGACCCAGTTTTTGTATGTGAAAAAATAGCTTATACAAAGATAAACGAAATAGTGTCAACAATAGACGTTATAGAAAACACAATTACAGGTATTAAGGGAATTGGAGGATTACAAACTAGAGGAAAGTATAGGGAAGGATATCCTAAGTCACCTTATATAACTTAAATTTAAAGAATAATTTTAAATCTTTTAACAAATAATAAAACTAGATGTTGAAATAAGGAAAACTCATTATCTAAAACTTAAGTAATTTTTTTATTTTAAAAACATCATTCTTAAAAATAAAATGAAAGAAGGTGTTAAAAGATGAATATAAATAATACATTACAAACAATAAAAAAGGACTTAGAAGGGCACGTAGGAGAAAAGGTATTATTAAAAGCTAATAATGGTAGAAAAAAAATATCAGTAAATGAAGGCATTTTAGAGGGAGTATATACTAGTATCTTTGTCATAAGAGTAGAAAATGATTTTCCTAGAACTTTAACTTATAATTACTCAGATGTTTTAACAAACACAGTACAATTAAATTTTTCTTAAATTAAAAAGAGCTTAAGCTCTTTTTTTATGTATAAAAAAGAAAGATGGTGGGTTTCCATCTTTCAACTATGGTATAAAAGGGTATTGAGAATTTATGAGAGGTTATATGGTCAATAACCTACTTTATAATACGACATTTTCTGAGATATGTCAACAATAATAGTGAAAAAAATATGCTTTTTTTTTATTTTTTTTAATATATAGAACTTATACCATATAAATAATACATTAATATTATGAAACATGTAAATTAAATTAAAAAATTATATATTTAGGAATAATATCTTATATATAGATGTATATTATAATAAGTATAATAATAGGGGGTATTCCATGGTTAATTTAGATATTATTAAAGAAAATATTCAACTTGAGAAGTTAGTTGGAGAAGAATCAGTAAGCATACCAGTTAAAGAAGAGTACTTAATTCCAGATACACATCCTGATGTTTATAAAATATTATCATTAGATGTAGATGCATCTATAATTAGTAAAGAAGTACAAACGGACAAGGTTATGGTAGAAACTTTGTTAAAGTTTAATGTAATTTATCTAGCTAAAGAAGAAGGGGAATTTGTAATAACTAATCATGTTTATGAGAAGAAGATGTCTAATCCAATAGACGTACAAGGTGCAGAACATAAAATGGTATGCTACGCTAAGTGCGAACTAGAACATATTAATTCAAATATAATAAATGAAAGAAAGATAAGTGTAGAGGCTTATTTTACAATTAAGTCTAAAATTTATGAAAAGAATAACGTTGAGTTTATTAAGGACATAAATTCAAATGGAGATATACAAGTTCAAAAAAAACCAGATAGAATAGAAAAAATAGTAGCAAGTAAAAATTTCAATATAGATTCTAAGACAAAAATAAAAACAGGAATAGATAAGCCTCAGATAGGTAAAATAATAAGCTATAATTATTTAATTCATAAGAAAGATATTAAGATTTTAGAAGATAAGGTACAATCATCTTGCTATATGAAGATAAATATTATATATAAATCTAGTGATTCAAAGGATTTGTATATTTTAGAAGATGATATTCCTATAACAAAGGAAGAAGAAATAATTGGTGTAGGATTAGGAATGGTAGCTGATTATGAAATGGAATTAAGCAGTATCAATATAGATGTGTTAGAAGATGAAACTGGAGAAAAGAAAGTAGTAGATTTTGATATCTTAATAAATGTTGATGCTAAATTTATTAAGATTGAAGATATAGAAATATTAGATGATATATATTCACCAACAAGTACTATAACAGTTAATAAAGATGCTTTTAATATATATATGACTAGAGCTGAAGGTTCAACAGAAATTATAGTAAAAGATAATATAACATTAGAAAATGATGATAATATAGTCCAAATAATAAACAGTATAGGTAAAATAATAAGTGTAGATAGTAAAATAGATAGTAACAAAGTAATAGTTGATGGTGTTTTAAAAGTTGATAGTATATATGCTTGTTCTGATGAAAATAAATATTTAAATACTATAACAGGAGACCTTCCTTTTGAGGCAGTAATAGATATACAAAACATAACTGAAGGAATGGAATGTAATGTTTATGTTAATCTAGAAAATATACAAAGTACAGTAGAAGCGAATACAATAGCTGTTAAAGCAGTGATATATATTGGAGCTAAAATAAAGGAAAAAGTTATTAAAGAGTATATTAAGGATATAGAACAAAAGGATGAGATAAAAGAAAAGACAGCTTCAATAACTATTTATGTAGTTCAGAAGAATGATAGCATATGGAAATTAGCAAAAAAGTATAATACTACTATGGAGGATATAATAAAATTAAATAATATAGAAAATCCTGATATTATATATGAGGGAGAAAAATTAATTATTCCAGGAAGAGCAGTAATTTAAAATTCTAGCTATTTTAAGTTGGATATATAAATCCATCTTAAAGTAGCTTTTATTTTAGATTTTATATAAAGCTAATATTTATCAAAAATATATTGTAGATAAAGAAATTTCTTATATGTATGAAAATGAAAATTATGGTTTATATGATATAATATAAATAATAAATTTCCTAAATTATTTAATATTTTCATTGAAATGTTCAAGGGTAAGGTAATATAATCTTATTAATTACTAAAGAGAGGAAGATAAAATGAGGAAAAAAGCATATGCAAAAATAAATATATCCCTAGATGTAATAGGAAAGAGAAAAGACGGATACCATTTATTAAAAATGATTATGCAAACTATAGATTTATATGATGAAATAGATATTGTAAAAACTTATGATAAATCTATAAAAATACATTGTAATAAACAGTATGTACCTTGTGATGAGAGAAATTTAGCATATAAAGCTGCAAAGTTATTTAAGGATAAATACAATATAAAAGATGGGGTTATTATAAAAATAAAGAAGAATATCCCTGTTGCAGCAGGACTTGCTGGTGGTAGTACAGATGCAGCTGCAGTTTTATCAATTATGAATACAATGTTTAAGATAGGAGCAAAGGATGAAGAGTTAAGCGAGTTAGCTCTTAAAATAGGTGCAGATGTTACTTACTGTATTAAGGGTGGTACAGCCCTTTGTGAAGGTATAGGAGAGAAACTTACTTATTTGGGGAAATTTGAAAATAAGATACTAGTTGTCATTAAACCTAATTTTGGGGTTCCTACTAAAGATGTGTATGGAAACCTAGATATAAATAAAATATATAAACATGTAAAAACAGATGAATTGATAAGTTCTATAAAAAGGGATGATATCTATGGTGTATGCAAAGATATGAAAAATGTTTTAGAAAATGTTACTTTAGGAAAACACAAGATACTTGGGGAAATAAAAGAAGAATTAAAATATAACGGTGCACTAGGTGCTATGATGAGTGGTAGTGGTCCTACTATATTTGGTTTCTTTGAAGACATGTTAACAGCACAGAATGCTTATGAATATATAAAAGAAAAATATGGATTTAAAGATATCTTTATAACTCGTACAATAAATTAATAAGAAGTGAATAAAATACAGCCCTTTTGATAATAATTAAGATATCAGGGGGTGTTTTTTTATGAAAAAAATAATTTTTTATATATTAATGATAATAACATTTATAGGAGTATTAAGTGAATATAGTTATGTAAATGGTGCTGAAAATGATAATATAGCAGATTCAATAAGCAACAAAATAATAAGATTTCATGTTCTTGCAAATAGTAATTCAAAGGAAGATCAAGAGCTTAAAATAAAAGTTAAGGATAAAATAATAGAATACATATTTCCAAAACTTGAAGAATCAAATAGTTTAGAAGAATCAAGAGAGATACTAGCTGAAAATGAAGAGAAAATTATAAAAATTGCAAATGAATGTATTAGAGGAAATGGGTATAATTATCCAGTATCAATAGAGTTTAAAAGAGAAAATTTTCCAGAAAAGGTTTATGGAAATATAACTCTTCCACAAGGAGAATATGAAGCTTTCAGAGTTTTAATAGGACAAGCATTAGGAGAAAATTGGTGGTGTGTAATGTTTCCACCTGTATGCTTTATAGATATTACTAAAGGACAAGTAAGTTATGATGAAACAGAAGAGGCTATGAAGGAGGTTCTAACAGAAGAAGAGTTTGATGAGGTAAACAATAATATGGTAGTGGATGAAACAAAAAACATAAAATTTAGTTTGAAAGTATTTGACTTATTTAAGTAGAAAATTTAAACTACAACTAGGTAAAACTTAATATATTTCTTAGATTTATAATTTAACTTAAGTTTTAAATTTAAGATAAGATATTTAAAACTTATAAATTTATATTAAAGGTGAGGTACTTATGAATAAAAAAGCTTTAATAACTATTGCTAATTGTCAAATAGATGATGCAGATAATAAAGTAGAACTTATCACTTTAGGTGATTTTAAAGAAAAAGATGGAGTATATGAAATTATATATAAGGAAAATGAAGAATCAGGTTTAGGTGAGACAGAAACTATCCTTAAGATAGAAAAGGACATGCTAACTTTAAAAAGAAGTGGTGCTGTATCAACTGTTATGGAGTTTAAAAAAGACAATAATTCAATAATTTTATATGAAACTCCTTATGGAATATTGGAGTTTAAAACAATAACAAAGGATTTACGAATAGATGTTAATGAAAATGGTGGAAGTGTATATATAAACTATTCACTAATTGCAAATGGACAAGCTCCTTTAAAGACTGAATTAAAATTAGATATAAAGGTTAAGAATTAGGATTAGAAATTAAAAACCCACTACTTTTTAAGTAGTGGGTGAAAAAACTCATAAAAATATAACAAACTACTAGACATAACTATATAGTTTGTGCTAAAATCGTATCTATGTTGTTTAATATATTAATGTCCCATTTTAAATGGAGTTAATTTTAATTATAATGCTTTAAATATAGGTTGTCAATATCTTTTATTAAATTTAGGAGGAAAAGTTAGATGAAAAAGACTAAATATGTATTTGTAACTGGTGGAGTTGTATCATCACTTGGAAAAGGAATAACAGCGGCATCTTTAGGAAGATTATTAAAAAATAGAGGATTTAAAGTAAGCATACAAAAATTTGATCCTTATTTAAATGTTGATCCAGGAACTATGAGTCCATATCAACATGGGGAAGTTTTTGTAACAGATGATGGAGCAGAAACTGACTTAGATTTAGGTCACTATGAAAGATTTATTGATGAAAACTTAACTCAAAATTCTAATGTTACTGCAGGAAGAGTATATTGGTCAGTAATATCTAAAGAAAGAAGAGGAGAGTACTTAGGGGGAACAATCCAAGTTATACCTCACATAACTAACGCTATAAAGGAGAGAGTTTATAGAGTTGGAAAAGAAAGAGATGTAGATGTTGTTATAACTGAAATTGGTGGAACTGTTGGAGATATAGAATCTCAACCATTCTTAGAAGCTATAAGACAAATCAAATATGAGGTGGGAATAGAAAATGTTTGTTTTATTCATGTAACTTTAATTCCTTACTTAGGGAAAGCTGGAGAATTAAAAACTAAACCTACTCAACATTCAGTAAAAGAGTTAAGAAGCATAGGAATTCAACCAGATATAATAGTTTGTAGATCTGAAAAAGAAGTTCCAAAAGAAGTTAAGGATAAAATAGGTCTATTCTGTAATGTGGATGGAAATTCTGTAATACAAAACCTAGATGCAGAGCATTTATATGCTGTACCTTTAATGCTTCATAAAGAAGGTTTAGATAGATTAGTTTGTGAAAAATTACAACTTGCATTTAGAGATATAGATAATGCTGAGTGGATAGATATGGTACATAGAATAACTCATTTATCTCAAAATACAAAGATAGCTTTGGTTGGAAAATATGTAGAATTACATGATGCTTATATATCAGTAGTTGAAGCTTTAACTCACGGCGGATTATTTAATGATTCAAATGTAGAGATAAAATGGATAAATTCAGAAGACTTAAATAGAGAAAACTCAGATGAACTTTTAAGTGATGTAGACGGAATACTAGTTCCAGGTGGCTTTGGTGACAGAGGAATAGAAGGAAAAATAGAAGCTATAAGATGGTCTAGAGAAAATAAAAAGCCATTCCTTGGAATATGTTTAGGAATGCAATGTGCAGTTATAGAATTTGCTAGAAATGTTTGTGGACTTGAAGGTGCTCATTCATCAGAGTTAGATCCAGAAACTCCATATCCAGTTATAGATTTAATGCCAGAACAAAAAGATGTTGAAGAATTAGGCGGAACTATGAGACTTGGACTTTATCCATGTAAGGTTAAAGAAGATACATTAGTTCATGATGCATATTCATCAGATTTAATTTATGAAAGACATAGACATAGATATGAATTTAATAATGAATTTAGAACCAAATTAGAGGAGTCTGGTTTAATATTATCAGGAACATCTCCGGATGCAAGATTAGTAGAATGTGTTGAGGTTAAGGATCACCCATGGTTTGTAGGAGTTCAATATCATCCTGAATTAAAATCAAGACCAAATAATCCTCATCCATTATTTAGAAAGTTTATCGAAGCATCTTTAGCTAATAAATAAAATTTAGGCAAAAAAAGATACAGTATTTAAAAAAATCTGTATCTTTTTAATATTTAACATTGAATTTAAACAATTTTGTATATAATATAAGATATAGGGATTATTTTATTTAGAATATAGAAGTAATAAAATATCTTTAAAATTTAGAAATATACAAAAGTAATCATAATCTTTTGTTAAAAACTTTTCATACATCATTTCTTAGGTAAATTCCACTTTGTAATATTGTTTTGAATTAAGATTAATATTTAAAATTTATAACATAAAAATATATATTTTGGAGGTGTGCTTATTGTTAAGTAAGGCATATGATGATATGACCTTAATCCAATTAAGAGAGATTGCTAAAGAAATTGGAATTAAGAATATCACTAAAAAGAAAAAAAGTGAACTAATAGAAGACATAAAATTAAATTCACCTAAATCAATAGAGAAAGACGGTATAATATTAAAAGAAAAAATTGCACCTAAGGTTTTAGAAAATACAAGAGAAAATAATAATGTTTCACATGATATAACAGAGAGTATTCCGGAAAAAACACCAGAAGAAGCAAATGAAGAGAAGAAAGAAAAGTTTAAACAAATGTTAAAGTCATCTGACAGCGTAAAAGGTATTTTAGAAATACTAGATACGAATAATTTTGGTTTTTTAAGGTGTAGAAATTATTTAACAAGCGATGAAGATGTCTATGTATCACCAGCTCAAATAAGAAGGTTTAATTTAAGAACTGGTGATGAAATAGAAGGAAAGGTTAGATATCCTAAAGAAGGAGAAAAATTCAAAGCTCTTATCTTTGTAGAAAAGGTAAATGGCGATAGGCCAGAGAAAGCTATAGGAAGAAAAAGGTTTGAAACATTAATTCCCATTTATCCTAATGAGAGATTAAGATTAGAAACAAGTGATGAAAAAGATTTAAGTTCAAGGCTTATGGATATAATATGCCCTATAGGAAAGGGACAAAGAGGAATTATAGTTGCTCCACCAAAAGCAGGTAAAACATCCCTTCTAAAGAAAGTAGCACAAAACATTTCTAAAAATTATCCAGATATTAAACTTATAGTACTTCTTATTGATGAGAGGCCAGAAGAAGTTACTGATATGCAAAGGAGCATAAATGGAGAAGTGATTTATTCAACTTTTGATGAGGAACCGCAAAATCATGCAAAAGTAGCTCAAATGGTTTTAGAAAGAGCTAAGAGGATGGTTGAACAAGGAAGTGATGTAGTCATACTTTTAGATTCTATAACAAGATTATCAAGAGCATATAATTTAACTATTACACCAACTGGTAGAACATTATCAGGTGGATTGGATCCAGGTGCTTTAATTATGCCTAAGAAATTCTTTGGAGCAGCTAGAAATATTGAAGAGGGTGGAAGTTTAACAATTTTAGCTACAGCTTTAGTTGAAACAGGAAGCAGAATGGATGATATGATTTTTGAAGAATTTAAGGGAACAGGAAATATGGAAGTTCACTTAGATAGAAAACTTCAAGAAAGAAGAATATTCCCAGCTATTGATATTTATAAATCAGGAACTAGGAAAGAAGATTTATTATTAGATGAAAATGAAAAAGAAGTTGCATATGCTTTAAGAAGAAGCATGTACAGAGATGGAAATATAGATACAATAACTGAAAACTTAATAGGTATACTATCTAAAACAAGAAATAATAAAGATTTTATAGATATGTTCTTAAAAAACATAAATGAAAATAAATAAAATAAAAAAGACATTAATTTAACATTAATGTCTTTTTTATAATACACAAAAGAAAAATGGGGAAAGATATACTTTCCCATTACCCAATTATTTATTAAGGTTAAATCTTTTGTTGAACTTGTCAACTCTTCCGCCAACATCAACGATTTTTTGTTTTCCAGTAAAGAATGGGTGGCATTTTGAGCATATTTCAACTTTAAGTTCACCTTTAACAGAACCTGTTGTAAAAGTATTTCCACATGCACACTTAACCACAGCATCATGATGGTATTCTGGATGTATGCCTTCTCTCATCTTTATTCACCTCTTTCGGATTTAAATGTTGATAAACAACTAGTAACAAGTATAACACGACGAATTTTAATCGTCAATAGTTTAAAATAACTATGATTTAATATATAATCAAAAGGTAACAAAATAATCATTGAGGAGTTTTTTATGAGTAAATTATATTTTAGATATGGTGCTATGAATTCAGGAAAATCAACACATTTAATGCAAGTTGCATATAATTATGAAGAAAGAGGAATGGTTCCTATAATAATAAAACCAGATGTGGATAAAAAGGGTGGTACTAAAGTAGTATCTAGACTTGGCGTAGATAAAGAAGTAGATTTTTTAATAAATAAAGAAGATAATATTTTAGAGATAATAGAAGAAAATTTGAAGAAGGGTAAAAAGATAGATTGTATAATCGTAGATGAAGTACAATTCCTTTTAACTCATCATATTGATGAACTTTTTGAAATAGCTGTAACTAAGGATATCCCAGTTATATGTTATGGTTTAAGAACAGATTTTAAAATGAATGGTTTTGAAGGAAGTGAAAGATTGCTCCTATTAGCTCATAGTATAGAAGAGATGAAAACTATATGTAAGTGTGGTAGAAAAGCAGTTTTAAATGCTAGGATGTTAAATGGAGAGTTTATATTTGAGGGAGAACAAGTAGCTATAGACTTATTAGATAATGTTCAATATGAAGCATTATGTGGTCAATGTTATTTTAAGTACAAATCACAATCTAAAAAATAAAGATGTGAGAGGAAGAGAAGATTTATGAGAAAGAGTGAAGTTGGTGGTCAAGCAGTTTTAGATGGGGTTATGATGAGGGGAAAAGTTGGAGTAGCTACAGCTGTTAGGATGCCAAATGGAAGGATAAATGTAAGGTTTAGAAAAATAAAGCAAGATGTAAACAAGAATAAAGTTTTATCTTTGCCAATAGTAAGAGGAATAGTTATACTTCTAGGTTCTTTAATGGAGGGTATGAAAGAAATGGATTTTTCATCTCAAAGCCCTTTAGAAGAAGAGCCATCAAAGTTTGAAGTATGGTTAAATAAAGTTTTAGGGAAAAAAACTGATGATATAATTTTAGGAATTTCAGTTTTAATATCATTAATTATTGCAGTAGGAATTTTTATTGTTGTACCTGTTCTTATTACTGATTTTATAAGATATTTTGGTGTACCTGAAGTTATCTTAAGTTTTTTAGAAGGACTTATAAGTGTAGGAATTATACTTACCTATATATATATAATAGGAAAAACTAGAGACATAAAAAGATTATTTCAGTATCATGGGGCAGAACATAAAACCATATTTTGCTATGAAAATGAGGAAGAATTAACTGTAGATAATGTAAAGAAGTATTCAAGATTTCATCCAAGGTGTGGAACTAATTTTTTGCTTATAGTTATTATTGTAAATATTTTTTTGTTTTCATTTATCAATTGGGATTCTGTAACAATAAGAATAGTAACTAGATTAATATGTTTACCTCTAGCTGTAGGAATATCTTATGAGATTATAAAATGGCTTGCACGTTCAGAGAGTAAAATATCAAAAATTGTAGCATATCCAGGACTAAAGCTACAGATGCTTACAACAAGAGAACCAAATAATATGCAGATAGAGGTGGCAATTATGGCTTTAAAAAAAGCAGAAGGAATAAAAGACCCTGAGAAGACTGTGGAAGAACTATTAAATATTTCCAAAGATATTTTAAAAAAAGAAGATATTGATACTTATATTTTAGATAGCAATCTTTTACTAGGGAACATTTTAAATAAGGATAAGCTATGGTTAATAATAAATAAAGATGAAAAAATATCAAAATACAAAGAAAAAAGATTTATGGAATTAGTAGAAAAAAGAAAGAGAAAAATGCCAATCCAATACATATTAAAAAGATGTGAGTTTATGGGTTTAGATTTATATGTAGAAGATGGTGTATTAGTTCCAAGGGGAGATACAGAAGTTTTAGTTGAAGAGGTTTTGAAAAATATAGGAGAAGATGAAAATCTTAATATATGTGATCTTTGTTCAGGAAGCGGCGCAATAGGAGTTTCTCTAGCTTATTATAGAAAAAAAGTATTAGTTGATTTAGTAGATGTTGCAATTATGCCAGAGAAAGTTACAAAGATAAATATAAGAAACTTAAAGCTTCAAGAGAGATGTAAGTTTATAAAGAGTGATCTTTTAGATGAAGTAATAAAGGGAGATAAAAGATATGATATTCTTGTTTCAAACCCTCCTTACATAAAGGAAGGTGTAATAGATACTCTTATGGATGATGTTAAAAACTACGAACCTCATATAGCATTAGACGGTGGAGCTGATGGTCTTAATTTTTATAAAAGAATAATAAGAGATAGTAAAAAGGTTCTAAAAGAAAATGGAATATTAGCCTTTGAAATAGGTTTTGATCAAGGAGAAGATGTCAAACTGTTAATGAAGCAAGAGAATTATAAAGATATAAGAGTTATAAAAGATTTAGCAGGTTTAGATAGAGTAGTTATAGGAAAATTATTTTAAATCATAATAAACAAGATCTAAGATGTAACTTAAGTTAAAACTTGAAAAAAAATATAATGTTATGTTATAATAACTGAATGTGAAAATATGAGTTGCGGAGTGATAAATAGATGATACTAGATAGGTTAAACTTTATTGAAAATAAGTATGATGAACTTTCCGTTAAAATAAGTGATCCTAGCATAATGGCAAATCAAAATGAATGGAGAAAGTTATGTAAGGAACATGCTGACTTAGAGATAATAGTTAATAAATATAAAGAATATAAGGAAGCTACAGAAGAATTAGAAGCTAATAAAGAAATGTTAAGTGAAGAATCAGATCCTGAAATGAAGGAAATGATAAGTGCTGAAGTAAAAGAATTATCAGAAAGAAAGGAAAGTCTAGAATCTGAAATTCAAATACTTCTTCTTCCTAAAGACCCTAATGACGATAAAAATGTTTTTGTTGAAATTAGAGGTGGAGCAGGAGGAGATGAAGCAGCCTTATTTGCTGCAAATCTTTTTAGAATGTATACAAAGTATGCAGAAAAAAATAGATGGAAAGTTGAACTTATGAGTGCTAATGAAACTGATATTGGAGGTTTTAAAGAAGTAGTATTTATGATAAGGGGAGCAGGAGCTTACTCAAAGCTTAAATATGAAAGTGGTGCACACAGAGTTCAAAGAGTTCCAGATACAGAAAGTTCAGGAAGAATACATACATCAACAGCTACTGTTGCAGTGCTTCCAGAAGTTGATGATGTAGAAGTTGAAATCAACGAAAAAGATATAAGAATAGACGTGTTTAGAGCTTCAGGTAATGGAGGACAATGCGTTAATACAACAGATTCAGCTGTTAGAATAACTCACGTACCAACAGGAGAAGTTGTTTCTTGTCAAGATGAAAAATCACAGCTTAAGAATAAAGAAAAAGCTATGAAAATATTAAGAGCTAGACTTTATGAGAAAGCAGAAGCAGAAAGACTTGCAGGAATAGCCGAGGATAGAAAGAGCCAAGTAGGTACTGGGGATAGAAGTGAAAGAATAAGAACTTATAACTATCCACAAGGTAGAGTTACAGACCATAGAATAGGATTAACTCTTTACAAACTAGATACATTTATGGATGGAGATATAGATGAAATTATAAACGCTCTAATAACTGAAGACCAAGCAAAGAAAATGGAACAAATGGGAAATACAGATTTTTAATATATTTAAAGCCTTACATGTATAATGTAAGGCTTTAAAACTAAGTTCTAGTTAAATAATAGCTTAGTATGGACTTTAAAGAATCATTAATTTTATATAAATTATTATAAAGAAAATTGTGTAATAATGTAGTAGTTTTAACAGAAATACCTTTATATAAAGATAAAAACTATGCTAGGCAATAGATGAGAATAAATAAGGAGATTAGATATGGAAACTAAGATTAGTATTATAAAAGACTTAGAAAAAGATGAAAAATTTATAGAGGAGGGAGCAGAAGTTATAAAGAGAGGAGGATTAGTAGCTTTTCCCACAGAAACTGTCTATGGTCTTGGAGCTAACGCATTAGATAGTGAAGCTGTTAAAAAGATTTTTATTGCAAAGGGAAGACCGCAAGATAATCCACTTATAATACATATAGCAGATAAAAAAGATTTATATAAGTATGGAAAAAACATTCCAGAAATTGCTGAAAAATTAGTAGATAAATTCTGGCCAGGTCCAATGACTTTAATTGTTGAAAAAAATAGCATAATCCCAAGTGTTACATCAGCCAATCTAGATACTATAGGAATTAGAATGCCAAGTGACAAAGTTGCAAAAAAACTTATAAAAAAATCAGGCGTTACAATTGCAGCTCCATCTGCTAATCTTTCAGGAAAGCCTAGCCCTACAGATGTTAAAAGATGTATTGAAGACTTAGATGGAAGAGTAGACTATATATTAGGTTATAGTGAAAGTGAAGTTGGAGTTGAGTCAACAATAATAGATGTAACAGTAAATCCTCCATGCATATTAAGGCCAGGTGGTATAACACTAGAAATGTTACAAGAAATTTCTAATGATATATATATAGATAAAGGAATAATAAGCTTAGATAATAACTTAAAACCTAAGGCTCCAGGAATGAAATATAAACATTACTCCCCTAAAGCAAAAGTAAGAGTTGTTGATGGACCTTTAGATAAATCTATTGAAAAAATTAGTGAAATGGTGCATAATTACATAGATGAAGGTCTAAAAGTTGGCGTTATGGCAACCTATGAAACACAAAAGAATTATAAAGAAGGATTAGTTTTATCTTTAGGAAAAAGAGAAGATTTGTCTAGTATAGCTAGAAATTTATTTTCAACATTGAGAAAATTTGATGATAATGGTGTAGATATAATAATAAGTGAAGCTTTCATTGAAGAGGGTTTAGGTGTTGCTATAATGAATAGACTTAAAAAGGCTTGTGGGTTTGACATCCTAAAAATAATATAAAGAGGTGCATTAATATGAAAATAGCAATAGGTTGTGATCATGGTGGGTTTAATTTAAAAACAGAGATAATAAAGCATTTAAAAGCTAAAAATATAGAGTTAAAGGATTTTGGAACCTATACAGTGGATTCTTGCGATTATCCTGATATTGCCAAAGAGGTTGCTAAAGAAGTTGCTAAAAGAGAGTTCGATTTTGGAATATTAGTTTGTGGAACAGGTATAGGAATATCTATCGCCGCTAACAAAGTTCCAGGGATAAGAGCTGCCCTTTGCCATGATACATTTAGTGCTCATGCAACAAGAGAGCATAATAATGCTAATATTTTAACATTAGGAGAAAGAGTAGTTGGAGTAGGATTAGCTCTAGACATAGTAGATACTTTTTTAAATTCTAAATTTCAAGGTGAAAGACATCAAAGAAGAATAGATAAAATAACAGGAATAGAAGAAGAATATAGGAAATAATTTATTTTACCAATTTTATATTAATCTATATTTTAGGAGGAATAAAAATGAGTAAAGTTACAGAAATAAAACATCCACTTATATTGCATAAATTATCAATGATAAGAGATAAAAATACAGGATCAAAAAATTTTAGAGAACTAGTAGAAGAGGTTTCAATGCTTATGGCATATGAAGCAACAAGAGATCTTCAAACAACAGAAGTTGAAATTGAGACTCCAATATGTAAAACTAAATGTTCTGTGTTATCAGGAAAAAAAGTAGCTATTGTACCTATTTTAAGAGCAGGGTTAGGTATGGTAAATGGAATTATAAATTTGATACCAGCTGCTAAAATTGGTCATATAGGGCTTTATCGAGATGAAGAAACTTTAAAGCCTGTTGAATATTTTTGTAAGTTACCTCAAGATATAGCTCAAAGGGATGTAATTGTAGTAGACCCTATGCTTGCTACAGGAGGATCAGCTTCAGATGCAATAACTCTTCTTAAAAAGAGAGGAGCTAATAAAATAAGATTAATGTGCTTAATATCATCTCCAGAAGGAATAGAGACAGTTAAAAATGTTCATCCAGATGTAGATATATATGTAGCTGCTATAGATGAAAAGTTGAATGAACATGGATATATAGTTCCAGGTCTTGGAGATGCAGGAGATAGGCTTTTTGGAACTAAGTAATATAGTTTGGAGGATATATTTTTATGAATAAAATAAAGGTATTGACTATCTTTGGAACTAGACCTGAAGCTATAAAGATGGCACCTTTAGTTAAAGAACTAGAGAAAAGGGAAGAAATAGAGTCAAAGGTTTGTGTAACAGCACAGCATAGAGAGATGTTAGACCAAGTTTTAGCACTTTTTAGTATAAAGCCTGAATATGACTTAAATATAATGCAAACTCGTCAAAGTTTAACGGGAATAACAACGAAGGTTTTAGAAGGTCTAGAGGAAGTATTTAGTGAAGAAAAGCCTGATATGATTTTAGTTCATGGAGATACAACAACAACATTTGCAGGAGGATTAGCTGCCTTTTATCAGCAAATTAAGATTGGGCATGTTGAAGCTGGACTTAGAACATATGATAAATATTTTCCATTCCCTGAAGAGATGAATAGAAGACTAACAGGCGCTTTAGCTGATTTGCATTTTTCACCAACTGAAAGTTCAAAGAAGAATCTCCTAAGAGAGGGAATTAATGAAGATATAATAAAAATAACTGGTAATACAGTGATAGATGCTATGGAACACACTATAGATGAAAATTATGTTTTTGAAAGTGATGAATTAAATTATATAGATTTCGAAAATAAAAAGGTTATAATGATAACAGCCCACAGAAGGGAAAACTGGGGAGAAGGAATAGATAATATATGTCATGCATTAATTGATATTGTTGAAGAAAATAAAGATGTTGAGCTTGTATATCTTGTGCATCTAAATCCAGTAGTAAGAGATGTTGTTTATAGTAAGTTAGAAGGAAGAGAAAGAATACATCTTTTACCTCCATTAGATACTAAAGAAACACATAACTTAATGAATAAATGTTTTATGGTTATGAGTGATTCGGGAGGGCTTCAAGAGGAGGCTCCACATCTTGGAAAACCAGTGTTAGTTTTAAGGGATGTAACTGAAAGACCAGAAGCTATAGATGCAGGAACTGTAAAATTAGTAGGAACAAATAGAGAAACTATAGTTAGAGAAGCAAATGCTCTTATAAATAATGAAGATAATTATAATAAAATGAGCAAAGCTATAAATCCTTATGGAGACGGTAAAGCTTCAAAGAGAATAGTTGATAATATATTAAATTATTTTGGAATTGATTGTGAAGTTGAAGAATTTAGAAATAAATAAGTAAATTGAGGATTATCTTAATAATTAATAATAATTTTTTAGATTATTAAAATTTTAAGATAATCTTTTTTTACTAGATAAGTTTGAAAATATTTCATTGTATCAAACTTAATTTAAATAAAATATTATAAATATGAAATATTTTCTATGAAAATGATAAAAATGGTACTATAGAGGGTTAAA
>CAUWNL010000036.1:0-28259 GCA_963559995.1 uncultured Sarcina sp.
AAGCATGGTAACATGTTTAGCTGACTGATACTAATAGGTCGAGGGCTTGACCAAACAACTTAAAAGTTAATACTTAGTGCAATTTTGAAAGAATATCTTTCAAAACTTAAATATCTGGTGATAATGCTCTTTAAGGTAACACCCGTTTCCATTCCGAACACGAAGGTTAAGCTTTTAGAGGCTGATGGTACTGCATGGGAGACTATGTGGGAGAGTAAGTGGTTGCCAGGTCATATGGCTCGATAGCTCAGTCGGTAGAGCAGAGGACTGAAAATCCTCGTGTCACTGGTTCGATTCCAGTTCGAGCCACCAAAAAGCCTAGCTTCTGCTAGGCTTTTTAATTTTATATAAATATATATTGTATAATTTTCACGTTATTTATTAAAGAGTAATTAATCGTTTAAATTGTAAAATATTTATTTTATATCAGTAAATAGTTTTTATTAAAACAAATTATACAGTAAATTTTAAAGAAGGAAAGAAGGAAGGAAGATTTTATTATGGATAATAAAGTTTTAGCAAGAGTAGCAGGAAGAGATATAACTTCAGATTACATTACAGAAGTTATATCAAGATATCCAGCTCAACAACAAGCAATGATGGATAATGAACAAGGAAGAAAAAATATATTAGACCAAGCAATTGCTTTCGAATTAATGTATGAATTAGGAAAAGAAACAGGTGTAGATAAATCAGTTGAATATACTGAGCAAATTAATAAAATAGCTAAAGAGTTATTAGCTCAAATAGTTATGAGTAAAGTATTATCAGAAGTTACTGTTTTAGATGAAGAAGTTTTAAAGTATTATAATGAAAATAAAGAAGCTTTTATAGAACCAGCTAATGTAACAGCAAAACATATATTAGTTGATTCAGAAGATCTTGCAAAAGAAATAAAAGAAAAAATTGCTTCAAATGAACTAAGTTTTGAGGATGCAGCATCACAATATTCTTCTTGTCCTTCAAAAGAACAAGGTGGAAATCTAGGATCTTTCTCTAAAGGAATGATGGTTCCTGAGTTTGAAGAAGTTGCTTTCGTTTTACCAGTAGGTGAAGTTAGTGATCCAGTAAAAACTCAATTTGGATATCACTTAATAAAAGTATCTGATAAAAAAGATAGTTCAACAAAGGCATTTGAAGAAATAAAAGAAAGTGCATTAAAACAATTATTAAATCAAAAACAAGAACAAAAATATTTAGAATTAATAAAAGAATTAAGAGATAAATATACTGTAGAAATGCTATAATTAGCTCCTGAAAAAATTAGGATATTAGTAATTAGAATATATTATTCTAAACTAATATCCTAATTTTTTATACATTTTTAAGTTGTAAGAAGATATGTTATTTCGCTATGTATATTTCTATAAAATAATGAAAACAATGTATAGATATAAGGGTTATTAAGGAAGTGGGTTACTTGAAAAATTGGATTAAAATAGAAAAGAGTATCTATTCTAATTGGTTTACTATTGTTGATTTATCAAAAAAAGAATTCAAGCAAGAGTTTGCAAATGCAAGGCTTGGCATAATTTGGGCTATTATAAGACCGTTAGCTATGATAGGTGTATTTTGGCTTATCTTTTCTTCGGGAATGAGAAATATAACAGGAGATATAGAAGTTCCTTATTTAGTTTGGCTTGTTTCTGCGTATGTTCCTTGGATATTTATATCAGATGTTATAGTTTCAGGCGCTAGTTCTATAAGAAATAAATCATTCTTAGTCAAAAAGGTTAAATTTCCTATAGAGATATTGCCTAATATAAGAATATTTATAAGTTTCTATACGTTTTTAATTTTACTTTTTATAACTTTTATAATTTTTGAGATAAACGGAGTTTTAAGTATTATAAATTATTTGAAGCTCATATACGCAATATTAGCAACTATAGTATTTTTATCGGCATTAACTAGGCTATTAGCTACATGGGTGGTTATGTCTATGGATATACTACATGGTATAGGGGTAGTTATGCAGTTTTTATTTTGGACTTGTCCAATTATGTGGCAAAGTGGAGATTTACTTATTGAAAAAAATATAACATGGATAGGACTAGTTTTAAAAATTAATCCGTTATATTACTTAATAGAATTATTTAGAGATGCATTTTTAGGAACTAATATTACTACTTTTACATATAGTATATATTTTTGGATGATTGTTTTTCTTTTATTTATGTTTGCTTCTAATGAGTTTAGTAGATTTAGACCAGAATTTGATGATGTTTTATAATAAAATACAAATCAATTATAATTTTATAGATTAAATAAAGAAGTTTAACTATGAAAAATTTATTAATTTTATAAATAATATAAGTAGGAGAATATGCTATGGAAAAAGCTATAGAAACAAATAAACTTATAAAAATGTATAAAATTTACAAAAAGAATAAAAAAATTTTAAAATCTATAATACATAGAAAATGTGAAATAAAAAAATTTTATGCTCTAAATGAAATTTCTTTTACTATAAATAAGGGGGAGACAATTGGAATAATAGGTAATAACGGAGCGGGAAAATCAACACTTTTAAAAATTTTGACTGGAGTAGCTTTTAAAAATTATGGAGATATGATGGTAAATGGTAAGATAGCATCATTATTAGAACTTGGCTCAGGTTTTGATATGGAACTTTCAGGTTATGAGAATATATATTTTAACGGAAGCTTAAATGGACTAAAGAAAGCCGAAATAGATAAGAAAATTAAAGATATAATAGATTTTGCAGATATAGGAGATTTTTTATATCAACCAGTTAAGAATTATTCAAGTGGAATGTTTGCAAGGTTAGCTTTTTCCGTAGCTATAAATATAGACCCAGATATTCTAATTGTAGATGAAATTTTATCTGTAGGGGATATTAAGTTTCAAGTTAAATGTTTAGAAAAATTTAATGATTTTAAAAAAAGAGGAAAAACTATACTTTATGTTTCACATGGGTTAAGCACGGTAAAAAGGTTTTGTGATAGGGCTATATGGATTGATAGAGGAAAGGTTATAGATGATGGAAATTCAATTATAGTAGTAGAAAAGTATTATAATTTAAGTTTTCTTCCAAAGAATAATACAAAGATTATTAAAGATATTGATAATAACATAATTGAGTATATTAAGGTAAATAAGCTTTCAAAAGAAATAGGATATTTAAATAACTTAGAGATAGAGATTGATTATAGCATAAAATCTAATGAAATTTCTAATGTTTTAATGGTTATAGAAATAAGAAAAACTGATAATTATCTAAGTGAGAACGGAGGAAATGATCAATTTGTATGTTCTTTTAATAGCATAGATTCAGATAAAAAAATACCATTTTCATTAGGGAATAATAAGATATGCTTTAACTTAAAAAGTCTTAATTTGATGTCAGGAATTTATTATTTAGATATAGTTTTTTTATCAGATGATAAAGAATTTTATAGAAAAACTAAAGCTTATAAGTTTGTAATGAATGATAAATATAGAGGTGAGGGGTTCATAATTTTACAGCATAATTGGTCAAAATAAGGTTAGGAGAAGATTTAGATGAACTTTAAGGATCTAATAAAAAAAGGCATAAAAATTTCTAATAACTTTGGATTAAAAGTTATGTTAAACAGGGTATTAAGGTCTATAAAGTATAGAATTATAACTTTTGTTAATAGTAGTAGTTATAATTATAGAAAAACATATGATCTATATTATAATGAACTTAAAAATATAATTAATTATGAGACGTATAACTCTATAATAGTTTTCGATTCAAGGGTAGGATGGAATATACCATTGTTTCAACGCCCTCAACATATGGCAAGAGAGCTTTCAGATAAAGGATTTCTTTATTTTTATAGAACATCTGAGCGGTTTGATTCTAATATAAAAGGAATAAAGAAGTTAAAGGATAGATTATACTTAATTAATATGTCTAATTATGTTCTTCAAAATGTTTTATTTGATATCTTGAAAAATAATAATAAGAGGAAGTTTTTATCACTATATTCAACAGATATATATTTAGATGAAAAATATATAGAAGATAAATATCTAAATAATGGGTTTAACATAGTGTATGAGTATATAGATGAATTATCAAGTGAGATATCAGGTGAACTACCTAAATTTATTTATGAAAGACATAAAAATATATTAATAAATAAAAATAATTTTATTTTAGTTACCGCAGATAAGCTTATGGAAGATGTAGCAACTATAAGAGGTATTAATAAAGTTGCAATGGTGAGTAATGGGGTTGAATATAGTCACTGGCAGAATAAAAGTGATGAAATTCCTAAAAAGATTAAAGGTATTGTTGATAAAGAAAATGTTATAATAGGATATTTTGGAGCATTAGCTAAATGGATTGACTATAAGCTTATAAGGAAAATAGCTGAAGAAAGACCTAATTATGAAATAGTTTTAATAGGATTTTTGTATGATAATGAATTTGAAAAAAGTGGTATAGAAAATATGAGTAATATTCATTATTTAGGAGTTATTGATTATAATGAACTACCTGTATATGCCAAATATTTTACTATATCTATAATACCATTTTTATTAAATAATATTACGGAATCTACAAATCCTGTGAAACTTTTTGAGTATATGGCATTAAATAAGCCTATAGTGACAACTAATTTAAGAGAATGTAGAAAATATAAATCAGTATTAATAGGTAGAGATAATAATGAATTTATAGAAAAGTTGGATTATGCAATAAATATAGATAAAAATGATATATATTATGATTATTTAAGGGAAGAGGCTTTAGAAAATACATGGAGAAAAAAAGCTGAAATTTTTTATGAGTTAATAAATATAAAATATTAAAATAAAAATGGGTTTTAGGTGAATTATGAGCATTAAAGAAAAGATAAGGAATATTTTAAGGTCCCTTATAGGGGTTATTTATATAGAAATATTAGGGAAGAAAGACGTAAAATGCAAAGAAAAATTTTTGGATGAGTTAAAAAAATTAATATGTGAGAACAAATATGACGCAATAATAATATTTGATGTGTATTTTGGTTTTAATATGAAGATGTTTCAAAGGCCACAACATATAGCCTTAAATTTATCAGATGAAAATATTTTATATTTTTATAAATCTTCACCTTATATAGATAAGGAGGTAGAAATTTGTAAAAAAATAAAGGATAATTTATATCTTATAAATACAGATATTTACTGGGTACAAGAAGGATTATTAGATATCATTAAAGAAAGTCATATTAAGGCTTTTGCTCAAATTTATTCGACATCTTTTATTGAATATGATAAGTATGTAAAAAAGTTTTTAACTAGGGGATTTAAAATAATATATGAATTTGTTGATGAGTTGGCAGATGATATTGCAGGTTTTAAGTTAACAGAGAATATTAAAAAAAGTCATAGATTCATGTTAGAGGATGTGGAAAATACTTATGTTATAACAACGGCAGATGAATTGTATAAAGAAGTCAGAGATATAAGAGGGATAGAAAGATTAACTCTTATAGAAAATGGGGTAGATTTTAATCATTTTTCTTGTTTAAAGAGTAAAGATGTTCCAGAAAAAATGAAAAACATAATAGATTCAGGTAAAAAAATAATAGGGTATTTTGGGGCTTTAGCTAAGTGGTTTGATTACGGTCTTATAAAAAGAATTTCTAAGGAATTTAACAATATTAACATAATTCTTATTGGGGTAGATTATGATAAATCTTTAGCTAAAAGTGGGATACTTAGTTTAAATAATGTTTACTATATTGATGTAGTTGAATATGATGATTTGCCTAATTATGCTAAATTTTTTGATATTTCAATAATTCCATTTATAATAAATGATATAACAAAGTCTACATCTCCTGTTAAATTATTTGAGTATATGGCATTAGGAAAACCAATAGTAACTACTAACTTGCCTGAATGTAAAAAATATAAATCTCCTTTAATAAGTAAAGATCATAATGAGTTTATAGACAATATAAAAAAAGCAATTAAATTAAAAGATGATTATAATTATAAACTTCAACTGAGTAATGAAGGTAAAGAGAATACATGGAGTAAAAGAGCTAAGGACATGAAAAATTTTATATTAAATTCGTAATGGAGGGTTAAAATGACTTATGCTATAAGAGTTGAACATCTTTGTAAAAGATATAAGATTTATAACTCTAAAAAAAATAAATTAAAAAGAATAATAAATCCTTTTGATAAAGATAGTGCAGAGGAATTTTTAGCTTTAAATAATTTAACTTTTCATGTTAATAAAGGTGAAATATTAGGTATAATAGGAAGTAATGGTTCTGGAAAATCAACTTTACTTAAGATTTTAACAGGAGTATGTTTTAAAAGTTCAGGAGATGTTTTTATAAATGGAAAAGTGGCATCTCTTTTAGAACTTGGAACAGGTTTTAATCAAGAACTTACAGGTATAGACAACATATATCTAAATGGTAGTATAATGGGAATGAGTAAAGATGAGATTAACTGTATAAAAGATGATATAATAAAATTTGCTGATATTGGCGAATTTATAAATTATCCTGTAAAAACATATTCAAGTGGAATGTATGCAAGATTAGCCTTTGCTGTTGCTATAAATGTAAATCCAGATATATTAATAGTTGATGAAATATTATCTGTGGGAGATATAGAGTTTCAAAAAAAATGTATGGATAAATTTAAAGAATTTAAAGACTCAGGGAAAACAATACTATACGTATCTCATGGATTGGATACTATTCAGAATTATTGTGAAAGAGCTATTTGGCTTGAAAAAGGCAAGATCAAGGAAATAGGTTCTGCTATAGAAGTAGTTGAAAATTATTATAGAAGTCTTATAAAATTAAATAATACAAAAACTAAAAGTTGTTTTGTAAAACTGGAAAGAGTAACTATATGTGAAGATAAAAATGATTTCAATTATAGTGATTCTATAACTTTTAATATAGTATATGAGGTATTAAATGAAGATATAAATACACCAGGGATTACAGTTGAGCTTAGAAGAGCATATACGACACCTTGTGAGTTTAGACATATGGATCAGTTCATATGTTCTGTAAATAGCAATGCAGATGGATTTTTGATACCTTGGAATTTAGGTATAAATAATATTAGATTAACATTTAATAACCTTACACTTAAAGATGGAATTTATTATATAGATATATTATTTTGCGAAAGTCAAAATCTAGTTGCATTAGAGAGCCTAGAAAATACTATAAGTTTTACTGTGAATAACAAAAGAAAAAGTGATGGTTTTGTATTTTTAAAGGAAGAATGGAGGGTATAAAATGTTTGGATTTAAAGCAAAGCATAAAATCCCTAGTGACATTATAAATGATGCTATAGAAA
The DNA here is from genome assembly GCA_963559995.1 of uncultured Sarcina sp. Taxonomy (GTDB): domain Bacteria; phylum Bacillota; class Clostridia; order Clostridiales; family Clostridiaceae; genus Sarcina. The sequence continues at coordinate 7,321 of CAUWNL010000036.1, forward strand.
ATGGATATGATAGTATTGGAGAAGAGGAGAAAATAGAGTTAACAGAATCTATATTAAAAGCATATCCAGAAATAAATAAAATTATGTATCAAGGTTTTGATGTTGATGATGAAGAGGAGTTTAATTATCAAGTATTAAGTGGTGAATTTTATGACAGATATAAAAATATAAATAAAATAATAGAAAGTACATTTAATTCAATAGTATATAATACTCAATATGAAGCATTTAAAATAACCTTTAATGAAATATTTCAAGAAGAATATGATGCAATAGTCGTTTTCCATGCTTCTTTTGGGTGGAATATAGATTTAAAACAAAGACCCCAACATTTAGCAGAGGCTATGAGTAACGAAAAAATATTATATATATATAGAACTGATATGGTTCAGGATAAGGAGATATTTTCTATAAAACAAATAAAGGAGAACCTTTATTTAATTAATTTAGATATGGACAGTTTAAACAAAGCCTTTTTTGACACTATAAGTGATATAGATAAACCTAAATTTGTTCATGTTTATGCAACGTGCCTTTATGATGTTCCTTATGATAAAATAAAAAAATATTATATAGATAGAGGATTTAAGGTTATATATGATTTTGTAGATGAGATATCATCAGAGATAAGTGGTATAACTGTTAGTACTCAAATGATAGAAGATCATAAAAAACTTTTAAAGGATATAAATAATGTTTTAGTAGTATCTACTGCAAAAAAACTGAAAAAAATATCAGAGGATATTAGAGGATCATCAGAAAAAATTATATTAGTTCCAAATGGAGTAAATTTAGAGGACTTTGATAAAACAGGTTTTAATATAGCAAAAAGAATGAAGCAAATAGTGGACAAGGGTAAGCCTATAATAGGATATTATGGGGCTTTGGCTAACTGGTTTGACTATGAAAAAATTAGAAAACTAGCACAACAAAGACCTGATTATGAAATTGTATTAATAGGAATGAATTATGATAGGAGCTATGATAAGAGTGGTTTAGATAAACTATTTAATGTATCTTATCTAGGAATAATAAATTATATAGACTTAATAACATACTCAGCATTTTTTGATGTTTGCATGGTTCCGTTTATAAAAAATGATATAACTGATTCAACATCTCCAGTAAAAATATTTGAATATATGGCGTTAGAAAAGCCGATAGTAACAACTGATATAAATGAATGCAAGTCTTATGAGTCTTGCCAAATAGCTTATAGTGATGATGATTTTATAGAAAAAGTAGATTATGCAATAAAAATATTAACTCATGACGAGGAATATAAAAGAATATTAAAAAAAGAAGCTAGAGATAATACATGGAAACATAGGGCTAAGCAAATTAAAACAGCTATAAAGAATTTTGATTAATGTTTGAATATAAAGATATTATAAAAATAGTTGTTTTCTATTAAACTATTGGGGAATAAGTAAAATTATATTAATAAAAAAATTAGCTATATCAACATTTATAATAATTGAAATACTTATTTTAATTGTTTTAGTTTTATAAATTGATATAGCTATTTATTTACTTAAAATAATATAGATGAAATTCTAAGTTTAAATTTTTATTTTCTTAAATAAGTCATTATAATCATTAATAACCATTAATGCCTCCTCGCGGATTATAGGTTTATCTTCTAAGGGAGTATTCACATCATCTACAGCTATAACTGTCATATTAGCTGATTTTGCACCATAAATAGCAGGAAGTATATCTTCAAAAACTATACAATTATTAGGCGATACGCCTAATCTTTTAGCAGCTAAAAGGTACACATCTGGAAATCTTTTATCCCTAGAAACCTCTGATGTAAGAGTAATTTCATCAAACAGGTGAAAGATTCTGTTTGATTTTAGGCATGCCTCTACTAAAACCATAGAATTACTAGTAGCGATACCAAGTTTTATACCTTTATTTGATATGTATTCTAAGAATTCTTTAGCTCCAGATTTAAGTTTTATATTATTGGTATATTCATAATAGGACATGTTATACCAAGTTTTTAATATATCATCTATAGAATCTTCTATATTAAATCTTTTTTTAAAATATTCAGCTGTTTTATCAAAGCTAAGATGTGTTATTTCTTTTTTTAAATCAGAAGGCTTGTTTATTCCTAATTTATTTAAATATGTAGTATCTATTTTATCCCAAAGCCACATTGAATCAATTAATGTTCCATCTAAATCAAATATTATTGCTTTAGTATTTTCAATCATTTATAATCACACTCCCTTAAGTTAGTTTAACATATAAAATATATTAATTGTATAGAATAAAGGCTTAAATGAAGGAATATAATTATTTAAAACATAAATTTGAGGTTTGTATGAAAGATTTATTAGATTTAAATAATAGAGAAATGAATGATACTTTTAATGAGAATATTAAAAATTTATCTAGTGTTTTAATTAAGGATAATTATTTTGATGAGGATAAAATTAAGAAGTGGGCTGAAGGAAATAATGCTACTCAGTTATTCCTAAATCTTTGGGATATATATAATAATTTATATATATCATGTGGGAACGTTAATCCTATAGTAGCTTATGTTCAAGCAGCAATAGAAACTGATTTTGGAAATTTCAATGGTGATTTAAAAGAAGAATTTAATAATCCTTATGGTGTAAAGGAATTTAAATATAGTGATGACGGAGTTTTAATTGAGGAATATACCAAATTTAAATGTTGGGAAGATGGAGTAGAAGCTCATTTAGATCACCTAGCATTATATGTAGGAGCGGCAGGTTACCCAAAGGATGATAGTAAGGATACCAGACATTTTTATTATTTATATGGAATTTGTTTAAATGTAGCTGATTTGCAAGATAAATGGACTGCAAAAAAGGACTATTCTAAGAAGATTTTAGATGAAATAAAGAATATATTTAATAACTCTAGTTATAGAAATACTGATGATTTTTTAGAAGTTGAAAGCTTGAAGAAAGAAAATATGTTAATGAAGGTTAAACTAGATAAATATGAAAAAATAATAAGGAACATAAAAAATATTTTAGAAAGAGAAATAGAATAACAAAAAAAGGATTGTATATTACAATCCTTTTTTATTTGGTCGGGGTGACAGGGATTGAACCTGCGACCTCATGGTCCCAAACCACGCGCGCTCCCATCTGCGCCACACCCCGGGAACATATTCATTTTATATTAAATTATTCAGCTTGTCAATAATTTTTTTAAAATAAAATTAAAATATTTTAGTTACTATAAAGGTATTTAGTAAAGTCCTGTTTTGTTGTGATATTAGAATATTATTACGTATAGTAATCAATTTCAATAACTATCAGGTAAAAAATGGATTTATTTTAAAATAAATGTTATAATGTTAAACATAAAAAGTAAAGGGGGAGTGAGTTCTCGTTGCTAGGATAATGAGAGCAGTTTTTTAATGAGAAAAAAAATAATTTCTTCAATAGTTGCTATTATAACTGTACTTAATTTTAGTATAAGTACTTATGCAACTCCAGTAACTGATGAAAAGACAGAGGAAATTGAACAAAGTCAAGAGGAGTATAAAAATATAGAGAGTACTATAAGAGATTTGGAAAATAAGATAGATGCTCTAACAGATGAGATAGAGCCTATATTTTTTGAAATAGAAGAAAATAATAGAAAAATAAAAGAGTTAGAGGAAGAGATAGGTACTATAGAAGAAAATATTAGTAGCATAAAGGACTCAATAAAAGAACAGCAAGAGATTTTGGGAGAGAGATTAAGAGCAACTTATAAGGGAGGTTTTTATAATAATTATATATCAATACTATTATCATCTGATAATTTTGGAAGTTTGTTAGAAAGTATTAATACATTGAGTAAAATATTTTCACTAGATAAGAGTTTAATAGAGAATTTAAATAATGAAAAAATCCAATTAGATGATAATATAGATGCCTTAGTTGAGAAAAAGAAAAGTTTAGATAATATAAATGTAGAAAATACTAAAAAGGTGGAAGAACTTAATGCTAAAAAGGATGAACAACAAATTATTATTAACGAAATGTATGAAAAGAAGAACAGTATGGCAAGTTATATAGAAGAATTAGAAAACGAGCTTGTTAAAACTTTTTTAAATGATATAAATGAAAATAAAACTATTGATGAATTAAATAATCTAATAATGGCTTTAAATGGATTAAAAAATCAAGTTCAAACAGATAGCGTTATAAATAATATAAACAATGGGGTAGAGAAAGCCAAAGGCATAATATCAAATAAAGAAACAGAGGTAAAAAAAGCTAGGGAACTGGAGATAACAGATAATAATGAAACAATAAATTCAATTAAAAGTAAGATAAGTGATAGTGATGGTTCTACACAGTCAGTACAGGCAGTAGTAAATGAAAGTGCAACATCTGTTGTGTCTTATGCATATCAGTTTATAGGTCTGCCTTATGTATATGGAGCAACAGGCCCAAATTCCTTTGATTGTTCTGGATTTACTCAATATGTTTTTAGTAAATTTGGGTATTCAATAACCAGAACAACATATACTCAAGTAAATCAAGGAACCTATGTTTCTAAAGAGAACTTACAGCCAGGTGACTTAGTATTTACAAGAGGTACGGTATCAAACCCAGGGCATGTTGGAATATATGTGGGAAATGGTAAAATGATTCATGCATCAAGACCTGGAGTTGGAGTTATAGTTGGTAATATTTATGATTACGTAACAGCTAGAAGAATACTAAATTAAGGGCTTTTTACAGTAGTTAGGAGGGCATAAAATATAATTTAGATAAAAGTAGAAGATTAAAGAGTAATCCTTTATATCTTCTACTTTTTCTATTTATGTAGATTTATATAATTTACTTCTATATAATATATTTTATATTAAAAAAAGAGTTTAAAGACTATTGGAATTTTAAACTATACAAAAATACTAGAAAGGAGTGCAAGGGTATACTGTAAAAGCAAAATAATTATTTAGTCATTAAGGTACAGATATTCTTGTTATATTTATGGAGGAGTTAAAAAAAGATTTGGATTTATCTATAATTAAAGATGATGAAACTTTAGATGATTTACAATTAAAAGATATATATATAATTCAAAAAAAAGAGGGCTTTAGGTTTGGAATAGATGCAGTACTTTTAGCTAATTTTGCTAATATAAAAAGAAAGCATAGTGTAATGGATTTGTGTACAGGAACAGGAATAATCCCACTTATAATAAAAGGAAAAAGAGAGCCAGAAAAAATAGTAGGGTTAGAAATACAAGAAGATTTTGTAGAAATGGCTAGAAGAAGCCTTAAAATAAATAACTTTCAGAATACAATTGAATTTATAAGGGGTGATTTAAAAGATATAAAATTATTAAAAAACCTTGAAAAATTTGATGTTATAACAGTAAATCCACCTTATAAGCTTGAAAAATCAGGAATAGTAAATCCGAATGATAAGTATGCTATTGCAAGGCATGAAGTCATGTGCAATTTAGAAAATGTTATTGAGGCTTCTAGGATACTCTTAAAGGATAATGGTAGACTTTATATGATACATAGACCAGAGAGATTAGCAGATATATTTTGCACTATGAGAAAGTACAAGATTGAACCTAAAAGAGTTCAGATGATACATCCAAATACAAAAAAAGCCCCTAATATAGTTTTAGTTGAGGGTCAAAGAGATGGTGGAGCTTACTTAAAATGGGAAGCACCTATTTATGTATATAATGATGACGGTACTTATAGTGATGAAATAAATAAAATATATGGAAGAGGGTAAGAAGAAATTATGAGTAAAATATATTTAGTTCCAACACCTATTGGAAATTTAGGTGATATTACATTAAGAGCTTTAGAAGTTTTAAAGTTAGTTGATGTAGTGGCAGCGGAAGATACAAGACAAAGTTTGAAATTACTAAATCATTTTGAAATTAAGAAACCTCTTATAAGTTATCACAAGCATAATGAACAAGGGAAAAGTGAAGAGCTTATAAATAAAGTTAGAGGCGGGCAAAATATAGCTGTAATTAGCGACGCAGGAACTCCAGGAATATCAGATCCAGGAAGTATTGTCTTGAAAAAATGTATTGAAGAGGGAATAGAAGTTGAGGTTTTACCAGGAGCAACAGCTTTTACAACAGCTCTTATTTATTCAGGATTAGATACATCAGCATTTATGTTTAAGGGATTTTTTCCTAGAGAAAATAAAGAAAAAAGAGAATTTGTAGAGGATTTAAAAGATAGAAAAGAAACTATTATATTTTATGAATCTCCGTATAGAGTTTTAGATACTTTGAATTTTTTAAAAGAAAATTTAGGAAACAGAAATATAGCAGTTTGTAGGGAATTAACAAAATTACATGAAGAAATATATCGAGGAAGTCTTGAAGAAGCAATAGGGTACTTTGAGAATAATAGCCCAAAGGGAGAGTTTGTTTTAGTTTTAGAAGGTAAAACATTAGAAGAAATAAGAAGTGAAAATATAGCCAAATGGGGAGATATGACAATTAAGGAGCATATAGTCTACTTTATAGAGAAAGGAATGTCTAAAAAGAACGCTATAAAGCAGGTATCAAAGGAGAGGGAGTTACCTAAATCAGAAGTATATAAATATTCAATAGATATAGATTAAAATGATTGATGATTAGGAAATATTTATATATAACAAAGTAAAAGACACTTCGTTGGGGGAGAGAAGTGTCTTTTTAATATAGGGTAAATTCAATAAACTGATTTAATATGTAAATGTTAACTAAAATTATTTCTTTAATTCATCTAAACAATGTTGGCAAATATTTTTACCTTTGTAGTTAACAACGTCTCTAGCATCTCCACAGAATATGCAAGCTGGTTCATATTTCTTTAGAATTATTTGTTCACCGTCTACGTATATTTCTAAAGCATCTTTTTCAGCTATATCTAAAGTTCTTCTTAATTCTATTGGGATAACTATTCTTCCTAGTTCATCTACTCTTCTTACTACACCTGTTGATTTCATTTTTTTATTCCTCCTTATGTCTACATCTTTCGACAAAATATAATATGATAATAACAAAGTTGTCATAATAAGTCAATACTTTTTTAAAAAATAAAACTACAAAAAATTTTTTTAATATTTTATATACTCAATATACTACCATTATTTTGAAAAGTCAATACCCAAAACTTATATAAAATAATAAAATTATAAAAAAAAAGACAATAAAATATTTTTTTATTAACATTTTCATAATTTAAGTAGTATAAAATTAGATATTTATTGAATTTAATATAAATAAATGAAAAAACAATGAGTAAATTTATGAAAATTTACAAAAAAATAATTATTTCATGATATAAAAAAATATATAAAACTAATGGTAAAAAGAGTATTTTGTATGAGAAATTAGTCGGAAAAGATAGAAAAATCTTTTTTATATATTAAATCTTTAATTATATTAATTAATTATAAATAAATTGAGTTGTGATTTGTAATTAGAACAATCCCATAAAATCGAAATCGATAACTTGTAATGTAATTTAAAATACTATATAATAATATTATAAACTTAAAAGTAAAATACTAGAAAAGAGGTGTGAATTTTGAGTTATAGCGATTTAAGTAATGATTACATAATGAGTATTGTGGAGAATATCTCAAAATGTAATATGGTACCTTATGAAGAGTTACCTAAATATGATCTCTTTTTGTCTCAGGTTATTGACTATTTAAATGATAAATTTCCAGATGATAAATATACTAATAATATAGTACAAAACTATATTAAAAGTGAAGTTATTTCTAAACCAGAAGATGGCAAAAAAAGGGGATATACTAAGATGCATTTAGCACAATTAGCTCTTTTAAGTCATATGAGACCATTATTAACAACAGAAGAAATAAAAAAAGTTTTTAAATTAGCTTTTAATAATATAAATGATAGAACTGATGATATATTATCATGGGAAGATGCTTATCAAGGTTTTTGTCAAATCCAGGAGCAAAGTATAAAAGACTTTCTTTCAGTACCTTTATTAGATGAGAATAAATTAGAAGAACTAATAAGGGGTACAAATAAAATAGAAAATGAGGAAGATGCAGAAGCAATTAGAACATTTTTAATAGTTATGACTTTGATTGCAAGAGGTAGTGTGATAAAAGGTTTAGTACAAAAAATAGTAGAAGATTATTATTTAAAGCATGAAGAAAAATAATTATTATATAGTAGATATTTAAGCAGGTTATATTTTAGTAGTATAGCTTGCTTTATTTTTATGGAATAATAAGCAAATTATATGGTATAGTAAAAATATCTGCATTTAAATTTATAATAATATTTGTATAAAATTAAGTTTTATAGGAAATAATAGTATAGTAGGTGCGTAAAATGAAAAAAAAGAAAGAAAAGAAAGTATTTTTTGTAGTAGGACTCATTAAAAAGATATTTCAAGATGACATAATAAGTAACGGGGCACAACTTGCATATTTTTTAATGTTAGCATTTATACCATTTTTAATATTTTTAATAACTTTAATTGGTAAGAGTAAGATAAGCAGTGATGATTTACTCATATTTTTATCAAGTATAATGCCTAAAGCATCATTTGAACTAATAAAAAGTACAATAGGTGGTATTATAGATATACAAAGACCTGATGTATTGTGGGGAAGTATAATACTTGCTATATGGGTGTCTTCGTCAGGATTTGGAGCTGTAATTAAAGGTTTAAATAGTTCCTATGGAGTTGTAGAAACAAGAAGCTACATATTAAGAAAACTTTTATCAATAATATATACAATATTATTAGCATGGACAATCGCTATGACGTTACTATTATTTGTGTTTGGTGGATTAATTGAAAAATTTATAATTTCAAGATTAGATCATCCATTTATAATAAATATATTTTGGTATGCCGGTCGATATAGCATAATACTTATAGTTATGTTTATAATATTCTTATTCCTATATAATGTTACCCCATGTAAAAGATTAGGATGGAAAGAAGTCATGCCAGGAGCAATATTTACTACAATAGGATGGATTGTTACATCTTTGATATTTACTTTTTATGTTAATAATTTCAACAATTATGCTAAAATTTACGGTGGATTATCAGCTGTATTTGCAATTATGATTTGGTTGTTTATAAGCTCTCTAACATTACTAGTTGGAGGAGAGTTAAATGCTTACATAATAGAATATAAAAAAAGTAGGGCAAGTTAAAAGATAGCTATATTTATCTTAGATAAATATAGCTATCTTTTAGAATTTTCTTATATACTTAAATATAAGAAAAATATTTTGTGATTAATTTAGATTATTTTTCATAACCATTTGGATGTTCATTATGCCATTTCCAAGCTGTTTCTATTATAGTCTCTAATGAATTAAATTTAGGCTTCCACTTTAGCTCAGATATTGCTTTCTCAGAAGATGCAATTAAAGTTGCAGGGTCACCAGCTCTTCTAGGAGATACTATAGCGGGAATAGGGTGTCCTGTAACTTTTCTAGCAACATCTATGACTTCTTTTACTGTAAATCCAGTGCCATTACCAAGATTATATATTCTACTCTTTCCTCCAGCTATTAATCTATCTAAAGCTAATGAATGGGCTGATGCTAAATCTGATACATGGATATAATCTCTAACACATGTTCCATCCTTTGTATTATAATCATCACCAAAAATCATGATTTCTTTTCTTTTATTTAAAGCCACTTGAAGGATTAAAGGTATAAGATGGGTTTCTGGTGAATGATCTTCTCCTATTTGCCCATTTATATGAGCTCCGGCAGCATTAAAATATCTTAAAACTGTAAATTTTATTCCATAACACGTATCGCACCATTTTAATATTTTTTCAACTAATAGTTTCGATTCACCGTAAGCATTAGTTGGAATAGTTTTATCACTTTCTAATATAGGAGTATTTTCAGGCTCTCCATATGTTGCAGCAGTAGAAGAAAATACGATATATTTAACACCATGTTCTTTCATAGCTTCTAATAATGTTATAGTCCCAAAAACATTGTTATTAAAGTATTTTAAAGGTTCTGTCATACTTTCACCAACTAATGAATAAGCAGCGAAATCGATAACAGCTTCTATATGATTTTCAGTAAAAATTTTATTAAGAATAAACTTATCTCTTAAATCTCCTTTATAAATTTTACCTCCTAAGATAGCATCTTCATGTCCCTTTTCAAAATTATCAAGGATTACAACTTCTTTATTTTGTGCAAGTAAATCAGCCACCATATGGCTTCCTATATAACCTGCACCACCACACACTAATATTGACATGTTATTACCTCCTAATAAAATAATATACTTATATTATAACTAAAATTTTTACCAAGATGAATAGGATTAGAAAAAAATATGAATATAATAAATTAATATGGTTAAAATTTCAAATAATATTATTTGGAGGTATTTAAAAATGAATAAGATAGTGTTAGTTGGTAGATTGGTGAAAAATCCTATCTTAACACAATGCAAAAATAGTGAAAAATGTTATACTAAATTTACAATAGCAGTTTTAAGAAATTTTAAAACATCTTCAGGGGAGAGAAAATCAGATTTTATACCATTAGTAATGTGGGAAAAAAAGGCAGAAATAGCATGTGAATATCTAGAAAAGGGTGATATTATAAGTGTAGGTGGGAAATTAATAACAAGAACATATGAAGACAATGAAAAGAAAAGAAGATATATAATAGAAGTATCAGTAGATGATTTTAGAATCATAGGAAAGGCTAAGTATAATAACATTAATCATAATAACTAATATATTTTCAGTATGAAATAAACATTAAAACTAAATGTTAACAATTTGTAAACTTTGATATGGTGCCTTTTTACATTTTAAGATTTTTTTAATTTTTTAATAAAAGAATAAAAAATGCTATAAAGCTAATTTACAAAAAAAGTAATCATTTCTTTTCTAACATAAAAATTAGTCGAAATAGTAAAAAAATAAAGTTAATTAACTACATAAAAGTATAAAAATGTTATTTAAATGTCGTTAATTAACTTTTAGATAATAAATTTACATTGCATGATTTGACATACTTTTTTCTGTATAAGTGGTAATATTGTATTAGAGAGTTAGTGTTTTTTATATTTGAGGGGGATTTATTATTATGAAAATTATTAAAAATTTAAATGTTATCAGAAATTATGATGATTTAAGACATGACTATGACTATAGAATTATTGAAGCTAGTTACAATGGTATAAATGCTTATGGAATTGAAATTGAAAGAAAAGATTTTAACCAAGGTATTTTAGTTAATATTGAAAGAAATTTTATACATAAAATATCTTGTCATTTAGAAAAAGTTAAAGAATTACTTTTTATTTTATATAGTAATGAAGTTTCTCCTATTCATCTAATTGATGTAATTGGAGAAAAAGTAGATGAATATGTAAGTGATTTTAACTAGATGTTTGAAAATATCTAAACTGCTTGTATTTATTTTAAACATTTGGAGGATCAATGATTTTAGGTGTAGGAGTAGATATAATAGAAATAGATAGAATAGAAAAGGTTACAAAAAATCAGAAAGAATTTTTTAATAAAATATTTACAGAAAATGAATTAGAATATTTTAAACAGCGTTCTATGAATTCAGAAGTGATAGCGGGAAATTTTGCTGCTAAAGAAGCTATAAGTAAAACTCTAGGAACAGGCATAAGGAAAATTTCATTTTATGATATAGAAATTTTAAGAGATAAGCTTGGTAAACCAGTGGTTACAATGGATGGTAAAATAAAAAATAATATAGAATTAATGTTTGGATGTGGACAAGTTTATAAGATTCACGTCACTATATCTCATAGCAAAAATAACGCTATTGCTTATGCTATTTTAGAATGTTTAAATTAAATCTGACATTTTGATAGAATTGTAATAATATTGATATAAAAGGATGATATACATAAGAAGAAAGATTAAAGTATAGTATCATAGAATAAAATTTAGTTAAGTTTAATAGTATTTAATATAATATTTAAATTCCGGGGGAAATAATGAGAAAAAGGGAAAATATTTTATTATTTATACTATTAGCTATTTGTATCATCTTTGTTTGTGGAATCTTAATTTATAAGAAAAATATAGATTTAAATACACCAGAAAATATTTTGAATAAGCTTTCGAATATTAATAGTTATTCCACGAAGATTACATATGTTGTGAAAAACTCAAGGGGAGAATTTAAAGAAGAGGGATTAATAGAGTTTAACAAAGATGATGGCACAAAAATAACATTAAGTAATAGGGTTGAAACATTTAAAAACGAAAAAATTTATATAGATTATATAGAGGATAATAAAAGTTATGAGGTATCAGAAGACTTTGACAACTTTTATCAATTTATGTTCATAAATTATATATCAAAGTTTTTAAATGAAGAAAATAATGTTATTTATTCTTATGAAACTATAGAAAATATGGAATATTTTATTGTTGAGTATCTGCTTTTAAGTGGAAACCAAAATTTCTATAAGGAAAAATTGTATATAGATATAAAAAATAAAATACCATTAAAAGCTATAATTTATGATAAGAATGGTGTGGAAAGACTTAATATAAGTTATAGTGAGTTTATTACAAAGTAATTAATTAGTAATTCAATAAGAAATGTGATTTGACAAGATAAAATGCAAAAAAATGAAACAAATGCAAAGAAAGTAGAAAACTATAGAAGAACCCTTTGACAACATGATATATTTTGCAATATAATAAATACATATTTAACTCTTTTTTGCATTTAAGGAGAACAAAAGTCATGTCAAAATCAAAGGAATTTAAAAAAAACTTAAAAAAATTACAATCAAATAGTGGATTTATTAACTATAAGTTAATATCATGTAGTAAATCGAAAAATTATGATTTACGTGAATGGATGATAAGAGGTTATAAGGAAATGGCTTCTATTAATTTAAGTTATGCTGAAGAAGCAGTAACTGCAGAATTTTATGATGAATTAGAATATGAGAGATGGCTTTGCGGAGTGTGATAGAAAAATGACTAAGTTAAATGTAAAGAGAGGGGACATATTTTACGCCGATTTAAGCCCAGTTGTAGGCTCGGAGCAAGGCGGAATAAGACCTGTAATAGTAATACAAAATGATATAGGAAATAAGTATAGCCCTACTGTTATAGTAGCCGCTATTACTTCACAGATAAATAAGGCTAAATTACCAACACATGTAGAGATATCATCAGAAGAATATGGCCTAAATAGAGATTCTGTTGTTTTATTAGAACAAGTTAGAACTCTAGATAAAAGAAGATTAAAGGAAAAAATAGGTCATATGACTGATGAAGATATGAAAAAGGTAAATAAAGCAATGATGATAAGCTTATCATTAGATTGGTAAGAAAATGGACAAGTAAGGCTGTTTAATTAGTATAATTAAACAGCCTTTTATATTAAGTAAAAATTGTAATTAACATATTATTAATTTAGTAATTAATAGATAGTATATTAATAAACTTAATATTTTTAAATGAAATATGTTAAATAATAAATTAATGTGTTATACTATTTAAGTGTTTTAACATATATACTATATGTTATTAAAGGAAAAATTAAAAAATATAAGATTTACAAGTGTAAGTTACTTTAAATAAAATATTTAAATAAAAGTTAATTTGAATAATTAAAATAAATATTTATAATATTAATCATATAAGAAAATTAAGATGTTTTAGATATTAGAAATGATATATACACTTAATATAGCTTAATTTATAAAAGATAAGTTAAAGATAAAAGTTTTTAATAAATTTGTAGGAGGCGCATCATGAATATTATAGAAAATTTACAAGAAATATCAACAATAATAAGAAAAGATATTGTATCAATGCTAACAGAATCAGCATCAGGACATCCTGGTGGATCTTTATCCATAGCAGATATAATGGCAACTTTATATTTTAAGGAAATGAATATTGATGTTAAAAACCCTAAGGATGAAAACAGAGATAGATTTGTTTTATCAAAAGGACACGCAGCACCAGCTCTATACAGTGCTTTAGCAAGAAAGGGATTTTTTGATGCTAAAGAATTAAAAACTTTAAGAAAAATAGGTTCAAACCTTCAAGGGCATCCTAACATGAACGATTTACCAGGAATAGATATGTCAACAGGTTCACTAGGACAAGGAATATCAGCAGCAGTTGGTATGGCTTTAGCTGGAAAAATAGATAATAAATCATATAGAACCTTTGCAATTTTAGGAGATGGAGAACTTGAAGAAGGTCAAGTTTGGGAAGCAGCTATGGCAGCATCTCATTATAAATTAGATAATTTAATAATATTTGTAGATTCAAATGGATTACAAATAGATGGTGATGTTACAAAGGTAATGAATCCAAGACCAATAGATAAAAAGTTTGAAGCTTTTAGATGGAATGTACTTGTAATAGATGGACATAATTATGAAGAAATAATAAATGCTATAGAAAAAGCAAGAAATACTAAAAATATGCCAACTTGTATAATTGCAAACACTATAAAAGGAAAAGGTGTTTCATTTATGGAAAATCAAGCATCATGGCATGGAGCTGCTCCAAGTAAAGAACAATGTGCAGAGGCACTTAAAGAGTTAGGAGGACAAGAGTAATGGCAAATAAAATAGCAACAAGAGAAGCTTATGGAAAAACTTTAGCAAAATTAGCAGGAGAAATTCAAAATATAGTAGTATTAGATGCGGATCTTTCAAAATCAACGAAAACAGCAGATTTTAAAGCAGTTGCTGAAGATAGATTTTTCAACATGGGAATTGCGGAAGGAAATATGATGGGGGTTGCAGCAGGTCTTTCAACTTGTGGTAAAATTCCCTTTGTTAGTACTTTTGCTATGTTTGCAGCAGGAAGAGCTTTTGAGCAAATAAGAAATTCAATATGTTATCCTAACTTAAATGTAAAGGTATGTGCAACTCATGCCGGGCTTACAGTAGGAGAAGATGGGGCATCTCACCAAGCCATTGAAGATTTATCTTTAATGAGAAGTATACCAAATATGACTGTTATATGCCCATCAGATGCAGTGGAAACAGAAGCTGCAATAAGAGCTGTTGCAAAACATAATGGACCTTGTTATGTAAGACTTGGAAGAGCAGCGGTAAATGTTATAAATGATAGACCAGGCTACACTTTTGAGATAGGTAAAGGTGTTGAACTTGCAGAAGGTAATGATATAACAATAGTTGCAACTGGAATAATGGTAGATGTTGCTTTAGAAGCTAAAGATGTGTTAGCTAAAGAAGGAATAAGTGCTAGGGTTATAAATATTCATACTTTAAAACCAATAGATAAAGAAATAATAGTAAAAGCAGCTAATGAGACAGGTGCTATTGTTACAGTTGAAGAGCATAATATAATAGGTGGATTAGGTTCAGCAGTATCTGAAGTTGTATGTGAAGAAAGACCAGTTCCAGTTATAAAAGTTGGAGTTAATGATAAATTTGGTGAAAGTGGAAAGCCTGATGAACTTTTAAAAGCTTATGGATTGACTTCTGAAAGTGTTGTTTCTGCTTGTAAAAAAGCTATGAATATATAGCTTAAAGAGAGAAGGAGTTGATATAAATGCCTAATTTTTTTATGGTTAACATTATAAATTTAATATTATTAGTGGGAGTTATTATTTACTCCATTAAAAGAATTTGGCGTTCAAGGTATATTAGAAAAATTGAGGTTAAATCAATTGTGGCTATAATTATCTTTGATATTTTAGCATTAATATTAGGCTTTGTTACTATTATACCTAATATTATATCAACAGTTGTAATACTATATACTTTATTTATTTTATATAAAACAAATAAAACAATGCAAATGAGAGAAAAAATGAAGAAAAAAAATTAAATTTATCCGAATATTATTAAAGTAGAGGAGATATAAGTTATGAAAATTTTCGTAGATACAGCTAAAGTAGAAGATATAAGAAAGGCAAATGATATGGGAATAATTTGTGGGGTAACTACTAATCCATCACTTATAGCAAGGGAAGGAAGAAATTTTAAAGAAGTTACCACAGAAATTATACAAATAGTTGATGGGCCTATAAGCGGAGAAGTAAAAGCAACAACCACCTTAGCAGAAGATATGATAAAAGAAGGAAGAGAAATTGCAGCTATCCATAAAAATATCGTTGTTAAAATACCTATGACAATAGAAGGGTTGAAAGCAGTTAAAGTTCTTTCAAAAGAAGGAATTAAAACAAATGTTACTTTAATATTTACAGCAAATCAAGCACTTCTAGCAGCAAGAGCTGGAGCTTCTTATGTTTCACCATTCTTAGGACGTTTAGATGATATCTCTTTGTCAGGAATAGAATTAATAAAAGAAATTTCTAGCATATTTAAGATATACAATTTTGATGCAGAAATAATTGCAGCAAGTATAAGAAACCCTATACATGTTAAAGAATGTGCATTAGCAGGAGCAGATATCGCAACCATTCCTTATGAAGTAATAGAGCAAATGATAAAACATCCCTTAACTGATGCAGGAATAATAAAATTTCAACAAGATTATGAAAATGTTTTTGGGAAATAAATACTTTATTAGATGAAAAATTATTATTATATATAACTTCTAAATATATTACTGGTATTATTTTACTTTTAGCTGGTAAAAATGCAAATTACATAACAGGCCACGTATTACTTGTATATGTTAGTGTGTTGTATAATTAATAATTAATTTAAGATAAGGATAAAGGTGAATACTAGCTTATAAATAGCTAGTATCACCTTTATCCTTATCTTAAATTTTACTAGTCTACTACATAAAAACATATAGTAAGTTATTTATTTCTCTTCCCTTTTCCCTTATTCCTTGTATTATATTTGTTAACCAATTTTTTATTTATTTCAACATTTTTTAATAAGTTTGAAAGTAAATCTTCAAATAGTTTACTCATACTTATACCATTTGTTTCAGCAATAGTTTTTAATTTATCTACATATTCAGAAGGAAGATGAATACCTATTTGCTCCTTTTTAGTTTTTTTTGTATTTGGTATTAGATCCATTATATTAATATTTTTTGGAGTAGGTTTCTTTATATCCTTTATTACTAATTCATCATCGTCAAATAAATCAAATTTACTCATGTTATAAAATCTCCTTTTCTTTAAGTTCATCTATTAAATTTGAAAAATCTAATTTAAACTTACTAGATTGCCTTTTTTCTTTTAGAAAATCTAAGATACTAAGTTTATATAATATGGATTTTTCTACTACAGTAGTCTTTTTAATTTTAGAATGTAAAAGTAATTTATTAATACCAGTAAATTTATTTAGGTAATCATCAAATATAGATAAAACTTCTTTCTTTCTAGATTCAACTTTAGTTAAAAGTAAATGAATATTAGGTCTATCATCTAATCCAATATCCTGTAAATCTTTTATATATAATTGTTTAAATAAAACTGCACCTCTTATTGAAGCAATATCTCCATGAGTTATTGGTATTATAATTGAATCTGTTGCAATTAAAAAGTTTTTAGATGTTAATGTATAACTTGGGGCTAAATCAATAAATATATAATCATATTTATTAAATATATCTTTATTTTTTGCAAACCATCTTCCAAAGAAAGTTTCACGAGATGTTTTAGTTGTAAGACTTTCATCTAACGTACATAGTGTTAGATCTGATGGAATTAAATCTATATTTTCATATTTAGAATTAGGTGATTTAATAATAATTTCATCTGCAGATAAATTATTGTTTACTACATCAAGTAAAGTTCTATCTTCATGGAAAGTTTTATATATAAATTGAGTTAAATTTGCTTGTAAATCAGCATCAATTAATAATATTTTTAAGTTTTTATTACTAGCTACTAATTGATAAGCAGTAAGTAGCGTTGTTGTTGTTTTACCAATCCCCCCCTTTATATTAAAAAAAGAAATTACTTTAGTTGTTTTCATAATACATGCCCCTTTCATATGTTAGCTTTATTATATAATAACAAATAAGTAATATCAAATAATATTAATAAATTATAAATATGTTATATAAATATAACTTATTAATTATATATATTTTAATATTAAATAACATATAGATGATATGAAGATTCTTCTGCTTTTATAAGGTTAAATAAAATATAATAAAAAATAGTTAATAAACTTAGACAATGTAAAATAATCATATATTTTCTAAAAAGGCTTACTATTATAATTACAAAATTTTTTACTTCAATTTTTATAACTTAAAACAAAAGTAATAACAGATAAATATTTAATATAGTACCAAAGATAAGTTCTACTTTAGTAAAGAATAAAAAGTAATAATTACTCTTCTTTACTAAGTATTATTTCCATTCATGAAATTCACTACAAGATTTATCTAAGTTTATAATTCTTATCTTTTTTAAAATGATTTTTATTCTACAGCAAGTTGTACATTTTCTTTTAGCATGCTTAATATTAGTTGTAGTTATCTTAATATTGATATATTTAATTATTAATTTAGCAATAGTTTTATATACGAAACAATAAAAGACAATATCATGATTCTAGAAATGCAGATACATCTAGAGCATTGGACTAATGAAGATAGGCAATCTTGTAAAGTACACGGCTATAATTTATTTTTAAATACAAATAGTTTTGATTGGTTGCAAAAAGTTTAAGGAGATTTTAGTTGATTAAGGCCATATTATCTAAATGACGATAAAATGCAAGAATATTTGACTAATATTCTCTAATATTTTTTGTCTTTTATAATATTTAGACACTCAAAAATTGACTTTTTATACTGGTTTTCGGCGAGAACTAAATATAAATTATGGAGTTATAAAATATACTATACAAATATTATGTATTTCGTTATAATAAATCAAAGAAAGAAAAATATAAATGATTAAAAGTAATACTCTTATTAAATCTAAGTATAATTTCACAGTATAATAAAACAGAGTGTTACAAAAAGTGAAATACAAAAAAAATAAAGTGAATATTACAGAAATTTCGTTAAAGGAATTAAAAAGCTTAATTAAATTTAAAGATTGTAATACAGTAGAAGATATTAAAGAATTTCTAAATAATTTAAAAGAAAATGAAATTATGCATATTAAAGATAATAGGAAATAGTTAAAAGTACAAGTTATAAAATGCTTAATATTGAAATTCCTAATAAAGAATAGAATTATATTATTAGCATGATTCATTTGATAATATATATTATTTTGAATTATCACTAAAAATACCGCATATTTATTAAATAATACGGTATTTTTATAATTTATTATTTAATTTTCTTATGTTGATATAGTATATGATTTTCTATTGTTCAATTGACTTATAACTTATTATTAGAAATACTTTTTGTTTATTTCTTTCTATAAAAAACTCTTTGTTAATCTGCATTCTATTTCCAATAATTAAATCTCTAGTAGTAATGGCTATCTAATTCTTATCCAATATATAAAACAGATGAATCAAAAGATTTGGTATCCTTTATACCTGTATAAATCATCAATTCAGAAAGTTCTTCATTCATCCTATTCATCTTATTTACTACTCCATCTTTTCCTTCTTTCAAGAGAGGTGCTAAAATTCCGCGTCCTACTGAAACTGCATCCGCGCCTAGAGCTAATGCCTTATATGCATCATATCCTGTATCCATAGAACAATCTACAAATATAGTCATTCCACTATCTTTTAATACTTCTTTAATATGTGGCAAAATTTGAAGAGGTGCTATTCCAAATGGAATTCTTCCATGATGATGGGAAACAACTATTGCTTTGCACCCTGCCTCTTTTGCTTTTAAAGCATCTTGTACAGATAAAACCCCTTTTGCTACAAATGGAATTTTTGCTACTTTAACATATTCTTTTAGATCTTCTAATAAAACTGGTCCCATTGGAATATCGTCTACTACATCATACTTACCATCCATTCCAGCTACATGGTCAATATCTATACCAACTGCTACTACTCCATGTGCTTTTGCAAATTCTATTTGATTTATAATTATAGAATGATTTGCAAATGGTTTGATAATTCTAACTGTATTTGTATTAACAGCTGAAATTTCTGCATATTCTTCATTTGGTTCCATTCCTATCCAATTTAACACATTTAACTCTTTAGCAGCCTTAGCATATTCTATCATAGGTTTTTTACCATCTTTACCTACTTTATTCAAATGTGAGAACGCTGGCATCATAATAGGAGACGCATACTCTTTCCCAAAAATTTTAGTAGTTAAATTTGGTTCTATCGAGTCAATGATGCGCATCTCCATATGTATGCTATCTAAAAAATTTCTATTATATATATTGGAATCTTCTGCCTTTCCACTGGTTACAGGAATTAATCCCTTTGGTCCTGGCCATGAACTTTTATTTATTTCACTCATAAATAAATCTCCTTTCTTTTTTAATTTATTATTAACTAAGTATATTCTTAAATTTTTCATCATTCAATATAGTAAAACATTAAAAATTTTAATCGTTACAATTGATAAAATTAAAAAATAATTTTTTATAAAGTAAGTATTTAAATTAAAGGGTTTAGACATGCATGATATGTCTCTGAAAATTAGTTTTTTATACTAATCCTTTGCAAAATAAGTTATATGCCAATTTAAGAACAGTTAATAAACTTTTTAACTAGGCTAAGGTTACGCTAAGATACATACGCCTTTGAGCTACTTTATGGCAATCTATTATTAGGAAAAAAATTCCGAATAATTATAAATTTATAACAAGTTATTACAACCATCTTATACACTTAATTTATAGGCAATTTAATTACAAAAATCATAGCAAGATTATATTAAAGTTAGAGAACTTTTAAATTAATGAAATTATTAAATAATTTATAAAAATTTCACCTTATCATTTAATTTTCGATAGATGGTTAAACCCTCTAACTAATTTTAAAATGTATTCTTAGGGGTAGCGTCAGGAAAATGCGGATTTACAACGTTAAGAGCATTTTCCCCGCT
>CAUWNL010000037.1:0-27290 GCA_963559995.1 uncultured Sarcina sp.
AAATTATTCTATTATTTTAGTAACAACTCCAGAACCTACAGTTCTTCCACCTTCTCTTATAGCGAATCTTAATCCTTCATCCATTGCTACTTGAGTTATTAATTCAACGTTCATGTCGATGTGGTCACCAGGCATTACCATTTCCATTCCTTCTGGTAATTTGATTGATCCTGTAACGTCTGTTGTTCTGAAATAGAATTGTGGTCTGTATCCATCGAAGAATGGAGTATGTCTTCCACCTTCTTCTTTCTTTAATACGTAAACTTGACCTACGAATTTTTTGTGTGGGTTTACTGTACCAGTTTTAGCAAGTACTTGACCTCTTTCGATTTCTGTTCTTTGGATACCTCTTAATAAAGCTCCGATGTTATCTCCAGCTTGCGCTTCGTCTAGTAACTTTCTGAACATTTCTATTCCTGTTACTACTACTTTTCTCTTTTCTTCCATTAATCCTACGATTTCTACTTCGTCTGATACATGAAGAACTCCTCTTTCAACTCTTCCTGTTGCAACTGTTCCTCTACCTGTGATTGTGAATACATCTTCTACTGGCATTAAGAATGGTTTATCTGTTGCTCTTTCTGGTGTTGGGATATAGCTATCTACTGCTTCCATTAATTCTAAGATTGGAGCGATTGCTGCTTCATCTGTTGGATTTTCTAATGCTTTTAATGCTGATCCTTTTATTACTGGAATATCGTCTCCTGGGAAGTTGTATTCATTTAATAATTCTCTAACTTCCATTTCAACTAATTCTAATAATTCTTCATCATCTACCATATCTGCTTTGTTTAAGAATACTACGATGTAGTCAACTCCAACTCTTGATGCTAATAGTATATGTTCTCTTGTTTGTGGCATTGGACCATCTGCTGCTGAACATACTAATATAGCTCCATCCATTTGTGCTGCTCCTGTTATCATGTTCTTAACATAGTCAGCATGTCCTGGACAGTCAACGTGAGCATAGTGTCTGTTTGCTGTTTCATACTCAACGTGTGCTGTATTGATTGTGATTCCTCTTTCTTTTTCTTCTGGTGCTTTATCTATATCAGCATAGTTAAATGCTTCTGCAAATCCTCTGTTTGCTAATACTGTTGTTATTGCTGCTGTTAATGTTGTTTTACCGTGGTCTACGTGTCCTATTGTTCCAATGTTTACGTGTGGCTTATTTCTTTCGAATTTTGCTTTTGACATTGTAAATTCCTCCTTATATTAAATAAACTCTACCTAGCGTTTTGCGTTTTCCATTTCATGGAGCTCACAATCGGGATTGAACCGACGACCTCCGCCTTACCAAGGCGACGCTCTGCCGACTGAGCTATGTGAGCAGCTTAAATACCTAAAGTATTCTTTATACCATAGAAATTTTACTACTATTAAAATTCTTTGTCAATATATTTTATATAATTGATTATTTAATATTTAAACATTTTTCTAATTTTTTCTTAACCCTTTGCAAAGCATTATCTATGGACTTTGCTTGTCTATCCAAATCACAAGCAATCTCTTGATAACTTTTACCATCCAAATAAGACATAAGCACCTCTAACTCTAGCTCAGAAAGTACTTTGCTTATTTCATTTTCTATGTGCTTTACTTCTTCCCTACCTATAATAAGCTCTTCAGGATCACTTACCGTTAAACCTTCAATTACATCTAATAAAGTTCTATCTGATTCTTCTTCATACATAGGTTTGTTTAAAGATACATAGGTATTTAATGGAATATGTTTTTGTCTAGTAGCTGTCTTTATAGCCGTAATGATTTGTCTTGTTATACATAATTCTGCAAATCCCCTAAATGACGTTAACTTATCAGGATTAAAATCTCTAATTGCTTTATATAATCCAATCATTCCCTCTTGATATATGTCTTCTTTATCTGCTCCGATTAAAAAATAAGATTTAGCCTTATTTTTTACAAATTGTTCGTATTTATTTATTATCTTTTCCTGTGCTAATTTATTACCGTGTTTCGCTTTTAAAACTATTTCTTCATCAGATATTTCATTCATATAGCTAAGTTCGCTACTTACTTCTACCCTTTTCAAACATATTCCCCTCCATTTTTACCCAGTTAATTAAATTATAAATCCCATTTATTTTACAGTCAATATTTTACTTTATTGTTTTCTTATTTTATCCAACTTTTCAAAAATCTCTCTATCTATTCTATCACTCAAAAAATTTTTATTACTACTTATATTATTTTTTTCTGTCTTTTTTCTTATAATTTTTTCAGCCTCTATTACTTCATTATGAAACTCTATAGAAGACATCCTTATAGCTCCCCTTTGAAAAATAGTTTGTTGTTCTAAAGAATCTGATGTTACAACAACAACTTCTACCTTTCTTCCTATCTCATCTACAGATCTTTCTATATATGAATCTGCTGTCTCACCATCCCTTGTGAAAACAACAGTTATATTTCCTATAATATCTTGCTTTTCTAAATTACCTACTACCTTATGAGCATCAAAAACTAAAAAAATCTTACAGTTTTTATATGCTGCATAATTTTCAAGCATTTCTATAAGCTTTTGTCTAGCTGCTTCATAACTATATTTTTTTCTCTCATTAAGTTCTGACCAACTATTTATAACATTATATCCATCTACAAAAATCCTTCTCAATTTTTCTCACTCATTTTCTATTTTTTCATCCTTCCTTTTAATACTTCATACATCATTATACCACCTGCAACTGAAGCGTTTAAAGAATTTATTTTCCCTACCATAGGTATTTTTACTAATTTATCACATTTTCTTTTAGTAAGTTTAGTCATACCTTTACCTTCGTTTCCTATTACTACTGCGCAAGCTCCACTAAAATCAGTTGCATAACTATAATCATCTCCATTTATATCAGCTCCATATACCCATATATTTTTAGACTTTAATTCATCAATTGTATTATTTATATTAGTTACTTTAGCTATTTTCATATATTCTATAGCACCTACTGATGATTTATAAACAGTTGCAGTTACTCCTACATTTCTTCTTTTTGGTATTATAATTCCATGAACTCCACAAAGTTCTGCTGTTCTCACTATTGATCCTAAATTATGTGGATCTTCTAATTCATCTAATATAATTATAAATGGGTCCTCACCTTTTTGTTTTGCAAAATTTAAAATCTCTTCTACTGTGTTGTACTTAAATGGTGTGATTTGAGCTATAACTCCTTGATGTGCCTTAGTTTCACTCATTAAATCTAATTTTTTTCTATCTACTTCTTTTACAATAACTCCTTTTTCCTTGGCTAATCCTAATATTTTATTTATAGAACCTTCTATCTTTCCATTAGCTACAAATAATTGTTCTATAGTTTTATCTGATTTTAGTAGTTCTATAACAGCATTTCTGCCTTCTACTAAATCTTCTCTTTGTTTTCCGTATACTTCTTGCTCATTGTTTTGTTCTTTATAATTTCTCTCTTGATATACTCTATTTTCTCTATCTAAAGAATATTGTTGTTTACGAGTTAAATGTTTATATTTATTTTCTGATTTTGTCATTATTAAAATTCTCCTTTTAATTATTACTAAATTTACTTATGTAAACCTAGCTAAAAATTATTATTTATTTCCTAAATATATTTCTCTCATTTCTTTAGCTTTTCCACAAGTCATTTTTCCTTCTGGACAAGGACTATTTACACAGCTAGGACCTGCATACTTAAATAAAGTTGATGCAACTTCTTTTACCTGTTTTAACATCTCATTGGCTAAGTTTCTTATTTCCCATTGTGCTCTATCACAGCATCTATGATTAAAAAAGTTTATAAGAGTTCTTGCATTCATTGTTAACATTATTTTTGTTGCACAAGCATTAGGGAATACATATCTAGCATCTTCTATAGCCTTCTTTTCAGCAACTTTTTTATCTAAGCCTTTCTCAATATAATCCTTTATAAGTTCATTTACTATATAGTCATACTCCTTTTGGCTTCTCTCCATAGACTCTACATAAATTTCCCTACACTTTTCATTATTTTCTATAGCAGGTGGAATTATATATTCAAACTGATTTAACTTAACATATCTTTGACTTTGTTGTGAATAGCTTGCTAGTCTATGTCTTACTAATTGGTGAGTTAAGCTTCTTGAAACACCCTCCACTGCAAAAGTAAAATTAACATGTTCTATAGTAGAATAGTGACCATATGACATTAACATATTTAAAAATTTCTCGGTATTTTCTTCAGTTAAATTAGACATAATTTCATCTACTCCAACTGCACTATAACATAGTTTTGCTGAAGCTGCTATTATTTTTTCAGGTTCCGGAGTATATTGTATTAACTTAACTTTAAGACTCATATTATTTATTCTCCTCGCTTTTATCTAAATTTAAACACATTATTAGTAGTTCTTCTAACCTTTCTTTCTTATCTGCTAAATATAAATAACCCATTAAAGCCTCAAATCCTGTAGCATTTCTGTATTCTCTAACATCAGCATTTTTAGGTACAGACCCTGATTTAGCATTTCTACCTCTTTTATATATAGATAACTCCTCATCATTAAGCTTTGGTATTATCTCATTCATAAAGTTACTTTGTTCATGGGCTCTTACATATGATATAGTTTTTACATGAAGTTTATGAACTGACATATTTCTGTTATTACTAACTATGTAACTTCTTATAAAGACCTCATATATTCCATCTCCAATAAAGGCAAGTACAAGAGGATTTAATTGCTTTGCTTCTTCCTTTGTAAACTTGTCTTTTAGTAATTCAAAATCCATTTTATAACTCCTTCATTTATATGATTAACTTTAATACATTAAAATAAAGTTCTTATGTTCTTAACATACTTAATGCTATTATAAGTAAAATTAATCATTATAACAAGTTATATAAATTGTAGTTTTAGATTTAAACACAGTTTTACCTTTACAAGAATCTAATAAATTATTATATCTTTTATGATACCTTAAATAAAAAACAACCTAACTATATACTAGTTAAGTTGCTTATATTAAAATTTAAACTATATAAAGTATTTTTAATTGAAGCTACACTAAAACTCATTAAATAAAAATATTTTGCAAAAGTTTAACTCTATATTAATGTAGCTAATTTTAAGTGCCCTATATGCAATATATTAAAATATAAATATGAAATGTTAACTCTTAATATATTATTCTGATATTTTATGCCATCTTATTCCTTGAGGGGTATCTTCTAAAACTATTCCTCTGCCTTTTAATTCATCTCTTATTTTATCAGCTAAAGCCCAATTTTTATCTTTTCTTGCTTGTTGTCTTTCGTCAACTAACTTTTGAATTTCATCATCTAAGCTTACTTTAGTTGATTTTTGTAACATTCCAAGAGGGCATCCAAGCTCTCTTATTAAACTTAAGCAAGCATTAATTAATTCTTTAGATGAATCTATAGCAACATTTATATTTATGTCTTTTATAAGATCAAATATAGCAGTTATAGCATCTGCAGTATTAAAATCATCATCCATCTTTTCTATATATTTTTCTTTGTACTTATTTAAGCTTTGTAGATATTCTTTTTCTTTATCTGTCATAGATTCAGCTTTAACCTCATCTAGTAAATTTTCTAGGTTATTTATTGCATTATAAATTCTTTCAACTGAAGCTTTAGCAGATAATAACAACTCTTCACTAAAGTTTAATTGTTGTCTATAATGTGCTGATAGCATTAAGAATCTAATTACATCTGAATCAAATTTTTCAAGGGCAGCTCTTGCAGTTAAGAAATTATTTAATGATTTAGACATCTTTTGGTTGTTTACATTAACAAAAGCTGAATGAAGCCAGTAATTTGCAAATGGTTTTCCTGTTAATGCTTCACTTTGTGCTATTTCATTTTCATGATGAGGAAATGCTAAATCTGAACCACCAGCATGAATATCTATAGTATCACCTAATATATTTTTAGCCATACAAGAACATTCTATATGCCAACCTGGTCTTCCCATTCCCCAAGGACTTTGCCAAGCAGGTTCACCTGGTTTTTGTGCTTTCCATATAGCAAAATCCATAGGATCTTGCTTTCTCTCATCTATATTTATTCTTGCACCTGATTGTAAATCTTCAATATTTTGTCCTGAAAGTTTTCCATAACCTTCAAATTTCTTTGTTGAAAAATATACATCTCCATCTACTTCATAAGCATATCCTTTATCAACTAAACCTTTAACGAAATCTATTATTTGAGTTATATATTCTGTTGCTCTAGGGTTTACTGTAGCTCTTTCTATATTAAGATTATCAGCATCTTCATAATATTCCTTAATGTATTTATCTCCAACTTCTTTTACTGTAGTATTTTCTTCATTGGCTCTTTTTATCATCTTATCGTCTATATCAGTAAAATTTTGTACGAAGTCAACTTTATATCCTTTATACTCAAAATATCTTCTTATAGTATCAAATACAATAAATGTTCTACCATTTCCTATATGAAAAAAGTTGTATACAGTAGGTCCACAAACATACATCTTAACTTCTCCAGAAACTAAAGGCTTAAACTCTTCTTTTTTCTTAGTTAAAGTATTGTATACCTTAATCACTCTAAATCCCTCCTATCTTTTAAGTTTTATTGATGCTTTTTCAAACTCATCTCTAACTTTATTATATACATCTTCAATGGCTATATTTTCATTTTCTCCACCATTTCTTAATTTAAACTCAACTATTCCTTCTGATGCTTTTTTACCAACAGTAACTCTCATAGGAATACCCATAAGTTCTGAATCTTTAAACTTAACACCAGCTCTTTCATTTCTATCATCTAGAAGCACTTCTACTCCCATTTTTTCTAAGTTTTCATATATTTCTTCTGCTAAAGCTCTTTGTGCTTCATCTTTCATGTTAGCAATTATAACTGAAACATGATATGGTGCTACTGATAAAGGCCATATTATACCATTTTCATCATTATGTTGTTCTATTATTGAAGCCATTGTTCTTGTTACACCAATTCCATAGCAACCCATTATAAATGGTTTTGTTTTTCCATTTTCATCAATAAATGTAGCATTCATAGCTTCTGAATATTTAGTCCCTAACTTAAATATATGACCAACTTCTGTTCCTCTTGCTATAGTAATTTCTTTGCCACATACAGGGCATTTTTCTCCTTCAGTTATGTTTCTAAAATCTGAAACTTCACCTTCAAAATCTCTTCCGTAGTTAACATTTTCTATGTGGAATCCTGTTTCATTAGCACCTACCACAAAGTTAAACATGTTAGCAACTTCAGTATCAACTAATAGTCTATCAACTTTTATTCCTATAGGACCTGCAAAACCAACTTCAGCATTTGTTGCATTTTTAACCATGCTTTCGCTTGCCATATCTAATTCTATAACTCCACCTAAAGCATTAGAAACTTTAACTTCGTTAACTTCTCTATCTCCTCTAACCATTACAGCTACAACTTTATCATCTGCTCTATATATTATAGTTTTTGCTATTTTCTTTTCTGAGCAGTTAAATAATTTTGCTAAATCTCCAATAGTTTTTGTATGAGGTGTTTCTATTTTATTTAATTCTTTTAATTCTTCTTTTTCAGCCATTTCTGATGTTGATGGTGCTTTTTCTATATTAGCTGCATAATCACAACTTGTGCAAAATACAACATCATCTTCTCCAACTTCTGATTTAACCATAAATTCAGCTGAACCTGATCCCCCAATTGCACCAGAATCTGCTGCAACACATTTAGCATCTAAACCACATCTATTAAATATTTTAACGTAAGCTTCATGCATTCTATCGTAAGAAATGTCTAATCCTTCTTGATCCTTATCAAAGCTATAAGCATCTTTCATTATGAATTCTCTAGACCTCATAACTCCAAATCTTGGTCTTCTTTCATCTCTATATTTAGTTTGGATTTGATAAAGATTAAGTGGAAGTTGTTTATATGATTTTATTTCATTTCTTGCTATATCAGTAAACACTTCTTCATGAGTTGGTCCTAAGCAAAATTCTCTGCTGTTTCTGTCAGTTAATCTAAACATTTCAGCACCATAAGCGTCCCATCTTCCTGATTCTTTCCAAAGTTCTGATGGTAAAAGTGCTGATGCTAAAAATTCTTGTGCTCCTGCATTATCCATTTCTTCTCTTATTATGTTTTCTACATTTTTTAAAACCTTAAGTCCAAGGGGCATATAATTGTATACACCTGCTGCCATCTTTCTCATCATACCAGCTCTTAGCATAAGTTTGTGACTTTCTATTTCTGCTTCTGCTGGAACCTCTCTTAATGTTGATATTAACATTCTTGATGCTTTCATTTAATCTCCTCCTAAAAATTACTTCTTAATATTTTATAATATTTTAAATGATTATATAATTTTTTATATTTTAAGATTGCTTTAATGCAATATTGTTTCGAATAAACATAATTTTTTTACAAAATCAAGAAATTTCCAAACCTTTTTTAGTCAACATTATTTAGAACATGATGCTACTAAAAAACTAGAACTAAATATAAAAAGTCTGCCCTAAAATATTTTTAGGGCAGACAATAAATCCACGGTACCACCTAAATTTGTACTCTGGTAATTTTAACGATATTAAACCGGCAAATTTTTAAATTACAACTCAGAAGTAGGTTCAAAACTTTTTGAAAATCTCACAGCCTAGGATTTTCTCTCTGAAGGACAGTTTCTACTAATCTTCTTCAACGTTTTATATAGATTTTTACTTTTTTCATTATATCCTTATAAAAAATTTATGTCAATATTATAGAAAAATAGCACTTTATAATTTAATTATTTAAAAATTCATTGCATATTATTAAATCTTCTTTAGTAGTTACTTTAATATTTTTATAATCACCATCATAAATAAAAACTTCATTTCCAAACATCTCAACAACCATAGTATCATCAGTTACCTGTATACTTTTACTTTTCACCTCTTCATGACATTTTTGTATCATATCAAATTTAAAACATTGAGGTGTTTGTATAGCAACTAATTCGTTACGATTTAAAGTTTTCACTGAAAATCCATTATTATTCTTAACTTTAATAGTATCTTTTGGCATAACTCCTGGTGCTGCTGCACCATACTCTCTAGCTTTATTAATTCCATCTTCAATAATTTTCTTTGATACAAAAGGTCTTGCCCCATCATGTATTAAAACTATATCACAATTTTGTATACTATTTAATGCATTGTAAACTGAATCTTGTCGTTCACTTCCACCTTCTATTATCTTAGCTATTTTAAAATCAAATCTTTTCATTATATTTTCTTTAAAATAGCTAATTTCATCTTTAGGTAAAACTAAAATTATTTCATCCACATTTTCGCTGGCTTCAAAGGATCTAATAGTATAATATATTATAGGTTTCTCATTTATCTCTATAAATTGTTTACTAACATTTGCACCCATCCTTTTTCCTTTTCCACCAGCTAAAATAATTGCCACTGTTTTTTTCATATTAAAACTACCCCTTTTGTTTAGCAAATATCATTCTTCCTGCTGCTGTTTGAAGAACTGATGTTACTGTTACATCTATTTCTTCTCCCATATGTTTTCTTCCACCTTCTACTACAATCATTGTTCCATCATCTAGATAGGCTATTCCTTGCCCAGACTCCTTACCATCTTTTACAATAGTTAAACGCATATCTTCTCCTGGAAGCACAACTGGTTTAATTGCATTTGAAAGTTCATTTATATTTAACACTATAACCCCTTGCACTTCTGCTACCTTATTTAAGTTATAGTCATTAGTTAAAACTTTACCATCTAGTTTTTGTGTAAGTTTTAAAAGTTTACTATCAACTTCAGCTATCTCCGGAAAATCACCTTCCCAAATTTGAACTTCAATAGGTAATTCTTTTTGTATTTTATTTAATATATCAAGCCCTCTTCTACCTCTTATTCTTTTTAAGGAATCTGAACAGTCTGAAACGTGTCTAAGTTCATCTAGGACAAAACTTGGAATAACTAATGGACCTTCCACAAACCCTGTTTGGCATATATCAAATATTCTACCATCTATTATTACAGATGTATCTAATATTTTAGGAACCACTTTAACCTTTGTTTTCTTATCCTTAGGAGTATTTTTTTTAAAATTTTCTAAATACACTAATATATCATCTTTCTTTTTTACTGCTAAATCAATTCCAACTAACATGGCTATGAAATTAATACCCATTAGTACTACTGAACCTAAGACGCTATTTGCAATATTAGTGAATATATAGTTTAGTGGTATAGTAAATACTGATGCTACTAATATTCCAACTGCAGCTCCTACAACCCCAAATATTACTTCACTTGCAGAAAGTTTACTAATTCCGTTTTCCATATAATTTATAAACCTATTTATATGTTTGTATATGAATGGAGATATAAAAAATAATATGAGTCCAACACCTAAAGTCATAATTATAAAAAATAATACCTGTATAATTATATTAGAAAAATAAGTATTTTCTAATATATACTTATTTTTAATAACAGATTCTGCTATTATATACCCTGCCATAAGTCCTAAAATTGTAAATGTTCCTCTAAAAATTTTCTTTACCAAAACATCACCTCCTATAATTTTAATTCTTAACATAATTCATATTTATAATTCAATTTATTATTTAACATCACCCCCTATTAATAAGTTTGAGTTTGTTTTAATATTATATTCAAGTTAGACTTTTTAAGATATTTAACCATATTTTTACAAATTCATTGACATTTTATTATGGAAAATCTTATAATTAATAATAAATATATGGTGAAATTCTTTTACTAAGGAGTGAAACACTATGAGAGATATAATTTTTGATAATTTTCAAAACAGCGTAGACGATTCTCTATTAAGACATAGAAACATCTTAGATATTTTAAGCAAATATCAAGAATCTGAAGCTAGAGCTTCTAGGGCTGTTTGTAAGGCTGTTACAAACTGTGGCTGTATAAAAATATCTGCTGAAAAACAAGATTTAATCTATGATGAAAACTACTTAGAAAATTTAAATACCATAACTAATGGTATAGAAGGGCAACTTTGTGAAAACTGCAGAGAAGTTATTGAAAGTGAACTTGGAAATAATATTTTTTACCTAGCTTCTCTCTGCAATGCTCTTGGCCTAAACCTTTATGATATTTATCTAAAAGAGTATGATAAAATGAACACATTAGGTAAATTCACTTTTAGATAAACCTAATCTTTAGTGCTTGATAAATCAAGCACTATTTTTATAGATTTTTATTTAAAGATACTTGCTCTCTTATTCTTCTAAGTCCATTCTTTATAGCCTTAGCCCTTGCTTCACCTATTCCTTCTACCTTATCTAACTCTTCAGTTCCAGCCTCTAGAACATATTTTAACTTATTAAAATGTTTAACTAAGTTTTCTATTACACTTGAAGGTATTCTAGGTACTTTATTCACTATTCTATAACCCTTTGGTGACACTAATGTGTCAATTAATGGCTTTCCAGTATATCCTAATTCCCTTGCTATTTGTTCTAAATCTAATAAATCTTCTGAAGACAACATCTGTATTTTTTTATAAATATCATCTAATTCTAAATCCTTGCTACAATAATCCCTTATAAGAAGTAATCCATCTTGTTCTATATTCCTTACAAGCTCGTTTAATTGCATTGATATAAGTCTTCCTTCATTTCCAAGTTCTATTATATATCCATCTATTTCTTGAACTATTCTCATAATCATCTCTGTACGTTGAATAGCTGTTGTAACATCAAAAAGTGTTGCTAAATCTTGAAACTCTAAAATATTTAAATTATTTATAACTCTATCTAAAACTACTACATATTTTTCTAAAGTCTGTAATGCCTGATTTGCTTTACTTAAAACTATACTACTATCTCTTAATACATATTTTATATCACCTTTATATATTGTTATCATAGTTCGTCTTTGGGATATTGCAATTGCAATATTTCCAGTTTGCTTTGCAACCCTTTGAGCTGTTCTATGTCTAGTTCCTGTTTCATAAGTTGCTATTGATTGATTTGGCATAAGCTGAGTATTAGCATATAATATTCTTTTTAAATCAGAACTTACAATTATAGCTCCATCCATTTTTGCAAGCTCATATATAAACGCAGGACTATAATCTGAATTTATATTAAATCCTCCATCTACAATGTCTAATACACTCTCATTATTTCCAAGAACAATGAGCCCACCTGTCTTAGCCCTTAAAATATTTTCTAAGCCTTCTCTAAGTGCTGTTCCTGGACTTATTATCTTTAGTACTTTTTTTATTTCGCTATCTTGTTCTATTCTCATACACTCACCTATCTATTAAAATATCTTGCTTATAGTTTCCCTTAAAGTTTTTACCCCAATTACATTTAATTTAGAATTTTTTACTTTTTCTAAGTTTCTATAAGGTATTATAGCATTTAAAAATCCCATCTTTTCAGCTTCATTTATTATTCTATCGCAATTTGCAACTGGTCTAATTTCTCCTGTTAGTCCAACTTCTCCAATAACTATTAATCTTTCCATCTTAGATACTTTTCCCTTAATAGAAGATAATAATGCTATTGCAATTCCTAAATCCCCTGTTGTTCCATCTATCTCAAGACCACCAACTACATTTACATATATATCAGTATTATAAAATGGAACTTTTATTTTCTTCTCTAAAACTGCAAGAATTAAACTTAACCTTGAGTTATCTATTCCAACTGCTGTTCTTCTTGGCATTATAGCTTTTGTTTCTGTTGCTAAGGCCTGTATTTCTACAAGTATGGGTCTTGTTCCTTCTATAATACCAATTACTATGGAACCTTCTTGATTAAAAGACGTATCCTCTAAAAACATTCTTGAAGGGTCATATATTTCTACAAGCCCCTCTTCCCGCATCTCAAATACACCAATTTCAGATGTAGTTCCAAACCTATTTTTCATTGTCCTTAGTATCCTAAACTCTTCAGTTCGTTCTCCTTCAAATGATAGCACTGTATCTACCATGTGTTCTAATACCCTAGGACCTGCTAAATCTCCCTGTTTTGTTACATGAGCTACTATAAAAAGTGGTATATTATTTCCCTTGGCCATTCTCATTATAGAGTTTGAACATTCTTTTACTTGAGATACGCTTCCTGGCGCAGAGGTAACACTATCTTTATAAACTGTTTGTATAGAATCTATTATAACAAATATAGGCTTAATTTTATCTATATAAGCATTAATAATATCTAAATTTGTTTCAGATACTATATATAATTCCTCTGCCTTTATTCCTAATCTATCCCCTCTTATTTTTATTTGTTCCTCTGATTCTTCACCTGATACATATAATACTTTTCCATATTTTTCTGATATATTGCTAGCTGTTTGCAAAAGTAATGTTGATTTTCCAATGCCTGGATCACCTGATATTAAGGTTAAAGACCCCTTAACAAGACCTCCCCCTAAAACTCTGTTAAGTTCAACTATTTTAGTATCATATCTTTCCTTTTCCCCCGATTTTATTTCGCTTATTTTCTTAACTGCATCAAGCTTCTTTTCTATATTATTTATTAACTTTGAATTATTATCTTTTACTTCTTCCACCATTGTATTCCAATTATTACAATCCGGACATTTACCAAGCCATTTAAGGGATTCATATCCACAGTTTTGGCATATAAATATACTTTTTTGCTTAGCCACTTATGTTAGCCTCCTTAAAATAACTAATTTAAGTTAAGTATATTTTAAATAATATTAATTTAAATTACATTAAAAATAAATTACTATTTAAAATTTCTATAAAGATAATAATAGCATATAGTCTTAAGTATTTATATATATTTATATCAAATATATTTCATATTAAAAAGCCCTTTGTATTTACAAAAGACTTATTCCTAATTAGCAAAATATAATGTTTCTTTTTGATATATTAATTTCTAGGATATATTTATCAGACCTATATATAGCATCCTCAACATATAAAACTTTATTATTCACATCATAAACTGTACTATTACTTTTTAATAATGGAACCTCTCTATTTAAATTGAATAAATTCTTTAAATCTTTATCCATAATAACTGCTGCTATTGAAGATTCCGCTCTTTCCACTAAATATCCTTTTTCTTCTAATATTTTATGAAGAGAATATTTAAGCTCTTCTTCCTTTACATCACTAATATAATCAAAAGGTATATAAACTATTTCATTGGCTACTATCTCTTTATCTACTATTCTTAATCTATTAATTTTATATAACTTATCTTCTTTAAAAACATTTTTTAAATCATCTAATGTATCTATTATTCCAAATTCTAATATAACCGTTTCTAAATCTCTTCCAGCATTTTTAACAATTTCTGAAAAACTCATCATATCCTGTTGTTTAACTTTCTTCTCACATACAAAAGTACCCTTTCCCTTTTCTCTTATTAAGATTCCTTCTTGTACTAACTCTCCAAGAGCTTGCCTTACAGTCATTCTACTGACTCCATAACTCTCTGAAAGTTCTCTTTCACTATCTATACATTCACCCTTAGTCCATACACCTTGGGATATCTTTTCTTTTATTTCTTCCTTTAATTGGTAATAAACTGGAATTGCACTGTTTTTATCTATCATGAAATTTCCTCCTGTAAAACATATTTTCATTATAGTCCTTTTATATGTTATACAAACATATTCTATCATATATCTTTAATACTTTATATCACTATGAATATTTATTACTTATTTTAACAATAATAAGAACATAAAAATTTAATAAGGGGTTGTTATTGTTGAATATTAAAGACACTTTATATAATAATTATAAACCTGAAGAAATAAATTCAAATCCTTTAAGAGATTATAAAGATAACATATTTAATATATCTAATGATTGTGATGCTATGACAAACCTACTAATTAATGATAAGATTAGTAATAGTGATAACATAATAAAAAATTAGGAGTGATGTTATAATGGTTAAAATTTATACAACAAGTACATGTCCTTGGTGTACTAAAGCTAAAGATTACTTAAAATCTTTAAATGTTGATTTTGAAGAATTAAATGTTCAATCTGATATGGTTGCAAGAGATGAAATGATTAAAAAAACAAAACAAGGCCATGTTCCTGTTCTTGATATAAACGATGAAATAATAATTGGCTTTAAGCAAGAATTAATAGACAAAGCTTTAAGCAAATAAAGATTTATATAAAAATAAAGATTTTCATAAGATTAATGAAAATCTTTATTTTATTTATAATTATTATTTTTTTACATAAAATTTTTATCTTTTAATAAAACCTACTTCATTATTCTCAACTATTGCTTCTAATGTTACTCCTTTAGTAACATTCCCTTTTAAAATTTCTTCACTTAATTTATCTTCAATATTTTTAGTAATAGCCCTTCTTAAGGGTCTAGCACCATAGTTTGTATCTATAGCCTTTTCTACCAAAAATTGTTTAACCTCGTCTGAGAAATCCAAATTCATATCCTTAGATTTTAATATATCCTTGGTGCTTTTTAGCATTATATCCACTATCTTCAATAAATGAATTTGCTCTAATTGATGAAATACTATTATATCATCTACTCTATTTAAAAATTCATCCTTAAAAGACTTTTTTAGCTTCTCTATCATAGAGAGTTTCATCTTTTCATATCTTTCCTCTTCACTATCATCTAGCATAGAAAATCCTAAAGAACTCTTTTTCTTTAAACATTCAGCACCTATATTTGATGTCATTATTATTATTGTATTTTTAAAATCTACTGTTTTTCCCTTTCCATCTGTCAATATGCCATCATCTAGTATTTGAAGAAGTATATTTAATACATCTGGATTTGCTTTTTCTATTTCATCAAATAATATAACAGAGTATGGATTACTTCTAACCTTTTTTGTTAACTGCCCACCGTCTTCATAACCAATATACCCAGGTGGTGAACCTATAAGCTTTGAGACTCCATGCTGTTCCATATATTCTGACATATCAATTCTTATAAAATTATTTTCATCACCAAACATAACATCTGCTAGCGCCTTACAAAG
This sequence comes from uncultured Sarcina sp., assembly GCA_963559995.1. Taxonomy (GTDB): domain Bacteria; phylum Bacillota; class Clostridia; order Clostridiales; family Clostridiaceae; genus Sarcina. Next base: position 16,002 of record CAUWNL010000037.1, read on the forward strand.
TTCTGTTTTACCTACACCAGTTGGACCTAAAAATATAAAAGACCCTATTGGTCTCTTAGGATTTTTCAAACCAACCCTTGCCCTTCTAACTGCCCTTGCCAGTGCCTTTATTCCATCTTCTTGACCAATTACTCTCTTTTGTAATTTTTCCTCTAGTCCTAATAATCTTTCGGCTTCTGTCTCATTTAATTTTTCCAAAGGTATTTTGGTCCATCTAGATACAACATTTACTATATCCTCATAATCAACAATTTCTATATTTATAGAGTTTTCATCTAACCATAAATTTCTTTCATATTCTAATTCTGATTTTAATTTTACTTCTTCATCTCTAAGCTTTGCTGCTACTTCAAAATCCTGAACATCTATGGCACACTGTTTATCTGCTATTAGAGTTTCTAGCTCATCCTCTAAATCCTTTATATAATCTGGTGTATTAAAACTGTTTATTCTAACCCTAGCTGAAGCTTCATCTATAAGATCAATGGCCTTATCTGGCATAAATCTATCTGTTATATATCTATCTGATAATGCAATTGCTCCCTTTAATGCCTTATCTGTTATTTCAACTTTATGATGAATTTCATATTTTCCTTTTATCCCTTTTAATATTTTCAAAACATCATCTTTAGAAGGCTCACCAACTTTTATAGGTTGAAATCTCCTTTCTAGTGCCGTATCTTTTTCAATATGCTTTCTATATTCGTCTATTGTAGTCGCTCCTACGCACTGAATTTCACCTCTTGCTAAAGCCGGTTTTAATATATTACATGCATCTATAGCACCTTCAGCCCCACCAGCTCCAACTATTGTATGAATTTCATCTATAAATAATATTACATTCTTGACCTGCTTAAGCTCATTTATAACTTTTTTTAATCTATCCTCAAACTCACCTCTATACTTAGAACCTGCAATCATAGATGTTAAATCTAAAGACACTATCTTTTTGTCTCTAAGTATTTCCGGAACTTTTCCTTCAACTATTTTTTTTGCTAATCCTTCCACAATTGCAGTTTTGCCTACACCTGGTTCTCCTATTAAACAGGGATTATTTTTAACTCTTCTACAAAGTATTTCAAGAAGCCTTTGAGTTTCATCATCCCTTCCTATAACCGGATCTAATTTTTCATCTTCAGCCATGCATGTTAAATCAACACTATACATATCTAAAGATGGTGTATCATTTTTTTTATCTCTACTATACTTTTTATCTCCCTTATCTTGATTATTAGTTTGTTGATAATAACTTTTTCTAATATCATCAGAAAGCATTTCTACTAATGTTTTTATGTTACCACTAAATAATTTTGATATAAGTATAAATCCTAAACTATCATAATCTTTTAACATAGATAAGAGTATATGCTCAGGTGCTGCATAGGTTTGCCCCATAGACTTAGCTTCATAAGATGCCTCTTCTAATATTTTTTTAACTCTTGGTGTAACAGGGATCTCATCTTCGCTATACTCAACTTCACCTATGCCTAAATATCTCTTCATAAGTTCTAATACTTTTTTTTCAGTTATCCCATACTTTATTAAAAGTTCTTTACTTTGCCCACCTTCTTTTAATAATCCTATTAATATATGTTCCGTTCCAATATATCCATGTTTAAGTTCCTTAGAACTTTCTTTAGCTCTTATTACAACCTTTTTACCTCTTTCTGTAAACTTATCAAAAAGCATTATAATCCTCCTATACTCTCTATGAACACATTAACTTTATTAGTTATTATATCCATAAAAAGTATTTTAAACTCATATATCATATAATTTTTTAAATTATGTTATAATCTTATTAAACTTATAATTTAGGAGGAGAATATATTATGAATATTTACTGGTTTGGTCAAGCCTCATATTTAATAAAAACAGCAAATGGAAAAAGACTTTTAATTGATCCATTTGGAGAAGGACTTGGGTACACACCATTTAAAGGATCTGTTGATTTAGTAACCATTAGTCATGATCACTTTGACCATAACTTTACAGGATTTATTGAAAATAACCCTGCCATAATTAATACATCTGGAAAGCATATGGTTGATTTTGGTGAAATTATTGGAATAAAATCATTTCACGACAAAACAAATGGTTCTGAAAGAGGGAACAACATAATATTTAAATATATTATTGATGGTATAACACTTTGCCATTTAGGTGATTTAGGGCATAATTTAGATGATAAGACTATAGATGAACTAAGAAATGTTGATATTCTTTTTGTTCCTGTAGGCGAAGTTTACACCCTTGATGTTAAATCTGCAATTAATGTTATAAAAAAAATAAATCCAAAGTACATAGTTCCTATGCATTATAAGACTAAATACTTGAACATTCCTTTAGAAGGTGTTGATAAATTTCTTATGGAAATGAAGGAATATCCTACTGAAAATGTATCTATTCTTTCAGTTGATAAGGATAAGTTAAGTAATAGCCCTAAAGTTATACTAATTGATGTTTATCATAATGAGGACTCTAAATAAAAATTTTGATTATATATGAATTAAACTATTATAAAATAAAAAAGCTATCTTAATAGATAGCTTTCTTTTATAAATTATTCAGCAACTGGTGCTCCAACTGGGCAAACGTTAGCGCAAGTTCCGCAATCAATGCAAGTGTTAGCGTCTATAACGTATTGTGTATCTCCTTGAGATATAGCTTCAACTGGACATTCAGCAGCGCATGCTCCACAGCTTACGCATGAATCTTCTATTTTATATGCCATTAAAAACACCTCCTTAAAAATAGTACTCTGTACAAGCTATATAGTAACATATTTTAATAAATTTTTAAAGTATTTGTCGAAATTTTTAAAGTCATTATCAAATATTACTTAATACCCCATATCTTCTATTTGGCTCTTTATTTTATCTATACTTAAAATTCTATCATCATAAACTACATTCACTATAGATTGCTTTTTATCTATTTGACACGCTATTATCCCCTCTAATAAAGTTATACCTTCTTTTATCCTATTTACATCATCCCAACTCTTTATTCCATGTACTTTTATGGATTCCTTCACAAAACCTCCTCCTTAATTGCCTTTAAATAAGTCTTTTACTAATTTTTTATCTGCTTCATCCTCTATTTCTAATCTTATATCGTTATCTTCAATATCATCTTCATATCCACCTGAGATAAGTTTTATATCATCTATTTTAAATTCCTCTAATGCTTCTTCATTCTTTTGGGTAGTTTTAAACTTAACTGATACTTTTTCTTTTAAAACATTATTAGCTACAACTTCACCTTTACCTCTTTTAGTTTCCACAATAGACCCAACCTTTGGAAGTCTTTTTCTTATATCTTCATAAGTACTTTGCTCATAGTTTAAACAACACATAAGTCTACCACATATTCCTGATATTTTTGTTGGATTTAACGATAAATTTTGTTCTTTTGCCATTTTTATTGATACTGACGCAAAATCCCCTAAAAATGTTGAGCAACAAAGTGGTCTGCCACATGGACCTAAGCCACCTAACATTTTAGCCTCATCTCTTACACCTATTTGTCTAAGCTCTATTCTTGTCTTAAATATAGTTGCTAAATCCTTTACTAAATCTCTAAAATCTACTCTTCCTTCTGCTGTAAAATAAAATATTACTTTATTATTATCAAAAGTATATTCTACGTCTATAAGCTTCATATTAAGATGATGTTCTGAAATTTTCTTTAAGCATATTTCAAATGCGGTTTCTTCCTTATCCTTATTTTCTTTATGTTTAGCTATATCCTCTTCTGTTGCAATCCTTTGAACTAACTTTAATGGTGATACAATACTCTCCTCTGGAATTTCCTTTATTCCTATAACGCATTCACCAAATTCTATTCCTCTTGCTGTTTCTACTATAACAAAATCACCTTTTTTTATTTTATATTCATCAGGGCCAAAATAATATATTTTTCCTGCTTTCTTAAACCTTACCCCTATTACTTTTACCATTACTTATTCCTCCAATATGTTAATTAACATGGCACTAAATGCACCCCATAGATTTATATTGCTTTTTAAACTTATTCTTGTTTTATCTATAATTCTCATAATTTTTTCTAATCTTTTATAAGAAATAATACTTGCTATTTCTTCAATATCCTTTATTTTATCTGAATTTAGTATTAACGTATTATTGCTAATTTCCTTATAAATTATTATGTCTCTTATAAATGTGGTAAGAATAGATAAAATTTCATCTTCTTTGCCTCTAAATTTAGAAAAAATATCTGAATATTTTAATATAAGTTCTGAACTATTGGTGGATATCTCTTTTAATAAGTCTATTATAATCTGCCTTATTGCATTAAAAGACTCATCCTTTAGTAACTTTTCTATTCGTCCTGGGATTCCCTCACTAAAAGATAATAAAGAATTAATTTTTCCCTCTGAAATATCCTTATAATAACTCTTTAAAAATTCAAACATTTCTTCTTTGTTTAATGGCCATAGTTTATAAACTTGGCACCTAGATTTTATGGTATCTAATATACCTTCACTACTACTTGATGTAATTATTATAAAAACACCTTTAGGCGGCTCTTCTATTGTTTTTAAGAAAGCATTTTGTGCTTGTATAGTTAGCTTCTCTCCGCTATATACTATTATCACTTTCTTATTAAACTCGTAAGGCTTTTTATTAGCCTCATCTATTATTTTTCTTACATAATCAATACCAAAAGACTCCTTATCAGTCCTATATTCTATTATGTCTATATAATCTTTGTCTTTCTCTACACCTAATATATTCATAGCAAACTCTTTAGCTACTAAACTTTTTCCTATTCCATCTTCGCCTATTATTAAATATGCATGAGAAACACTATTATTTTTCAAAGCATTCTTAAAGCTATTTATAATCTCTTTATGACCTATAATTTTCATATAAAAATCCTCTTACTTCAACGTTTTAAATGTTGCTTACAATAATCATTATAGCATTAATAACTTAATCTTAACTATGGTAAAAAATAAAATATCAACAATAAATATTTATCATTGATATTTTATAGTTACTAAACTATTCTTTTATGTATTTGTCAATATCATCTTTAACTTCTTTAATACATATTAAAAGTTCATTATTTAAATAAAATTTTTCTATCTCATTTAATTTCAAATTTTTCATGCTAAAATCTTCAGAATCTGCTATAAACCTTCTACAAAGCTCTTTATAATTTGGATTTTCTTCAGCCTTTTCTCTTTTAAGAGCTCTCTCAAGCCTTACTCCATCATCAACATCTATATATATAGGAACTACTTTTTCCTTTCCAAAATAATTTTTAAAACTATTGTAAGATTCTAAAGTAGATATTACAATATAACTATTATTTTTTAGATCTATTTGTCCATCATCCATTGTTCCATAATACCATACTCCATTTATAGTATCATACTTTCTAAGTTCAATAACTTTATTGTTATTTATAAAATCTTTTAGTCTATCTTCAGTTATAAAATTATATTCAACTCCATTATTTTCTTCAACTCTCTTAGGCCTAGTTGTATATCCTATTATTTTTTTTAGATTTAAATAATTATCTTTAGTAATTTCTTTAAAAACAGTATCCTTTCCTGAACTACTTTTTCCCATTATACAAAAAATCTTTCCCATGTAATCACTCCACTTAAACATTAGTCATTTGATTTTACCACTTTTATATGATTATTGTTAACTCCTATAACTGTTATTTTTTCATTTATATAATTTTTTATATATTCTATATGTATATTTTCTATTACTTCACCTGAAATTAACATTGGTACTCCTGGTGGATAAGGGATAATATTTTCAGCAACTATCTTTCCAATACATTTATCTAAATCTAATTCTTCTATATCCTTATCTATTACTTCATATGGATTGAATTTACGTTTAGGGATATCCATAATATAAAAATCTTCTTCTTTAGATATTAATTCATCCTCTTTACATTTAAGCAAAGCTTCATATAAGATTTCAAAATCTTCCTTTGTGTTAAAAGGGGAAGGTATTAAAACAACGTTTTTATTATCACTCATTTCACATTGAACTTTATTCTTTATTAGATAATCTAAAAGTTTATTTCCACTAAATCCTTCTTTTAAATTTAAAATTATCCGGCTACAATCATATGATAAATCACATTTAGAACAAATTATATTTTCTTTTTCTTCACAGTTATCACACAAAAAATCCTTATCTACTATGTTTAAATAATTTATATCTCTAGCCTTTTTATTAAAGCTATTTATAATAGTTATTAAACTATTATACTCACTTTCTCCTTGTTGTTCTAAGAAATTTCTAGCATAATCTAAACTCATCATCATCATATACGATGGACTAGTACTCATAAATATCCCTTTATAAAATTCTATTTTTGATAGGTACTTTAAATTATTAACATGTAGATAGGATGTTTGAGTTAAGCTTGGCAATGTTTTATGTGCACTCATAACAACTATATCAGCCCCTAACTCTTGAGGACTTTTAGGCAATTTTTTATGAAAACCATAATGTGCACCATGGGCTGAATCTATCAATACTGTTATATCTTTATCTTTGCAAACTTTTATTATATTTTTAATTCCAAGACCTATCCCATAATAATTAGGGTAAGTCAGTACTATAGCTTTAATATCCTTTTCCTCACTTAAAATTTTATCTAAATGATTTAAATCTATTCCTATAGGTGCCTTTACATTATTATTATATTTATTTTTTATAAATATTGGTTTTAATTTTCTTAAAATAATACCGTTCATTATGCTTCTATGACAATTTCTCTCCACTAAAACCTTATCCCCTTCATTAAGGGTTGAAAATATCATTATTAAATTACCACAGGTACTTCCATTAACTAAAAAATAACTTTTTTTACTATTATACAACTTAGATAATTTATCCTGAGCCTCTTTTATTATTCCCTCTGGATTATGAAGATTATCTAACCCTTCAACTTCAGTTAAATCTCCTTCTATTAACATTTTTTTTAACTTTGTATTAAAAGCTCTTCCCATTTTATGTCCTGGCATAGAAAATGGGACAAGTTCTTTTTCTAAATAATCTTTCACTCCATCTATTAATGGAACATTATCCATATAAACTTCCCCCTTATTTATTTAATTAAACAGACTTTTTCTTGTATACTTCTTCTTTTAATCTGTTTTTATAGAATTCATAAAACTCGCTGTTTAAATCGCATTCTATTACTTTATTTTCACAATTTTTACAAATAAGCTTGCCTCTTATCATTATACCATAGCCCGGCTTTCCACATATAATACATATCTCATTACTCATTTTATAATCACTCCTAAATTTATTACTTTTAATTTTTATAATATTTTAAATGATTAAATGAAATTTCAATAATAAACATTAATAAAATTTTATTTTATCTAAAATTCTATCCTTTACTCTAAATTTTATTCAAAAGAATAAATATTTTTTTTATTATTGTTAAAACTAATTACTGTAAAATAATTTAGGAGGTATTCCCATGAAACAGGAGATTTTATCATATTTGTCTACTGAAAAAGAAAATTTATTTAATATGTGTAAATTCTTATATGATAATCCTGAAGAAAGTTATAAAGAATTTAAATCTTGTAAATATATATGTGATTTTTTAAATAATAGAGGATTTAATATTACTAAAAATATTTGTGATATTGAAACTGCTTTCATAGCAACTAAGGGATTAGGATATCCTAACATATGTTTCTTATGTGATTATGATGCTCTAAAAGATCAGGGGCATGTTACAGGAAATAACCTTTCAACAACTATAAGCATAGCCTCTGCTATAGGCCTTGGCAGTATTATAGAACAAATTGATGGAACCATAACTGTTATCGGTTGTCCTGGAGAACTTTTAGGTGGCTGTAAATCAACTTTTGCTAAGCTCGGTATTCTTGATAATATAGATGCTGTTTTAATGGTTCAACCTGATTTAGTTACTGCTGAAAGTGGGCTTTCTAAAGCGACAATTCCTTTAAGAGTTAAATTTAGAGGTAGTGATGGGCTAAGCTTTTTAAATTCAAAAACCTACACATCACTAGATGGAATAATATTAACTTTTAATATATTAAATGCCCTGCTTAAAGCATTAAATCCAGATATATCAATAAACTTTATATTATCAGAGGGAGGGAAAAATCCTTTGCTAGTTCCTGAAGAGGCTGAAGCTAAATTTTATATACGGGCTAAAGATATGGATATGGCTAGATTTGCTGAAGAACGCCTAAGAGAATTAATACACTATGTTAGTAAACTTATGGGTCTTCAAAATAGCTGTTCTCTTTATGAACCTCCAAACAAAGAATTAATATCAAATGAAACATTAAATAGACTATTTGTAAATAATTTAAAGGAAAATGGTATAATCGATATTTGTCCTCCTTTAGATGTGGACTGTGGGTTAAGTATTGGTGATATAAGTCATAAAGTTCCTTGTATACACTCATATATAAATATAGTTGAAAGTGGTTTAATATATTATGGAACCAAAGAATTTGCTTCTCAGACATTATCTGATTTTGCCTTTGAACAGAGTTTTAAAGCTTCTTATGCACTAATATCAACAGCTATAGATTTAATAGAAAGCGATTCACTATTAAATGAAGCAAAATGTAATCTTTATGAATCTACAAAAAATATTTAAGGTGTATACACTAATCAGAATTGATTTAATTAACTTAATTTCAATTCTGATTTTTAATTTTACCCTTTTACTCTATATAGTATGTTTACCTATAAATATTTAAATAGTATAATAATTACGTTGGAGGTGAAATTTTGATTCAAATATATAAATCCTATAACGATAAAGAACTGAAAAGTATTGACACTATAGAGAATGGCTGTTGGATTAATATAGTTGCACCTTCTCAAGAAGAGTTAATTTTAATATCTAAGAAAACATCTATACCAGTACAATTTTTACGTGCATCATTAGATGATGAAGAAACATCTCGTATAGATATTGAAGAGGATAATCTATTAATTATTGTAGATATACCATTTACTGAGATGGAGGATAATTCATTAACTTATGATACTTATCCATTATCCATAATTCATACTAATAATGTGCTAGTTACTGTCTGTTTAAAAAATAGCAAAATACTAACTGATTTTACAACAAATAAAGTTAAATCTTTTTATACATTTAAGAAATCTAGATTTACATTACAGATACTAAACAGGATATCTACTTATTATCTTCTTTATTTAAGACAAATAGATAAAAAAAGTTTAATGATTGAAAAAAGGCTTCATAAATCTATGAAAAACAGAGAACTTATTCAACTTCACTCCTTAGAAAAATCTTTAGTATACTTTTCTACTTCTTTAAAGTCTAATGAAATAACTCTGGAAAAGATGCTTAAACTAGAATTAATTCAAAAATATGAAGATGATAAGGATATTTTAGAAGATGTAATAATTGAAAATAAACAAGCTATAGAGATGACTGAAATTTATGGAAATATTCTTGCAAGTACAATGGATTTTTTTGCATCAGTAATATCTAATAATTTAAATATAGTTATGAAAGTAATGGCATCCGTAACAATCTTAATGTCCATATTTACAGTAATTTCCGGAATATATGGTATGAACATATCTAAACTTCCATTTGCAGATAGTCCTAATGCATTTATTATAGTAATGGGTATATCCTTTGCTTTATGTTTCTTAGTAGCACTACTTCTATATAAAAAAGATATGCTTTAATTTTAGTAATAAAAATGTTAAATTAAATATAAAATAATATATATTTCAATAAAGTTTTAAAAATTTTATTGAAATTAATTTTATTTATAAGATGTATCTATTTAAAAATACACAAAAAAAATCTAACTATAGTTTAAGTTTAAAATCAACAGCTAATATATTAAAAATAATTAGTTAAAGGAGTGTTTTTTATATTAAAGAAGTTATGTATTGGAGATACTATTGGAATCATTGCCCCCGCTGGATGTGAAAAAAATAATCTCACAGATTATAATTTAAAGCAAATAAAAGACTTAGGTTTTAAGATTAAAGAGAGCACTAATTTGAGGAAAGTAAATAATTATTTAGCTGGAACTGATAAAGAAAGGGCTAATGATTTTATGGAAATGTTTAATGATCCTTTAGTAAAAGCTATTTTTTGCTATAGGGGAGGCTATGGATCCATAAGAATGATGCCATATATTAATTGGAATGTAATTAAAAATAATCCTAAAATATTTTGTGGTTTTAGTGATATAACACTACTTCTAAATTATATAAATAAAATTTTAAATATTCCCACATTTCATACTCCAATGGTAAACTCTAATTTTAAAGATAAGCTAACCAAAGAATACTTTTTAAATCTATTAACCAATAACAGCGATAAAATATATCTAAATCAATTTAGTAGTATAAAAGTCTTTAATAAAAAAAATATTAGTGCCTCTCTTTGTGGAGGAAATCTTTCAATGATTTGTAGTGCCTTAAGTACCCCTTATGATATAGATACAACTAATAAAATTCTTCTTTTAGAAGATGTAAATGAGCCAATATATAAAATAGATAGAATGCTTACACAGCTACTTCTTTCAAAAAAGCTACATAAATGTAGTGGCTTTATTTTAGGCCATTTTACACCTTATAATGAAGATGTATATACACTAATAAGGGATATACTTATTCCTTTAAACAAGCCTATTATAGCAGGTTTTCCAACTGGCCATGATTATCCTAATATTTCACTACCTATAGGCTCTAATATTAATTTAGACTTCACTACAAATGCTATATATATATCCAATATTTTTAAAAATTGAATCTAAAAATTATTATATAAAACAAAAAACTCAGCAAAAGCTGAGTTTTTTACTTTGGAGGCGCCACCCAGATTTGAACTGGGGATAAAGGTTTTGCAGACCTCTGCCTTACCACTTGGCTATAGCGCCATGGTGGCTCGAACTGGAATCGAACCAGTGACACGAGGATTTTCAGTCCTCTGCTCTACCGACTGAGCTATCGAGCCTAATATAACATTTATATTATATATTTTCATTATATAATTTTATATGTTATTTGTCAAGATATTTTAATATAAAAGCTTAAAGAATTTTTTAAGCTTTATCAACCTGGCAACCATCTACTCTCCCACACAGTCTCCCATGCAGTACCATCGACCGTAAAAGGCTTAACCTTCGTGTTCGGAATGGAAACGGGTGTTACCCTTAAACGTATTATTACCAGATGGCTCCTCCGAGAGGGCTCGAACCTCCAACCTATCGGTTAACAGCCGAGTGCT
>CAUWNL010000038.1:0-27044 GCA_963559995.1 uncultured Sarcina sp.
TTGGGCTCCAAACGTACAAAAAGTTAAAGCTATCGTTAATGGAACTCCAAAAACTGTATCAGTTTGTACTAGATGTTTAAGATCTGGCAAAGTACAAAGAGCTCTTTAATTGTTCTTTGTAGAAAATGCAATTGATAAACAATTGCATTTTTCTTTTGCTTAAAATAAATGTATTTTAAAATATATTTAAAACGCAGTGTCAAAATGATACTGCGTCTTTATTTTATGTAGTTTTTTTCTTTCCTTTAAATACTCTTAGTATTCTACATAAACATTTCGGTAATTTCACTGCCACTATTTTCATATTATCCCCCTAAAATAAAATTAATCTTATTTTACTATATTCATAAATCTTAAATTTGTTGCTAATCTTTTGAATATATAATTAAAATTTTTCCACTTTTAAAACTTATGTCTATATCTTTATCATTTAAAAATTCATTAGATATAAATCTACCATCTCCAAAACCTAAAGTACAATTATTAACTTCATATTTAGCACCCCTTATAGAGAAGTTTTTTATACTGTCTCCAAAGGCTTGAAATGATATATATTTGTATCCCCTATTTTTTAATAATGTCTTTTTATCTACTAGCATTATAAGATTGTTACTATCTTTTATATAGCATTTAGTTTTATTTTCTAAAGCAATATTTAATAAACCTAAACTTCCTAAAACATGATCTATTCTACTTCCTGTAACTCCAAGTATGCATATTTCATCTACATTAAGTTCAATTGCCTTTAAAATAGCAATCTCTGAATCTGTATTATCTTTTTCACTTTTATATTTTATTACATTACTTATCTTTAATTTTTCTTTATAAGAATCACTTATAGAATCAAAATCACCTAAAGCGTAATCTAGAGTAAAGCCATATTTAAAATATGTTTCACAGCCCTTATCAGCTCCAATTAATATATCTGATGTTTTCACTTCTTCTAAAAATATCTCTTCTGTAGGAGGTGTACCTCCTGATACTATTAAAGCTTTCATTTATCTTAATGCCTCGTTTAGAACTTCTATATTTTCTTTTATTTTATTTCCTTTAAAAACAGCAGAACCTGCAACTATTACATTTGCACCAGCTTCTACTATAGATTTTATATTGTTTTTATCTACTCCACCATCTACTTCTATTAAAAGCTCTTCTTTCCCTAGTTCCATAGCTAATTTTTTAATCTCCTTTATCTTATCCATAGAATAGGAAATAAAGCTCTGCCCTCCAAATCCTGGATTTACAGACATTATTAATATCATATCCAAACTTGGTAATATATTCTTTAAGACGCTTACAGGTGTTCCAGGGTTTAATGCTATTCCAGCCTTACATCCTTTACTTTTTATATAATTTATAGTTCTATCTATATGCCTTTCAGCTTCGTAGTGAAATGTTATAATATTTGCCCCACACTCTATAAATTCATCTATATATTTTGATGGATTTTCTATCATTAAATGAACATCAAATACCATTTTGCTATTCTTTCTTAAAGCTTTTATTACTGGAAAACCAAAACTTATATTCGGAACAAAACTTCCATCCATAACATCTATATGAAGAAACTTCGTATTAGTTTCCTCCACTATTTTTACTTGTTCTCCTAAATTACAAAAATCTGCTGATAATATTGATGGTGATAAATTTACCATTTTGTCACTCTCCTATTTATTATTTCTTCTAATGATTTTATATAAAATTCATATCTTAACGGGTTTATATTATTTTTTTCTACATTTTCTTTTACCGCACAACTTGGTTCTTTATAGTGATTACACCCATTAAACTTACAAAGATTATTATACTCTTTAAACTCTGGGAAACAATATTTTAAATCATCTTTATCTATAAAGTCTAATCCTAATGTTGAAAATCCAGGTGTATCAACTAAAAATCCATTTTCTATTTCTATAAGTTCACTATGTCTTGTAGTATGTTTTCCTCTACCTAATTTTCGGCTTATTTCCCCTGTTTCCATATGTTTCTTATCAATCAAACCATTTAAAAGAGTAGATTTTCCAGCACCAGAAGGTCCACAAAGTACTGTTATATTATTTTTCAATCTTACCTTTAATTCATCTATTCCTTGCTTTTTTTTGGCATTTATAAACAAAACTTCATAACCTATATTATTTATTATTTCTTTAACTTCCTTTTTTTCTTTTTCTGTACATAAATCTTTCTTATTTAGACATACAATAACTTCTATATCGTTATATTCACAAAGAACCAAGAACCTATTTAAAAGATCATAGTTTATATCCGGTTTTTTTATAGCAAAAACAACAAAAGCCTGTGTTACGTTAGAAACTGTAGGTCTTATAAGCGTTGATGCTCTTGGCAGAATTTCTTCTATAGTCCCTTTTCCATTAATAATATTAATATTTACTTTGTCTCCAACCATTGGTTTTAGTGATTCATATCTAAACTTACCTCTAGCTTTGCATTCTACTATACCACTAGAAGTTTTTATGTAATAGAATCCTCCAATTCCTTTTACAATAATACCTTCCATCTTACCTCCAATTTTTTATTTAAATTTTATTTTAATTATATACTAAAAAAATATAATGCAAAACAAAATTTAAGGTATTAAGACAATAATTACTCCGTTTCGTAAATTATTATACTATACAAATAAGGTACTAAAGGGAAATTCCTTCAGTACCTTATTTAACTTGCTTACCTATTAAGATGATATTGTACTAGTTGACATTGTTTTAATAGTAGATGTTTTAACATTTGTGTTGCTTGTTGGTGTTGTACTGCTAGTTTGTTCATTACCACTATTATTATCATTACTTTGATTTTCAGTGTTACTTTCATTTGTTCCACTATTACTATTTCCACTGTTTGATGAATTGTTATTACTATTTGCTGCACCATTACCTGCATTCTCAGTAGTGCCTGTTGATGAGCTATTACCACTATTTGCATTACTATTTGCATTATTATTTGTTGTTGTTCCTGTAGTGCTATTTGGATTTTCTAATTCAACACTTACAGTACCTCCCTTAGATACAGTTGAACCACTAACTATTTTATAAACTTTCCAATTACCTTGACCTGCTCCTTGTTGTACAAATCTTATCTTTAATCCATTATCCACAGCCCATTGAAGTGCCTCATCCATGGTTTTTCCCATAAGTGGTGCAGTAGATATTTCATTATTATTTGCACCACTATTTGTACCAGCATTTGTATTACTATTTGAAGTGCTATTATCTTGAGCAGTATTATTTACATAATCACCATAATAAGTAACTGTTACAGTTGACCCTGATTTTACTTGATAACTTGAACCTGGATCTTGACTGTAAATTAATCCATTTTGTGATGATGATGAAGCATTATTTCCTTTAACAGCATTTATATTAAGACCTAAATTATTTAATGTAGCTGTAGCTTCTGCTACTGTTTTACCATTTAAATCTGGAACTGTAACAGTTGTCGATTCTCCTGCACTTACAGTTACTACCACTGTACTTCCCTTATCAACCTTTGTTCCAGCTGCTGGATTTGTACTTATAACAGTACCTGCTGTTTGTGAATTTTCAACTTCTTGTTCCTTATAAACTAACCCAAGCTCTTCAATTGCAGATTTTGCTTGTGATTTTGTATCATTTATAACATTTGGTACAGTAACCTGAGTTGTAGTAGCTGTTAAACTACTACTTGAAGAGCCTTTAGCCATACTTATTCCTACAAAAGCACCAACTCCAATTATAGCTATAACTATTACTATTATTCCTATTATCATAGGCCCACTGTTCTTTTTATTTTTAGGTTCTTTTATGGGCTTAGAATTTGTTACTTGTTTAACTTCTTTCTTAGGAGTTTCCTCTTCAATTTCTTCTTCACTATCATCATCTTGCTGTTCTTCGTACTCTTCGTTATCATCTTTAATATTATTTTTATTTATTTTATCTTTAGCTAAATCTTCATCTGTAATTGGAGTCATAACTCTTGTAAATCCTGAATCGTCAACATCTACTTTATCCATCATTACAGTAAAATCTTCATTATTTTTAATTTTTTCTAAATCCTCAATAAATTCAATAGCAGTTTGATATCTATTCGAAGGTTCTTTACTAATAGCCTTCATTATTAGATAATTAAGAGCATCTGGAATTTCTGGTGTTAAAACCTTTGGTTCTACTGCATTTTCCTGAATATGCTTAACTGCAACAGTTACCGGTGAATCTCCATCAAAAGGAACTTCTCCTGTTACCATTTCATATAAAACTATTCCTAATGAATAAAGATCAGTTCTATAATCTACATAACTTCCTTTAGCCTGTTCTGGTGAAAAATAATGTGCTGAACCTAAAACACTATTAGTATGAGATATTGTAGATTCTGTCATAGATTTTGCTATTCCAAAATCAGTAACTTTAACTATACCATCTCTTGTTACTAATATGTTTTGTGGTTTTATGTCTCTATGGATTATATTATTCTTATGTGCGCAATCCAAAGCTCTCGCTATTTTTATGGCAAATGTTATAGCAATATCATACGGTATTTTTTTCTTTTCTTTTATTATATCCTTAAGAGTTTTTCCCTCTACATACTCCATAACTATATAATTTACATCATCTGTACTTCCAACATCTAATACATTAACTATATTAGGATTTGAAAGATTAGCTATTGATGTGGCTTCTTTTTTAAATTTACTTACTATATTTTCATTATTTTTAAATGAATCTTTTAAAACTTTTACTGCAACAAACCTATTTAACTTTCTACACCTAGCTTTGTATACATAAGACATTCCACCTTCGCCTATCTGTTCTAAGATTTCATATCTGCCGCCTAAAATACTACCTATCATTTTGACTCTCTCCTCCAAAAACCAGAACTGTTATATTGTCTCGTCCCCCTCTTTGTTTAACCACTTCAACAAGCCTTTCACATGATTTATTTAAATCATTAGAATTAATTATTTCTGTCCACATCTCATCTTTTTCTAAATCATTAGCAAATCCATCAGTACATAATAAGAATAAATCATACTCTTTTTTATCCATTCTTATAATATCTACGTTTACCCTACTATTAGTTCCTAAAGCTCTTGTTATTATGTTTTTTCTTGGATGATTCTTAGCTTCTTCTTCCGTTATACATCCACTATCTAATAGCTCTTGAACTAAAGAATGATCTCTAGTTAATTTATCTATGCCTTTACTATTTAATCCAAAACAACAACTATCTCCAACATTTGCTATTTGAATTTTATCATTATAAATAAAAGCTGTAGTTAATGTTGTTCCCATCCCACCATATCCTTTTTTAGATGTAGCTAACTCATATATATCAGAATTAACACTATACACAGCTTCCTCTAAAATATTTTCTATAGAAATTTTACCAATTTTTTCTTTTACATATTCCATTATGCCTTCTGCTGCCATTTTACTTGCAACCTCTCCTGCATTATGTCCTCCCATACCATCTGCAACTATATAAAGAGAAAAGTCATTCTCAATACAATATGCAAGATAGTCCTCATTTAATTCTCTTACATTACCATTATCGGTAAAAAAACCAATCATTTTAGTCCCCCCTAGTTCTGCTTCTTAGACTGAATATAGCTTCTCCTTAGTTGCCCACATGCTGCATTAATATCTGCTCCCATTTCTCGTCTTACAGTAGCTTCTATACCATACGACTTTAATATAGATATAAATGACTCTATATCTTTTTTAGAAGACTTTTTAAATGAATTTTCCTTTATTTCATTAACAGGTATCAAATTAACATGGCACAACATACCTTTTAATAAAATGCCTAAACTTTTAGCATCTTCCTTGCTGTCATTTACTCCCTTTACTAATGAGTACTCAAAAGTAATTCTTCTGTTTGTTTTTTCTATATAATACCTACAAGCCTCTAACAATTCATTTATTGTATATTTATTTGCTATAGGCATTATTTGCTTTCTTTTCTCATCTGAAGTTGCATGAAGAGATATAGCTAAAGTTATTTGCATTTCTTTATCTGCTATCTCATACATTTTTGGAACTATTCCACAAGTTGATAGTGTTATATGTCTTTGTCCTATATTAAGTCCATAATCTGCATTAATAAGTTCTAAAAACTTCATAACATTATCAAAATTATCTAATGGCTCTCCACTTCCCATTAAAACTATATTTGATATTCTATCTCCTAAGACATTTTGACATAGTATAATTTGAGATAATATCTCCCCTGGAGTTAAATTTCTAATCATGCCATCTATTGTTGATGCACAAAATTTACAACCCATTCTGCATCCTACCTGAGTTGATACACATACAGAATTTCCGTGTTTATATGACATAATTACACACTCTACTATATTATCATCATTAAGACATAATAACAACTTTCTTGTTTTATCTTCTTTAGAATCTAAAGATTCTATTACTTTTGGAAAGCCTATAAAAAAGCTTTCCTTAAGCTTAATCTTTGTAGAGTTTGGAATATTGTTCATAAGATCAAAGTCATATTTACCTTTATATATCCACCCAAAGATTTGTTTTGCTCTAAAGGCACTTTCTCCATTATCTTTCATCCAATGCTTAAGTTCCTCTAAAGTATAGTCTAATATATTTATCATTTTTTCACCTACTATTTTTTTCTAAGCCTTGCAATAAAGAATCCATCCATATATTTATTAGGCAATATAGTCACTGTTCCATTTTCATTATATATTATGTTATCTCTTTTGCCTAATTCTATTTGTTCAACTTCACAATCTTCATGTTTTCTAGAAAACCAATTTATAATCTCTTCATTTTCATCTTTATTTAAAGTACATGTGGAATAAATAAGTTTTCCTCCCTTTTTAAGATACTTCCATGAATTTTCCAAAATAACTCTTTGAGTTTTTTCTATATCCTTTAAGTCTTTTAAAGTTTTAGTCCATTTTATTTCTGGTTTTTTTCTTATTATCCCAAGTCCAGAACAGGGAACATCTAGAAGAATTCTATCTGCTAAGTTTACATATTCTCTATTAAATTTAGATGCATCACCTAAGTTTACTTCTATATTAGAAATACCAAGCCTCTTAGCATTATCTTTTATAAGATTTAACTTATGCTCATGAATATCAAAGGTTATAACTTTACCTGTATTATTTAAAATCTCACTTACATGAGTTCCTTTAGTCCCTGGTGCACTACAAAGATCTAAAACAATTTCTCCTTCATTTAAATCTAAACATTCTGAAACTAACATGGCACTTTCATCTTGAACTGTAAACAATCCTTTCTTATAAAGAAAATTCCTTTCAATAGAACTTCCCTTTTTAATTATTATTGCATTCTTTAAAAGATAAGCATTTGTAGCTTCATAACCTTCTTCTATTAATTTCTTTAAAAGTTCATCTTTATTTGTTTTTAAAGTATTTGTTCTTACCGTTATATATGGCGTTTCATTTAATCCTTTTAATATCTTTATACCATTTTCTTTTCCATATTGCTTAAGAAATAACTTTATCATCCAAGAATCAAAGGAAAAATAGTATTCTAAAACTTCCATGTCAGATAGTCCCTTTTTATAATCCTTATCTAGATTTCTTAAATAATTTCTAAGAATACCATTTACAAAACTTGATAAACTTTTTGCTCTTATCTTAGCTAAGTTTACTGATTCATTTACTATTGCATAAGAAGGCACTCTATCTAAATATTTTATTTGATAAATTGCACTTCTTAATATATTAATAACTCTATCATCTATATCTTTAATATTAGATACAAAGCTTCCTAAAATTATATCTATAGTTTTTTTATTTTTTAAGGTTCCATAGACCACCTCTGTTATAAGGCCTCTATCTTTATCATCAATATTACTGTTCTTAAATCTTTTGTTTATTTCAATATTAGAATATGCACCTTTTTTTATCACATTATCTAATATTTCTACTATTATTTTTCTAGAATTCATTATTTAACTCCTAATTGTTTGAATTTCTACCTTCTTGAATCCCTATCACTTAAAACTATTAATCTTAAAAGTTGAGATACTGCCATAAGTGTAGCTGCCACATAAGTTAAAGCTGCTGCACCTAAAACCTTTTTAGCACCTTCTACTTCATTTCCATATAAAATACCTCTTTGTTCTAAAAGCTTTAATGCTCTAGATGATGCATTAAACTCTACTGGAAGTGTTATAAGTTGAAATACTACAACTGCTGAAAAAAGTAAAATCCCAGCTGTAGTTAGTCCACTAAAACCTAAAAATATTCCTGCTATAAATAAAAGCCATGACATGCTAGATGCAAAATTTACAGCTGGTGCTATAGAATTTCTAAACATAAGAGCACTATACTTTTCTTTATGCTGTATAGCATGGCCAACCTCGTGTGCTGCAACTCCAAGAGCTGCAACAGATGTTCCATTATATATATCAGATGATAACCTTAATACTCTCTTAATAGGATCATAATGGTCACTTAATTTTCCTCTAACTGTTTCTATACTAACATCGTAAAGACCTGCATCATCTAAAAGCATTCTAGCTACATTATAACCACTATATCTATTAAAACTTTGTATCTTTTCATATTGATTAAAGGTGTTAGAGACTTTAAATTGTGCCCATGCTGATATTATTAAAGCTGGCACTAAAATAATCATTGTTGGATCAAAAAACATTCCATATCCATAATAGCCAAACATAATTCCTCACTCCCTAAATCTTTATTATTTTATTTTAATATTGTTCCTATATCTACTTTATTACCATTTATAAATTGTTCAACAAAAAGAGGTTTTCCATTTGGAAATTGTAGCTTTTCTATAACTAAAACTCCTTCTTTAGTTGAAACCTTTATCCCTTTTTTGTCCACTGACAATATAGTTCCTGGTTCTTTTTGAGATTCTGTATTTTCCACATGAGATTTATATATTTTCATAGTTAAATCATTATAAAGTGTTGTAGCTATTGGCCAAGGATTTAATCCTCTTATTAAATTATGAATTTCCTTTGCACTTAAATTCCAATCTATTTTAGCAATATCTTTGTTTAGCATAGAAGCATAAGAACTTTTGCTATCATCTTGTTTTATAGGGTCTATTTTCCCTTCTATAAGACCTTTTATTGTATCCACTAAAAGCTGTCCTCCTGTAGTTTTTAATATTTCATAAAGTTCTCCGGATGTCATATCTTCTGTTACTTCTACTTCATCTTTAAGAAGCATATCTCCAGTATCTAACCCTATATCCATAAGCATTGTCGTATTTCCAGCTATCCTTTCTCCATTTATTACACTCCACTGAATAGGTGCTGCTCCTCTATATTTAGGAAGAAGGGATCCATGAAGATTTATACAACCGTATTTTGGAATATCTAAAATCTCTTTAGGTAATATTTGACCAAAGGCTACTACTATTATAAAATCTAAATCTAGACTTTTTAACACCTTTATGGACTCTTCATCATTTCTTATCTTAATAGGTTGATAGACAGGTATATTATTTTCTACTGCAACTTCTTTTACAGGTGACATAGCTAATTTTTTACCTCTTCCCTTTGGTCTATCAGGTTGAGTAAAAACAGCTTTAACTCCAAACTCTTTTATTAAAATTTCTAAAGAGGGCACAGCAAAATCAGGTGTACCCATAAATGCTATATTCATAAAACTCCTCCTTAACTTTAACGGTCTATAAATAATATTCCATTTAAATGGTCATTCTCGTGTTGAATAGCCCTAGCTAAAAGACCTTCTCCTTCTAAAACAAACTCTTCTCCATGTTCATTTAATGCTTTTACTTTTACATATTTAGCTCTTTCAACTTCATTTTCTCTTCCCGGAAGACTTAAGCATCCTTCTATATCTTTTTGTACTCCTTTAGTCTCTAATATTTCTGGGTTTATAAATACTCGTATTCCTTCTCCATCTTGAGCATCTACAACAAATATTCGTCTTAATATACCAACTTGTGGTGCTGCAAGACCTACACCATTTTTATCATACATAGTTTCTATCATATCTTTTATGGTTACTTTTATTCTATCTGTTATACCATCTACATCTCTACATTTTTTTCTAAGTACTTCATCATCATTTGTTCTAATAATTCTAATAGCCAAAAATATTCCTCCTTACATAAAGCTATTTGGATTTATATCTAATGAAACCCTTATTTCATTATAAATATTTTTTGTGTTTTCATAAACAGTTTTCTTTATTTTATCAGTTATTATATCATTAAAATTACCTTTTATCATCATTTGCCATCTATAAACATTATTTATTTTATTTATAGGACTGGGACCTGGATTATATATATTAGCCTCAGGATGCCCTTCTAAAGCAATTTGTAAACATTTCCTTAATTTTTTACTAAATTTATCAATGTTCCTTTCATTCTCCCCAGCTATATTTATTAAAAGAATTTTGCTAAAGGGTGGATAATCTAAAGCCTTCCTTATAACTATTTCTTTTTTAAAAAAATCATTATAATTATTCTCTTTTGCCAGAGAAATAGCATAATTATTAGGAGAGTATGTTTGTATTATAACTTCTCCTGGCTTTTCTCCTCTTCCAGCCCTTCCACTTACTTGAGTTAATATTTGAAAAGTCTTTTCACTTGATCTATAATCTGGAAGATTTAATGTAATATCTGCAGCCATTACTCCAACTAAAGTAACATTTTCAAAATCAAATCCCTTTGTTACCATTTGAGTTCCTATTAATATATCAGCTTCTTTATTTTTAAAAGTATTATATATATATTCATAGGATCCTTTTTTTCTAGTTGTATCTACATCCATTCTTAGAACCTTAGCTTTAGGGAAATACCTTTTAACAGCCTCCTCCACCTTTTCTGTTCCAGTACCAAAATATTTAACATAAGTACTTCCACACTTAGGACACGTAGTCTTTATCTTTTCTCTTTTACCGCAATAATGACAAACTAAATATCCATTACTGTGATATGTCATAGATATATCACAATTATCGCATTTAAATACATATCCACAACTTCTACAAGAAACAAAGGTGGAAAAACCTCTTCTATTTAGAAAAAGGATTATCTGTTCTTTCTTTTTCAATCTATCATTTATTTTACTAAACAATTCTCTACTAAACATAGATTTATTATTATTTTTAAGTTCTTCTCTCATATCAACTAATGATACTTTAGGTAATTCTTTATTATTTACCCTATTATTAATTTCTATAAGTTCATATTCTTTTATTAAAGCTTTATAAAAGCTTTCTGTGCTAGGTGTTGCTGAACCTAAAACAACTTTACATCCCTTTAGTTTTGTAAAAAACTTACACACTTCTATCGTATTATATTTGGGATTCATATCTGATTTATAACTTCCATCATGTTCCTCATCTACAATAATAAGCCCTAAATCCTTGAAAGGTAAAAAGAGAGCTGATCTTGTTCCTACTACAAGATTTACTTCTTTATTTTTCACTCTATACCACTGATCATATCTTTCTCCCATAGAGAGTTTACTATGAAAAACAGCAACATCACTTCCAAATCTCCCTTTAAACCTTTCTATCATTTGAGGGGTTAAAGATATTTCAGGAACTAGTATCAAACAAGTTTTTTCAAGCAATAACATATAAGTTACAAGATTCATATAAACTTCTGTCTTTCCACTTCCGGTTATCCCTTTTAATAGAAACATAGATTGATTACTATCTAATATTTTATTATAAGCATTTAGCTGTTCCTCATTTAACTTTTTAGGAGGATAAATAGGAAATTCTTTGTTTATTATCCTACTAATATCCACCTCATCTATTTTTAAAGCCCCAAGTTTTAAAAGCTTATTTATCATATATATGGATATATTTGTTTTAGTTGCTAACTCCATTTTAGAAAATTTACCACTAAGTGTTTTTATTATATCTAAAGAATTTTGCTGCTGAATAGTTATTTTTTCAATATCTTTATTAAAAGATACTACAGATTTTGTTTTTTTAGTATTCCCTCCCATTATTCTATAAGGAATAAGTATTCTTATAGCATCTATATACTTACACATGTATTTTCTTCTTAAAAATTTTACAATTTCAAAATCTTCTTTTGTTAAAAGAGCTTCATTATCACAAAGCTCTGCTATATATTTATACCTTATATTAGATTCTTCCTTAGAAACTTCACCTAGGAGCTCTATAACAAACCCCTCTACCTTTTTATGACCTACTCCAAATGACACTAAAACTCTATGGCCAATGCTTATCTTTTCTTTCATTTCTTTTTTTATTTTGTAGGTAAAAGGTTTATCTATTTGTAAGGCATCACTATTTATTATAACTTGTGCAAAATTATACATAAAACTCATCCTTTATATGTATATAGAATAAAAAGGCGCTCTTAGCGCCCTTTTATCATATTAAATATGTTTTTTGCTACTTCTCTTTTAGACATTTTTTCTAAATAAGTAACTTCTCCTAAACTACTTATTATAGTAACCTTATTATCATTTGATGCAAAACCTGTATCACTTGAAGTTATATCATTAGCTACTATATAATCTATATTCTTTCTCTTTAGCTTACTCTTAGCATTTTCTATAATATTATTGCTTTCTGCTGCAAAACCAACTATTATTTGATTAGTTTTTTCTTTTCCTAAAGTTTCTAGAATATCTTTATCTCTTTTAAATTCTATATTAAGATTAGAATTTGTCTTTTTTATCTTTTCTTTACTGTACTCTTTAACTTTAAAATCAGCAACTGCTGCAGATTTTATTACTATATCACTATTTTTAAAGTTATCAAGTACAACATTAAACATTTCTTCATTTGTATTGACCCTAATAAAATTTATTCCTTTTGGAACCTCTAAAGCAGTAGGTCCTGATATTAAAGTAACATTAGCCCCTCTATCTCTAGCTTCTTTTGCTATTTCATAACCCATTTTTCCTGTTGATCTATTAGTTAAATATCTTACAGGATCAATTGGAACTATAGTAGGTCCTGCTGTTACTAAAATATTTTTTCCTTCAAGGTCCTTATTTTCTAAACTTAATTTTTCTATGATTTTTTCTACAATTATTTGAGTATCCTCAAGTTTTCCACGCCCTGTATCACCACAAGCTAGTCTTCCACTTGCAGGATTTATAAAACCATATCCTAAATCTTTTAAAGTTGCTATATTTTTTTGAACTACTTTATTTTCATACATATTAGTATTCATAGCAGGACAAAAAACAACTTCTGCTTTTGTTGCCATAATAGTCGTAGATAGCATATCATCTGCTATGCCATTTGCAACTTTTCCTATTATATTTGCAGTAGCTGGTACTATTACAACTAAATCTGCCCATTTAGCTAAGGATATATGTTGTATCTCCCAAGCTTTTGGTTCATCAAACATGTCAGTTACAACAGGATTTTGACTTAGTGATTGGAAAGATAGTGGAGTTACAAATTCAGTAGAAGATTTAGTCATTATAACTTTAACTTCTATATCATTTTTTCTTAGCTTGCTTATAACATCTAAAGCTTTATAGACAGCAATTCCCCCACTTACTCCAATTAATACTCTTTTACTATTCTTCATCATCTTGGATGTTTTCATATTTAACAAAATCGTCATTTACTTCATTTATTGCAACTGTAAGCGGTTTGTTTGATGGTACTGTTACAAAAGCTTCAGCTCCATCTATTATTTGTCTTGCTCTCTTTGATGTTATTATAACTAATGAATATCTGTTATCTACTTTTTCTAATAAATCCACTATTGATGGATTAATCATAGAGTTGTTCATGAATAATATCCTCCTTTGACTCTATTACAGTCTCTTTTAATCTATCTACTCTACACATTTCTGCTGTTAGTATGCTTTCGATTTTATAAACTGCATCTTCTACATTATCATTTACTACAGCATAATTATATTTTGATACGTAATTTATTTCTTGATAAGCTGACTTAAATCTTGTCATTAAGCTCTCTGGAGTTTCACTTCCCCTTTTTATTATTCTTTGCTTAAGCTCTTCCATAGAAGGCGGTAATATAAATATAAATACTCCTTCTGTAGCTTTTTCTTTAACTTTTAATGCACCTTGTATATCTATTTCTAAAATCACATTTTTTCCTGATTCTAAAACCTCTTCTACATTCGATTTAGGAGTACCATAAAAGTTTCCATAAACCTCAGCATACTCTAAAAAATCACCTTGGTCTAGCTTTTGTAAAAATTCTTCTCTTTTTAAGAAGTGATAGTTTATACCATCTACTTCACCATCTCTTGGATTTCTTGTAGTTGCTGATACTGAAACTTCTATATCTTTTCTTTTTTCTAATAGTGCTTTACATATAGTTCCTTTTCCTGCACCAGATGGCCCTGATATAACTATTAATAAACCCTTATTACAGTGCCTCATTATTCATCATCCTCTTCTATAACTTCATCCTTTGTTGAAAGTCTATGTGCAACTGTTTCAGGCTGAACTGCTGATAGTATAACATGATCTGAGTCAGTTATAATAACAGCCCTAGTTCTTCTTCCATAAGTTGCATCAATAAGCATACCTCTATCCCTAGCCTCTTGAATTATTCTTTTTATTGGTGCAGACTCTGGACTAACTATTGCAATTAATCTGTTTGCAGAAACTATATTACCAAAACCAATATTTATTAGCTTTATACCCATTTTATTCCTCCTGTTATTCAATGTTTTGTACTTGTTCTCTAATTTTTTCTATAATATTTTTAATTTCTATAACACTATTAGTTATTTCTAAATCTGTAGATTTTGAAGCTATTGTATTTGCCTCTCTGTTCATTTCTTGCACTAAAAAATCCAATTTCCTACCAATTGATTCTTTAAAAGATAAGCTTTCCCTTAATTGACTTATATGACTTTTTAACCTTATTATTTCTTCATCTATTGTAGCTTTATCAGCAAATATTACAACTTCCATAGCAAGTCTATTCTCATCTATGTTCACATCACCTAATAAATCCTTAATTTTTTCCTTAAGCTTATTTCTATGATTTTCAACAATTATAGATGATTTGGATTCTATAAAATTTACTAAACTTTCTATTTTATCACATTTATCTAAAATATCTTTTGCTAACTTTTCACCCTCACTTAATCGCATGTATAGAATACTATCTATTGCTTTTTCTAAAACTACCTTCATTTCTTCCCAAAGCTTATCTAAATCTGCTTCTTTCTCTTCTATAACAATAACTTCTGGATGTTTTGCAATCATAGATAGTTTAATGTCATCTTCTATATCACTAAACTCTTTTTTAAGCTCATCTAAGCACTTGGCATAACTTCTAGCAAAATCTAAATTAATTTTTGCTCTGCCCTGACTTTTACTATAATCTTTGAAATTTACAAATACATCTACCTTACCTCTAGTTAACTTTTCTGATATAAGTCTACGCATTTTTTCTTCTAAAGCCATAAAAGTTTTTGGCATCCTAGCATTTATATCTAGATATCTATGATTTACACTTTTAATTTCTATAGAAAAATTTCTATCACTTTTTTCATCACTAGATGCCCTACCAAAGCCAGTCATACTTTTAACCATAAAAGAACTCCTTTCTTTTAAAATTAGCTATTTTTAATAGAATATAAGCGTAAAATTACAAACTTTTAATAATTTACGAAAACTTATATGTACCATATTGAATAGATAATAAATACTTTAATTTATAAACATCCCTTAGTCAATATTTTGTTAACATAATATTAACATTTTATTTTATATAATAAAACCATAATAATTAATTTAATGCATTAAACTAATTATTATGGTAATTTTCTATTTAAGATATTAAAGGTAATATAAGTTTAAATATAAATACAAATGCTAAAGCAATCATTACTTTTGACAATGGTTTTTTCTTTGATGAGCCCTTAGTAAATATATTATTTAATATATTTAAAACTACATATACTAAAACTCCAATAGTTAATCCATCACCTATACTATAAGTAAGTGGCATTAAAGCTATTATTAAAAATGCAGGTACTGCCTCTGTTATATCTGAAAAATCTATTTTAACTATACTTCCAAGCATTAAATATCCCACATAAATTAAAGCTGGTGCTGTTGCACAAGTGGGTACTGCTATAAATATTGGCGAGAAAAACGTTGCTATAAAAAATAAAGCTCCTATTGTTATTGCAGTTAATCCTGTTCTTCCCCCTTCTTCAACTCCTGTTGCACTTTCTACATAACTAGTCACAGCAGATGTTCCCATAAGAGATCCAACTGTTGTTCCTAGTGCATCAACCAAAAGAGCTTTCCCAGCATTTGGTACTCTACCTTCTTTATCTAACATGTTAGCTCTAGATGCTACTCCAACTAAAGTTCCAACAGTATCAAAAAAATCTACAAATAAAAAGGTAAGTACAATGACAGCAAAGTTAAATATATTTTCAGGTGTTGTTAAATAAGAAAAATCTATCTTTCCAGCTATTGGGGCTAAGGATTCAAATTTAAATATTCCTTGTGGTGTATTTATCCCAAGAATACCTGCTGATTCTGGCTTTAAAAAAGCATATCCCCATGCCATAAGAGTTGATGTTACAATTCCTATAAGCATAGCGCCTTTAACTTTTTTCTTTTCAAGTATAACAATAACTATAAGTCCCACCATAGCTACTATTACTGTAGGTGAAAAAAAGTTTCCCATAGCAACCTTTGTTGATTCATCTGAAATAACAAGACCTGCTCCATTAAATCCTACAAAAGCTATAAATAATCCAATTCCACCTGTTACCGCATATTTTAAATTAATTGGTATAGCATCAACTACGACCTCTCTTATTTTAAAAAGAGATAATAAAATAAATATTATTCCTTCAACAAAAACTGCTGTTAAAGCAATATTCCACGGAATATTTCTTCCTATTACAACTGAAAAAGCAAAAAAAGCATTAAGCCCCATACCTGATGCAAGTCCTATTGGAAGCTTAGCATAAAGTCCCATAAGTATACATGAAAAGGCTGCAGATAAACATGTAGCTGTAACTAATGCCCCTTGTGGCATTCCTGTAGCACTTAAAATTGATGGATTAACAGCTATTATATAAGCCATAGCTAAAAAGCTTGTTGTTCCAGCTATTACTTCTCTTTTATAATCCTTTTTATCTTCAGGTAATATACGTAACTCTTTTTCCAATTTAATTCCCCCTAATATTCGTATGTATGATAAATAATTCAAATTAAAATAATAACTATATGTTATTCATTAATTTTAAATATTTGGATTATTTTTACGAATATTATGATAATATATATACCTGCTTAAGTCAATATATTGCGAACATTTCTAGTTTGTTTTTAACAAATTGTTTACCTATATTGAATATTTTTCCTTCTCAAAGCTATATTTTATATATCTTAAATCTTCACTAAAACTTAAAAGAGCTAATAGTTTTATCCTAGCCTTTTGACTTGGTAAATTATCACCAAATATAACTCCTAAATCTCTTAACTGCTTTCCACCACCTAAATAACCATATGATGCAAAGACTCTTCCTTCAAAGCATCTTGAAGTTAAAATAACAACTATTCCTTTATCAATACACTCTTTAATTCCCTCTACCATCTCTGGTGGAACATTTCCTCTACCTAAGGCTTCTAATATTATTCCGTTATATCCGCTATCTATACAATATCTTATAAACTCTGAATCCATTCCTGCTGCACATTTTACAATAGCCACCTTTTTATTAATATCTTTAACTGGTATATATTCTTCCTTTACAGCCCTCCTATAAAAAATTGCATTATCATTATCAACTATACCTATAGGTCCAAAATTAGGTGTTTTAAAAGCATTTAAAGCCATAGAATTTGCCTTTGTAACTTCTGAAGCACTATTTAATTCTCCATTAAAACAAATGAGTACTCCTCTTCCTTTAGATTCATCATTAGATGCTGTAAAAATTGCATCTGCTAAGTTAGATGGTCCATCATAGCCAAGCTCCGAACCACTTCTCATAGCACCTGTAAAAACTATAGGTTTTTGTGTATTAGTAGTTAAGTTTACCATATACGATGTTTCTTCTAAAGTATCTGTACCATGAGTTACTACAATACCATCTATATCATCTCTCTCACTTAAAGATGTGATAAATTTAGAAAGTTCTAACATTATTTTAGGTGTAATATGAGGACTTGGAAGAGATGAAAAATTATAAGTTTCTATATCAGCATGACTCTCTATTCCTGTTACCATCTTCATTATTTCTTCTCCTGTAAGGCTTGGAACTGCTGCTTTTATCTTTTCATCTACCTTCATAGATATAGTTCCACCATTAAATACTACCGCTATTTTCTTTTTCATTTACAAATTCCTCCTACATAAAAATCTTTTGTTCATATGTAAAAAATTATACTATCTACATTCCTTATTTTAAAGAAAAATAAATTGTAAAAAAATATAGAGAACTACAAATTAAATTATAGCCCTCTATATATTATTTTAGAATATAATGCAAATTAGATTTCCATCCCCTTCATTTACTATCTTTTGAAGAGTCTTTTGTATTTTAGCTTGAATATCCTCTGGCATTCTATAAAGTTTATTTTGAAGCCCTTCTTTAACAAGGACCTCTAAAGATTTTCCAAACATATTACTTTGCCAAAGCTTTTCAGGATCACTTTCAAACTGTTCTAAAAGAGTTTTAAATACCTCTTGGGTTTCTTTTTCAGTTCCCATTATAGGACATATCTCAGTTTGAATATCAGCCTTTATAAGATGAAGACTTGGAGCACTAGCTTTAAGTTTTACAACATATTTAGATCCTTGTTTATCTATATCTGGCTTTTCAAACTTCATTTCAGATAGTTGAGGTGCTACAAGACCATAACCAGTTTCCATTACATCATTTAATGCCTCTGATACTTTATCATACTCAACTTTAGCATGATTTAGTTCTTTTACAAGACTTAAAAGTTCACTTTCATCCTTTAAATCAACGTTACAAACTTCACTTATCATTTTATAGAAGATATCTTGTTTAGGAGACATTTTCACATTAGCAATCCCACTACCTAGATCCATTTCATAAATATCTGTTAGACCTAAAAACTCTTCTTCGCTATAAGAGTCTAAACAAGTTTTTATATCTCTTACTTTCGTTATGTTTTTACACATATCTTTTACTATGTTCAAAAAATTAACTTTTAACCAATGAGTTGGTTCTAACTTTTCTATCCACTCTGGCATATTTATATTTATTTCTTTAATAGGAAATTCCTTAAGTACTTTTGTGAATAATAAATTTATGTCTGATTCAGTCATAACTGATATATTCATTATTTGAACTGGAACATTATATTTTTCCTCAAGCTCATCTTTAAGTTTAATTGTTTCTGTGGCATTTGGCTTTGATGTATTAAGTACAATTATAAATGGTTTATTTATAGATTTTAGCTCATTTACAACTCTTTCTTCTGCATCTAAATAATCATCTCTATTTATCCCTGTTATACTTCCATCTGTAGTTATTAAAAAACCTATAGTAGAGTGATCTGTTATTACTTTTCTTGTACCAATTTCAGCTGCATCTTCAAAAGGTATTTCATAATCAAACCAAGGAGTATGAACCATTTTAGTATCTTCTCCATCGAAAATACCAAGTGCCCCCTTTACTATATATCCAACGCAATCTACCATTCTCACATTAAATTTTATTCCATCATCTAAACTTATCTCAACAGCCTCATTTGGAACAAATTTAGGCTCAGTTGTATGAATCATTTTCCCAGATCCGCTTTGTGGAAGTTCATCCTTTGCTCTTTCTTTCTTATAAGTATTTTCAATCTTTGGTATAACCATAAGATCCATAAATCTTTTTATAAAAGTAGATTTTCCAGTTCTTACAGGACCAACAACACCAACATAAATATCCCCTTGAGTTCTCTCTGCTATATCCTTATATATGTTAAAGCCATCCAATACTATACCCTCCTATTTTTATTAATCCAATAATATATATATTAATCCCCCTGTAAAAGTATACTAAAATAATTAAACTTCTTATTTTTCTGTATACAACTTTACATTTAAATATATATGCTTAAAAAAAATAAAGATACCTTAAAAATTTACTTTAAGGCATCTTTATTTAAATATTAGATAACTTCACTTTTTTTATCTCTTTCCATAAGTTCTCTAACAGCTTCCCTAGGGCATTTATTATTAAATAAAACTTTATAAGCCATATCTGTTATTGGCATATTAACATGCTTGCTTTCCTTTATTGAATAAAAAGCTCTACAAGCTTTTATTCCTTCAACTACCATTCCAACTTCTGCTACTGCCTCATCCATAGTCTTACCTTGACCTATTAAAATTCCAGCTCTTCTATTTCTAGAGTGAATACTAGTACATGTAACTATTAAATCCCCCATACCTGTTAATCCAAAGAATGTTTCCATTCTTCCACCCATCTCAACACCTACTCTTGCAATTTCAGCCATACTCCTTGTCATAAGAGCAGCTTTTGCATTATCTCCATATCCTATGCCATCTAAAACCCCAGCAGCTAGTGCTATTATATTTTTAACAGCACCACCTACTTCCACACCTATTATGTCCTCATTTGTATAAATTCTTAAATGCTTATTCATAAAAAGGTCTTGAACTTTATCTGCATACTCCATTTTACTAGATGTGACAACCATAGTTGTTGGCATTTCAAAAGCTACTTCTTCAGCATGGCTAGGGCCAGATAAAATAACCACTGGGTTTTTAGGAAGTTCTTCTTCTATAACTTTAGACAGTCTTAAATTACTTCCTTCTTCAACCCCCTTTGCAATATTAATTATTACTACATCTTTACTCACTTTATTTTTTATTGTTTTACAAAGACTTCTAATAACATGAGATGGAACTGCTAAAACTACATATTCGCTATCTTTTAAAGAATCATCAATATTTGTATAAGCCGTGACATTTAAAGGAATATTTAACCCCTTAATATATTTATCATTTTTTCTATTTATATTTATATCATTAACAACACTTAAATCCCTATCCCAAACGGATACATCATTTCCTTTACTTCCTAATAATATTGCTAGGGCAGTTCCAAAGCTGCCTCCTCCTAAAAAAGTCACTTTACTCATAAATATCTATTCCTTTCTTTGTCTATACTCTATTTCAATACCTGTTCCCTTAAAGTCAAAACTATCTCTTAATTGATTTTCTAAGTATCTTTCATAGGAAAAATGAGATGCATTTACATCATTAACAAAGAATACAAATTTTGGTGGTTTTGTTGCAACTTGTGTTGCATAATATATTTTTATTCTCTTAAGCCCTACTACTGGTGGTTCCTTCATAAGTATTGCTTTATTTATTACTTCATTTAATATACCTGTAGAAACTCTCTTACAGTAGTTATCGTAGCATCCTTTTGCAACCTTTAATATCTTATTAACTCTTTGACCTGTAAGGGCTGATATAAACATATATTGTGCATAAGGCATAAATTTAAGATTTTGTTGTAAATCCTTTTGATAATTTGACATAGTCTTATCATCTTTTTCTATTAAATCCCATTTGTTTACCACAACCATTATAGCCTTGTTAAGTTCATGGGCATAACCTACTATCTTTTCATCTTGCTCTGTTATACCTTCATTAGCATCTATCATAAGAATACAAACATCTGCTCTTTCAATAGCTGCATAAGTTCTAACCACACTATATCTTTCAATTTCTTCTTTAACTTTGCTCTTTCTTCTAAGACCTGCGGTGTCTATAAGAATAAACTTTCCTTCTTCTGTTTCTAAATAACTATCTATAGCATCCCTTGTAGTTCCAGGAACATTACTAACTATATTTCTTTCTTCACCTAAAAGCTTATTTATAAGAGATGATTTACCAACGTTAGGCTTTCCTATCATTGCAATTCTTATATATTCATCATCCTCTTCCTCTTCCATTAAGGCATCAAAGTCTTTTACAACTTCATCTAGTAAATCTCCAAGACCTTTTCCTTGTGCAGCTGAAATTGCTACAGGGTCACCTATTCCTAAGTTATAAAACTCATAGGCATTATCTTCATCTTTTAAATTATCTATTTTATTTACTGCTAAAACTATATTCTTTTTACTTTTTCTAAGCATTTGAGCAACTTCAATATCTGAAGCTGTAAGACCTTCTTTTCCATCTACAATAAATAAAATAACATCTGCCATTTCTATTGCGATTTGTGCCTGTCTTCTCATTTGCTTTATGATTATATCACTACTTTCAGGTTCTATTCCACCTGTATCTATCATTGTAAACTTATAATTTAACCACTCTGCCTCTGCATATATTCTGTCTCTTGTAACTCCTGGTGTATCTTGAACTATAGATATTCTTTTTCCAGCAAGTTTATTAAATAAAGTTGATTTACCAACATTTGGTCTTCCAACTATAGCAACTATCGGTTTTGCCATAACTATTTATCCTCCTCTAAATGTTTATTTATTAATTCTATTAAATCTTCCCCTGTATATTTACAAACTATAACCTTAACATCTAAGGCTTTTTCAATATCCTTTATCTTATAATCATCTAACATTATTTTTTCTTCTACACTGCCTTCTTCATAGCCTTGCCTAAACATATTATCAGACATTATAAGATATTTTGTGTTTATCTTTTCTTTTAACTGATCTATTATATCTGTTCCTGTTAAAAGTCCTGCAACTGTTATAGTTTCTCCAAAGAAATTATTAATGATTTTATAGCAATCCATTTTTATATTAGAATTTTTATTTTGTATAAGATCTGAAACTTTCTTTATTTCATCATAAGCTGATGTTCCAGTTATCATTGTAAAGGAACCTTTTCCTTTGTCTAATGAATCAATAGTATTTTTTATAGAATTTCTTAAATATCTAATCATTCCAATTCCATCTTGTAACTGCTCATACTCTCCATAAAAGTCGTCACCTGGAATTTCTTCTTTAGCCATAACATAAAACTCATCAGCTAATCTAACAAAAGGTGAACCTATTTCTTTCATGTATTTTTCTTGAAGTTTTTTTACATTATCAATTTCTTCTTTTGAACTTTTTTCATCAAATATAGCAACTTTCTCTAAACCACATCTAAATTTTGTTATTCCAATAGGAACTGCAGCTATATTTTGTATTGATGGATAAAGTTTATAAAGGTCTTCTACTGTTTTTATAAGTTCTTCTCCATTATTAACTCCTGGAACTGTAACTATTTGAGCATTTACCTCTATATTTGCATCTGCTAACTTTTTTAGCCTTTCATATACGTTTCCTGCAAATCTATTTTTTAGCATTTTTACTCTAAGTTCTGGATTAGTTGTATGAACTGATACATTTATAGGACTTATTCTATATCTTATTATTCTATCAATATCTTCATCTTTCATATTAGTAAGTGTTACAAAATTCCCTTGTAAAAATGATAATCTAGAATCATCATCTTTAAAATATAAGGTTTTTCTCATTCCTTTGGGAAGCTGATCTATAAAGCAGAACATACATTTATTACTACAACTTCTTGCCTTATCTAAAATTGCTTGTTCAAACTCTATTCCTAAATCCTCTTCATAGTCTTTTTCTATTTCAAATTCCCATATCTCATTATTAGGTTTTAAAATTTCCACTTCTAAATAATCATCAGCTAATAAAAACTTATAATCTATAATATCAACAATTTCTGTTCCATTTATTGATAATAGTATATCTCCTTCTTCAATACCAAGTTCTTCTGCAATACTGCCTGTGACTATCTTGGCTACTTTATTTTTCATATGATTCACCCCTGCTTTAATACTATCTATGTTATATTACCTTAATTGAATATTATAGTCAACTTATAGAAGTTTTAATCATTTATTTAAACAAACTCCCTTGATATAGGAATTGTTATTATAAATGTTGTTCCTTTTCCAAGGGTACTCTTTACATCTATAGTACCGTTAAAGCTTATTGCAATATGTTTAACTATAGCAAGACCAAGTCCTGTCCCTCCGCTATTTCTGTTTCTTGCCTTATCAACTCTATAAAATCTTTCAAATATTCTTGGAAGATCTTCTTTACTTATACCAATACCTGTATCCTTTACTTTTATTATAAGATTATGTTTCTCCTTAATACTAGATACTAATACAGCTCCATTTGGTTCTGTATACTTTACAGCATTGTAAACCAAATTAAGAAGCATTTGTTTAAACTTATCCCTATCTCCAATAAGTATAACGTCATCTTCTACCTCTATATCCACAGAAATGTTCTTAGCTTTAGCTTCTCTCATGACCAAAAGTTCTACATTTTGTATAATATCTTTAGTAGAAAATTCTTCGTATACAGGATCCCTATTTTGTTCTATATCATATAAAATAAGTATATCATGAATTAATCTTGCTAATCTATCTGACTCCTCATCTATAATATCTAAAAATTTATTTCTAGTTTCATCATCATCTACATATCTTAAAGTTTCAGCAAATCCTTTAATTGACGTTAATGGTGTTTTTAATTCATGAGATATATTAGCTACAAATTGACTTCTCATATTTTCAAGTCTTTTTATATCTGTTATATCTTGAACTACTGCAACTGTTCCTATTTTTTCCTCACCATTTATTATATTGGCTGTTCTTATTCTTAAATTTCTAATTTCAGGATATCTTATCATTATTTCTACTCTATCCTCACTATTTTTAAGAATATTTAAAACTTCTTCTTCCATTATATACCTATTAAATTTCTTACCTATTATATCTCCCTTTACACCAAATATTTTCTTAGCATAAGGATTAATTATCATAACCTTTAGCTCACTATCTACTGCAACCACACCACTATCCATACTCTTAAGTATTGCTTCTAGTTTATTTTGCTTATCTAAAGATTCTGATATACTCTCTTCTAACCTATCTGCCATATGATTAAAACTTTCTCCAACAACAGAAAATTCATCCATAGTTTTTATATCCACTCTCTTGCCTAGTTCCCCATTTGCTATTTTAGACGTTGTATACTCTAGTTCTTTTAATGGATTTATTATTATTTTTGTTATTCTAAATGATAAAAATATAGCTATTACTATAGAAATTAGAAGAGCTATAAAATAATATCCTATATTTATATTCTCAAATATAGCATCACTGTTAAGTGGCATAGATGTTCTTATTATATTTCCATTTTCAAGTTTTAAAGCATAATAAATCATTTCTTTACCAAGTTCACTGCTATAGCGTACACTGCTTCCTGTACCATGTTCCATAGCTTCTTTAATTTCTATCCTATCTATATGAGTTCCCATAGTAGCATTATCTTTATAACTATCATACAACACTGCGCCATTGCTACTTATATATGTCACTCTAACACTACTATCCTTTAGAAAATTTAATTTAGTAGTTAAAGCCCCCTTATCACTATCTATTAAGACCTCTAATATCTTATCATATTCTAATAAAACATTTTTAGAATTTTCTATATACTTATAATTTGATATACCAAAATATAAACCTGTCATAATCATAAGAGATAATATAATTACAGCACTAATAGATATAACTATTCTTTTTCTCATACTTTTACCTCTTTAAATTTATCTTATCCTGCCACTAAAATTATTTTATAAATACAAAAGCAAATAACCTTCCTGAATCCTTTCCACTCTTTCTAAAACTATGAAGTTTAACATTCTTATCACAATAGGTACATTTGTTTACACATGTTATATCTTTTATATTTACAATACCTTGTAATTGTTTTATTATACACCTTTCTAAGCTTAAATTCCTTTTTAAAACAACTTCTTCTCCAAATTTGTCTTTAAATTTTTCTGCTAAATCTAAACTTACCTCATAACAACACTGTCTTATATGTGGACCTATTATAACCTTTAATTTATTACAATTATAATTATCTATCATATATTCGCAAGTCTTTTTAGTTATTTCATCAAAAGTTCCTCTCCATCCACTATGAATAGCTGCTATAACTCTCTTTTCCTTATCATAAACTATTACAGGTGTGCAGTCTGCTGCAAAAACGCCTATCCCTATATTTTCTTTATTAATGATTATAGCGTCTCCATCAATATCGCCTTTAGGAATAAAAGAATTCTTTATGCAATCTATTATTTTAGCGCTGTGAATTTGATTTAAATAAAAAACATCCTCTAAACTAAATAACTCCTCTAATCTTTCAATATTATTTATACCTTCTGATGTATTCTTTTTAAAATCAACATCATTAAAGGCAGTTGAAAAATTAATAAGAATATTATTATCATCATAACTTAAAAACTTCATATTATCTTTAATCAATTCCTTCATATATCTGCTCTCCTTACACTTTATATTATTTTATTCTATCATAAATTAAACAAAAAAGGTAAACTGTAGTGACTCTACAGTCTACCTTTCTATTTCATTAAATTTTTTATTTCTTCCATAAAAGTATTTATATCTTTAAATTGCCTGTAAACAGAGGCAAACCTAACATAAGAAACCTCGTCTACTTTTTTTAATCCTTCCATAACCATTTCGCCTATGTCTTCTGATTTTATTTCAACAAGCATTTTATTACTTATGTTTTTTTCTATATCGTCGACTATCTTTTCCATTTGACTTCTAGAAACCGGCCTTTTTTGACATGCTTTTATTATTCCATTCATTATCTTGTCTTTATTAAAATTTTCCCTTATGGAATCTTTTTTTATTACTAATATAGGAATATCCTCAACCTTTTCATAAGTTGTATATCTTTTAGAACATCTTAAACATTCTCTTCTTCGTCTTATGGCTGTGTAGTCATCTGTAGCTCTTGAATCTACCACTTTACTTTCCTCATAGGAACAATAAGGACATCTCATCTTGATTTTCACATCCTTTTATAAA
This sequence comes from uncultured Sarcina sp., assembly GCA_963559995.1. Taxonomy (GTDB): domain Bacteria; phylum Bacillota; class Clostridia; order Clostridiales; family Clostridiaceae; genus Sarcina. The sequence continues at coordinate 26,854 of CAUWNL010000038.1, forward strand.
ATTGTATTTTTATTATACATTCTTTTTAATATAATTTCTACATATATTTATCTATATCATATTTATTATCTTTTTCTATCCTTACTAATATTACATCTATTCCTACTTTAATTACATTTTCCCATGGTATTTCTATATCTTCAGCCTTTCCAAACCATGATGTTTTTTCTTCTGGTATTATTATTGATAAT
>CAUWNL010000039.1:0-26514 GCA_963559995.1 uncultured Sarcina sp.
ATTCCACCAATTGTATAAAATATCCCACCTAGAAGTAGCCAAAAAAAGGCTTTAACACTTATTACCTTATATAGAGGAAAACTAAAGAGTGCAATCCATCCCATACCTATATAAAGGGATGTTGAAAGCCATCTTGGGCAGTTAAACCAAAGCATTTTAAATAAAACTCCTGCTATAGTTAAGGTTCCTATTATTGTTGTAAGAATTACTCTGTCTTTTCCTTGTAGAAGTATTAGATAAAAAGGCATATAACTTCCACCAATTAAAATAAAAATCATTGAATGATCAAGTCTTCTAAAAAAAGATATAACCTTAGGATCTCCAGTGACTAAATGGTATAGAGATGATGTTGTATATAATAAAATTAAACTTACTCCAAAGATTACAACAGATACTAAAGATAATATAGGGCTATTTAAAATTATAGCCTTTGTTAACATAAGTATAAGGGCGATTAGTGATAAGAAAGCTCCAAACATATGAGTTAAGCTATTTATTGGTTCTCTTAAATATTTTTCCATAATAATCCTCCAAATCATACAATTATAATACCATGTAGATATTAAAAAAACAATAAGTAGTTTTATAAACTATATACTATAATATAGTTATTTAGAAATAGATATGATAAAAATATGAGATTTTTTATATGTAAATAATATTATTTATATTAAAACATTGATTTTATTATAAATAAATAATAAGATATAAGGAAAGTAATACATAGTTTTTAAAACTATATGAAGGGAATGTTTATTTGTGAAGAGTATAGAAGAATTAATAGAAGATGTTAAAATAAATGAGTTTATTACCTTAGATGACATACCAAGTATAGATCTTTATATGGATCAGGTTATTCAACTTTTTGAAAACAAGTTGAGCTATTTAAAAAGAAATGATGAGGATAAAATATTAACTAAAACTATGATAAATAATTATTCTAAAGGTAAACTTTTTATGAATATAAAAAATAAAAAGTACAGCAAGAATCATATAATTTTAATAATACTTATATATGAGCTTAAGGGAGTTATGTCTATTCAAGATATAAAAACTGCTCTTGATGATGTTGTTAAAAGTTATGATGAAGAAATGGAAGAAAAGCTTAATTTGGAGGTTTTTTATAAGAAACATCTAGAAATGATAAATAAAAATGATAGTGTTATAAAAGAAGAAATTTTATCTATAACTAAAGAGCTTAGAGGGTTGGATTTACATGAAGAAAAACTCCTTTTGTTAATGTATTTAGCAACAAAAGCTAATTTATATAAAAGGCTTTGTGAAAAGATAATAGATGATTGGTTCAAGTAAAATAATAAAAAGTTCTATATATAAGTAAACATAAAAAATGACACAACTAATAAATAAATGTCATATATTGTATTAAGATGATTGTTTAGGAGGTTTGTGCTTTGGATAAAGATATTAACTTAGACGATTTTGTAAACTATATACAAAATGGAGCCATATATGATCCATATAATATATGTGGTTATCAAATAGATGACGAATGTGATCAATGGGATCCACCAGGAGAAGGAAGAGGTAGAATAATAGTTAGAAGTGTTTTATGCTGTGAAGATGGCGAACCACTAGAAGGTGTTGCAATAGAATTATATTTAATTAATGATTGTAAGGCTCCAGGATTAATGCCTATAGGTTGTAAATATACAGATAAAAATGGAGAAGTTACTTTTAGGTGTTTAAATGATGGAAGATATTCAATTAGAGAAATAGTTCCTAATGATTGTTTAACTCCAAAATATGATCCGGATTTTACAGTAAATATAACTGAGGATCAAATTGAAGGCGAAATAACAGTTATAAATTTACCACCACGTTGTCATCACCATCATGATGAGTGTAATTGTTAAAAAGTATAAAATTTTTAAGGTATATAACCTTTAACAAATGTTAAAGGTTATATATTTTTCATATAAATATAGATTAAAATCTATGAATAAATTTAATTTCTATGCTATAATTACTAAAAATTATACTTTATATAATAAAATTATAATGTATATAATTAAACAATAATTATGGGAGAGAAAAAGTATATGAAGATTAGAATAAAATATTTTGAGGAAGCAACTAAACTAAAAAAAATAACAAAAGGAAATTGGATAGATGTTTATTCAAATAAGGACGTATTTGTAAAGGAGGGGGAAAGAGCCATGATTCCTTTAGGTTTTGCATTAGAACTTCCAAGTGGATGGGAAGGCCATCTAGCACCTAGAAGCTCAACATTTAAAACTTGGGGAATAATTCAAACAAATTCTGTAGGGGTGATAGATGATACATATATAGGTGATAATGATCAGTGGCATATGCCAATATTCTGCCTTCAAGGAAAAGATAATAAAACCTTAGAAAATGGGGAGAAAATATTTGGAACATGGATTAAAAAAGGTGATAAAATAGGACAATTTAGAGTTATGGAAGTTATGCCAGAAATTGAATTTGAAGAAGTTAAATCCTTTGGCAATACTGATCGTGGTGGTTTTGGAAGCACAGGAAGAAAATAGTTTATTAGGAAATATAAGTATAATAAATTGTTAAAAAGAGGCTATGTTTTAAATAAGTACTAGTTTTTAATGTTAATATTAAAGGGTTCATTAATATTATTTTAAATATGTTAAAACATAGCCTAAAAATACAGTTAAACTTTATTTTTAACTGGAATAGATATTTTAGTTATATAGTTTTCTATATTAGGTGTAACGAATTCATCTATTAGTACTTGTTCATATGAACAGCCAGATATAATTAAATTATTTTGATTTAAAAAGTCAAATATTTTTTTATACACAATAGGGGTTTTGTCATAATACCCTTTTGAATATCCTACAACGTATAATCCTTGTTTTTTAGTTTCAATACCTTGTATAGAAGGATTTTTATTTACTTTTGTAAAATATCTTTCATACTCTGTAAAATTACCTTTTTCTAAATTTTCTTTTGAAATAGTTATTCCTACAGGGTAACCTATATTTAGATTGTTGTCAAAACAGTAGGTTAAGTGGTAGAGATATTCTTCAAGATCAAAAAAATCTTTTTTATTATTAAGTTTTTTGCTAAAGATTGCATACTCTTCTTCCTGAGTTTCTAAGTAAATATTACTATTAGAATTCTCTCCCTCATTTATAATTTTTATTTTATTTAAAAGGTTTTGTTTTTTTAGTTCAAGACGTTCAATTTCTTTTTTTAATTCATTAACTTCAAAGTTTAAAATATTAATAATATCTTTAGAATTTCTTTTATCTATAAATCTCTTAATTTCTTTAAGATTCATGCCAACATCTTTTAATGTGTATATTGCATTTAATAATTCAATTTGAGCATTTGAATAGAGCCTATATCCATTAGGTAAAATTTTTTCAGGTTTAAATAAATCTATTTCATCATAATAAAAAAGAGTTTTTTTACTTATTCCAAATAATTTAGCAAATTTTCCTGTAGAAAAATAAATTTTTTTTAATTCTGTCATCATTAGCACCTCTCTTGACTATAACCTTAGGGAATACTTTAGTATATATTATACATGAATCTTATATTTTACCAAGGAGGTTTTATGAAAAATTTATTTGATAGAGAAATTACCTTTTTTTCTCTTATAAAATTTACTTTACCAACGGTTATAATGATGGTGTTTTTATCCTTATATACTATTATAGATGGCATATTTATATCAAGATTTGTAGGGGCAGATGCTTTGTCTTCTACAAATATAGTATTCCCTGTAATGAGTTTACTTTTTGCAATAGGGATTATGTTTGCAACGGGAGGAAGTGCAATTGTAGGAAAAACAATGGGGGAGGGGAATATAAAAAGAGCTAAGGAGCAGTTCACGTTTATTACTATATGTGCTTTGTCTTTAGGTTCTGTTGTTGGAGTTATATGTATTTTATTTATAAAACCTATTATTTTAGCTTTAGGAGCTACAGAAACTCTTTATAATAACTGCTATATTTACCTACTTATAATGCTTATTTTTACACCTGTTAATATTTTGAAGATGTACTTTGACTATTTTCTAGTAACAGCAGGAAATGCTAAGTTAGGTCTTATAACTGCTATAATTGGTGGAGTACTAAATATAGTTTTAGATTATGTATTTATAGTTATATTAAAGATAGGTGTAGCAGGAGCAGCCCTTGGTACATGTATTGGTTATACAATTCCTTCTGTTATAGGATTAATTTATTTTTTTAGGAAAGATAATCTACTTCATTTTACTAAACCTAAGTTTGATTTAAATCTTATAAAAAATAGTTGTATAAATGGGTCATCAGAAATGGTGAGTCAGCTATCTTCTGCTGTAACAACATTTGTATATAATATAGTTATGATTAAAATTTTAGGAGCAGAGGGTGTTGCATCTATAACTATTATATTATATGTACAATATTTGTTAGTTTCTGTGTATTTAGGTTTTTCGTCAGGAGTGGCACCTTGGATAAGTTATAACTATGGAAAGAAAAATGAGCTGCAATTAAAAAAAGTGGTAAAGTATAGTTATCTATATATTTTAATATTTTCAATTGTATCTTTTATTATATCTAAAACAATGGCAGTTGCTTTAATAGGAGCTTTTGCAGCTAAAGGAAGTGTTGTTTTCCACATAGCTTTAAATGGATTTAATATTTTTTCAATTAGTTTTTTATTAAGCGGATTAAATATATTTACTATAGGTATGTTTACGGCATTTTCAAATGGTAAAATATCTGGCGTAATGTCACTTATGAGAACTCTTATATTGTTTTTAATTGGAATAACTATATTACCAAATTTTTTCGGAGTAAATGGGGTTTGGCTTGTTGTACCTTTTTCAGAAATATTAACTTTAATTTTAGGGAGTATTTTTGTATATAGATTTAGATATAGATATATGTATGGGGATGCATTGTTAAAGTCTTTAGGTTAATCAAATAATATATATTATCATAGGTGCATATTTGTAATATTATTTAAGTATAGAATTAAAATAAAATATAAGGTATATTAAATATTTTTTAATATACCTTATATTTGTTCATCTTTATAAAAATTACTCTAGCAATGATGATAATTCTTCCCACTCCTCATAAAGTAAATCTAGTTTTGTTTGAGTGTTTGATATATCCTTATTAACTCTTACGCTTTCATCGGGATTTGAGTAGATTTCTTCTTTACAAAGTTCTTCCTGAAGTTTATCTAAAGCATCTTCTGTTAGAGAAATTTCTTTTTCTACATTCTTAAGTCTTAAAGCTTTTTGTTTAGCTTCTTTTTCAAGTTCCCTTTTTTTCCTCTTTTCATCTTTTATTTGGGTTTTAGTTTTTCCAGAAGTATTTTCTTCAATACCTTCATATCTATTAGGATTTTTCTTTTTATCAGAATAATAGCTGTAATTTCCAAGATATATCTTAAGTTCATCTTCTTTAAGTTCCCAAATCTTATCTATAACTTTATTTAGAAAGTATCTATCATGAGATATTACAATTAAAGTTCCATTATAACTTAGTATGGCCTTTTCTAAAGCTTCCCTAGACATAATATCTAAATGGTTTGTAGGTTCATCTAAAAGAAGTAGATTTGATTTAGAAAGCATAAGTTTTAATAGGTTTATTCTACATTTTTCTCCACCACTTAAAAGAGATATTTTCTTAAAAACATCATCACCTGTAAAAAGAAAAGATGCTAAAGCAGTTCTTATTTGGGTTGTAGTTAATTTAGGAAAATCATCCCAAACTTCATCAATTATAGTTTTATCTAAATTAAGGTTAGATTGTTCTTGGTCATAATACCCAACAAAAACATTTTTGCCTAAAGTAATAGACCCTGAATCAGATTTTATTTTATCTAGAATTATTTTAAAAAGAGTAGTTTTCCCGCGACCATTTTCTCCTATAAGGGCAACTTTTTCTTCTCTTTTTAAATCAAAACCTATGTTTTTAAATAAAAGTTTATCTCCATAGCTTTTTGATAGATTTTCTCCATGTAACACATCATTACCACTTGTTATTTGAGTTTCAAATTTTATTTTAGAAGCTTCCTTTTGAGTTTCAGGAGCTTCAATTCTTTCCATTTTAGATAATGCCTTTTCACGACTTTCAGCAGCTTTTATACTTTTTTCTCTATTAAAGGAACGAAACTTTTCTATGATTTCCTCTTGTCTTTTAATTTCAGCCTGTTGCAGGGCGTAAGCTTTTTGTTTAGCTTCTATATCTTTTTCACGAAGTTCTAAAAACTTAGTATAACTTGCATTATAACAATTTATTTTCCCTCCTATAAGTTCAAAAGTATTATTAGTTACAGCATCTAAGAAAAATCTATCATGGGAGATTACAAGTACTGTTCCTTTATAAGATTTTAAATATTCCTCAAGCCATTCAATGGCATCTAAATCTAAGTGGTTAGTAGGCTCATCTAAAAGTAAAATATCAGGTTTTGTTAAAAGAAGTTTACAAAGTGCAACTCTTGTTTTTTGGCCACCACTTAAATTCTTAATTACTTTATCAAAATCATTTTCTAAAAATCCAAGTCCCTTTAAAACTCTAGAGATTTCACCTCTAAAAGTATAACCGCCTCTATTTTCATAAAGCTCATTACTTAGAGTGTAGTCTCTTATGAGTTTATCATGATATTCTTCTTTAGAAGAATCATAAGGTTCATTCATTTTTACTTCTAAATTATGAAGTTTAACCTCTAGGCTTACAAGGGATGAAAATACCTTAAGCATTTCATCGTATATTGTGATTTCGCTATCTAAAGAAAGATTTTGAGATAGATAGCCTAAATTTTTGTTTTTATCAATAAAAAGTTCACCAGAGTCACTATCCAAAGTTTTAGTTAAAATTTTAAAAAGAGTAGATTTACCTTGACCATTTGGGCCAATAAGACCTACCTTATCTCCTTCATTTATATTAAATGTAATATCTTTTAATATTTCATCTATACCAAAGCTTTTTTTTATATTTCTACAGCTTAAAACTATCATCACAAAACTCCTATTCTATTTCTACAAATTGTATGTTTTTTTATATTATAAATTTCTACGTTTTTTCATATTATAATTATACTAGGAAAGATATATTTGAGCAATTTTAATAGGTTTAATAAACACAGTAGAACACTATAAATAAATTGTGAATATAATAATATATATTTGGAGGTAGTTTTATGGAAATTTTGGAAAATTACAGAAAATATATGTATAATGTTAATAGTGAAATAACTATAAAAAACAACCAAAAAGTTATTCCTATTAATTTTGACAATGGAGCAACTACCCCTCCTTTAAAAGAAGTTTGTGAAAATGTTAAAAATTTCATGTCAACCTATGGATCTATAGGAAGAGGTGCAGGAGAATATTCTAAAAATTGTACTAAATTTTATGAAGATTCAAGGGAAAGGGTAAAGGAATTTTTTAATTTAAAAGATGTAAATGATGACTATACGGTAATATATGTAAAAAATACTACTGAAGGGTTAAATTTTTTGGCTAATACACTAATTGAAGATAGAAAGGACAAAGTTTTATCAACTAGAATGGAACATCATGCAAATGATCTTCCATGGAGGTTTGCATCAGATGTTAGATATGTTGAAGTAGATTCTTTAGGAAAAGTAAATTTAAGTGATATAGAAGCTAATTTTATAGCCGAAAAGGGTAGTATAAAATATTTAACTATAACAGGTGCATCAAATGTTACAGGATATTTAAATCCTATAAATGAAATTGCGAAAATAGCTCATAAATATGGAGCTAAAATAATAGTAGATGGAGCTCAGTTAGTTGGGCATAAAAAAATAAATATGAAAGGTACAGGAAATAATGACAATATAGACTTTCTAGTTTTTTCAGGACACAAAATATATGCACCCTTTGGCAGTGGAGTTATTGTAGGGTTAAAAGAAGAATTAAAAAATAAAGGCCCTCTTTTAAAAGGTGGAGGAATTGTAGATACTGTTTTAGATGATAAGGTATATTGGGAGGATATACCTATGAGGTTTGAAGCAGGATCACCTAATTTTTTAGGTGTAGTTGCACTTAAAACTTCATTAGATGTTTTAGCAAAAATAGGAATGGATAATATAGAAAGGCATGAAAACTATTTAAGGGATTATCTTATAGATGGATTAAAAAATATACCAAGCATTAAAATTTATGGGGATATACATGATAAAAATAAAATAGGTGTTGTAAGTTTTAATGTGAAGGGAATATGCCATGAAAATATAGCTGAAAGTCTTTCTGATAATAGAGGAATTTTTGTAAGGTCAGGTTGTTTTTGTGCCCACCCTTACGCAAAAAGATTATTAGGTTTAATTGAAGGAAAACCTTGTGAGTATCTTATGTATTCAGATAAAGTAAGACCAGGAATGGTAAGGCTTAGTTTAGGTCTATACAATAATGTTTATGAAGTAAATGAATTCTTAAATACTTTAGAGGATATTATAACTAAATAAAAAAGTTCCCACAAAGGATTTGTGGGAACACTTAATTTAATATTAAATAACAAAACTGTGATAGATTGGCAAGTTGTTTTCGTTATTTAAATCATGATCAAGGTCTATTAAAGGTCTTAAATAATTTAAACCTTCTTCTGTTATATTATTTCCACACTCATTTATCCATTCTTTAGGAAAATATTTAACATTATTTGCAATTTTATTAGCTTCTACTAAAAATGAAGAACTTTTATAAGGAGTATTGTTTTCTCTTTTTATAGCAACCATAAAACCAGATGAATTTTTATCCTTTGAGTATCTTAAAGCATCAGCTCCTACCATAACAGCTTCATCTAAATCAATAGAAGATGCACAGTGCATTGAACACCTTTGAGAAACACCAAGTTCTAATGCTTTAACTCTTTTTGTTATTCCAGCGTTAATAATTAATTCTTTAAGGTATTGACCAACACCACCTAATTGCGAGTGCCCAAAATTATCGTGGGATTGAGAGCCAACAGATGTTATAAAGTTCCCATTTTCATCTCTTAATCCTTCAGAGGCTACTATATAAACATGATTATTTTTTTGAAATAACTCCCTTGTATCATTTAGGAATTCACTTACTGAAAAAGTCACTTCAGGAAGATAAACTAAGTCCGCACATTGTTTTTTATTTATTGAGGCAAGGGCACCAGAGGCTGCAAGCCATCCTGTATCTCTTCCCATGGTTTCTACTATAAATATACCATTTTCAGTATATACCTTAGAATCTAAATATGTTTCTAAAGTTGATGTTGCAATGAATTTTGCTGCACTACCAAATCCAGGAGTGTGATCTGTATACATTAAATCATTATCAATAGTTTTAGGTATACCAATAAATGTTATATCAATATTTTTTTCTTTTGCAAAGCTATTAAGTTTAGATATAGTATCCATTGAATCATTTCCGCCAACATAGAAAAATGCTTTTATATTTAAAGAGTTTAATATTTTAAATAAGTTGTCATATTCCTTAGAATCTGCCTTGTAGTCTTTAAGTTTATATCTACATGAACCAAGACCTGATGATGGAGATTTTCTAAAAATCTCTAATCTTTCCTCATTCATTTCAGAAAGGTTTATTATCTTTTTATTTAAAATACCCTCTATTCCATTTAATCCAGCAAAGACATTATCATATACTTTAAGTTCATTGTTAGCTTTTACTAAACCATAAACACTAGAATTAATAACAGAAGTTGGACCACCAGATTGTGCTATAATACAATTCATTTAATATCGCTCCTTAATACTTAATATAAACTATATATAATATACTATTTAATTAATAACATACTCTAATTAATAATATACAATAAAATAAGATAAAAATAAAGTAGGATAAAAGAAAAATATGAGTTATATTGAAATAATATTTTGAAAACATTTTTTTTATAAATTTAATAATATTAACATAATCTTAGCATAAGATAATAGAGAAAACTTTTTTACATAATTTATGTTTTTAGTATTTTCATTTAACATAAAGAAAAAAGCTTTTTATAGGCATAAGATATAATTTATTTTAAAATAGTAGTTTTATAAGGTATAGAAATTAGGGGGAATTTTATATGACTTTAATTGAAGTCTTTTTAATAGGGGTAGCATTAGCATTAGATGCTTTTGCTTTATCTCTTTGCATAGGGATTAAACCTAACATATCAAAGAGAGGAAAAATATGTTTTAAATTATCTTTTGCAATTTTTCAAATTATTTTATCATTAATTGGTGTGTATTTTGGCATCATGTTTAAAAAATATGTAGCGACAATACCAAACGTTGTAGGGGGAATGGTCCTTGCTTTTGTTGGTGTTATGATGATTAAAGAGGCTATGGAAGACAATGATAATAGTAAATGTATTTTAGATAATTTTTTCGTGTATATAATTTTGGGTATTTCTGTAAATATAGACTCTGTTGTTGTAGGATTTACTGCTTTAAGCTATGAACATGCTAATAGAGTTATAGTATTTAATTGTATTTTAGGAGGAATTATTAATTATACGTTAACATCAGTGGCTTTTTTACTTGGAAAAGGAATTAATAAAATAAATAACTCTCAAAAATATACAGGGTATTTAGGCGGAATAATATTAATACTTTTAGCTTTGAAAATAATGTTTAGTTAGGATTAAATATAAAAAAATAGGGATGTATCACAATTAAAGGTAGTTAAATGATACAATCCCTAAATACATAATATAAATTTTAAAGATATTTTCTGTTTATTATAAGAGATAAGATAAGAATAAAAACAGAAGTTAATGCTATAGTGCCTCCTGGTGCAGAATTTATAACATAAGATAAAATAAGACCAAGTAAAATATCAAAAATTCCAAGTGACATAGAGAGAAAAAGTGTTATTTTAAAATTTTTTTTAAATTGAAGGGAAGTAGCAACAGGAATAACTATAATAGATGATATAACAAGTATTCCCATAATTCGTATGGACACAGAGATAGTAGCGCCAACCATAACAGTAAATATATAATTAATAAGTTTTACATTAATACCAGATACTTTAGCCCCGTCTTCATCAAAGGTGGTATAAACTAACTTGTTATATAAAAGAATAATTCCTATAAAACATAAAATTGAAATAATAATTATTATAAATAAGTCATCTTTAGATACTGTAAGTATACTTCCAAAAAGGTAAGAACTTACCTTAGTTGAGGCTTTACCTGTGCTTATTAAAACAATAGCAAGACCTAAACTAAAGGTTAAAACAATCGACATAACAAGCTCCGCATATTTTTTGTAATAACTTCTAAGAAATTCTATAATAAGAGCACAAATAGATGTAAATAAAAAGGAGGTTATAAGAGGATTAAGGCCAAATACAAGACCTATAGCAACTCCAGCAAAGGAAGAATGAGAAAGGGTATCTCCCATCATAGAATATCTTTTAAGAACAAGAAAAAGTCCAACACAAGGACAAAGGAGCCCTATGACAGTTCCAGCTATTAAAGCGTTTTGCATAAATTGAAATTTTAACATTAAAAAACCTATCTAGCCTTTCGTCTTTTATAATTATTTTCTTTATCTTCACTATAATTATTGTAAATAACGGCAATATTATTTTTTATTTCTAAAATATGGGTTGAATATTTAAAATATTTTTCTCTGTTATGTTCAACACACAAAATAGTTACATTATTCTCAAGATTTAATTTTTTTAATAGGTCATATATTTCATTTTGTGTTTTTTCATCTAATCCAGTTGATGGTTCATCTAGTATTAGGGTTTGGGGATTTCCCATAAGAGCACGAGCTATAAAAACTCTTTGTTGTTGCCCGCCAGATAGTGAACCTATTAATTTATTTTTTAACTCTTCAATATTTACTATATTTAAAACTCTAAGGATTTCATTTTTAATGTTTTTAATTTTTAATGTATGCCCATGAATTTTCAGAACCTCATAAACTGTTATAGAGAACTGTAGGTTAAAATTATCAATCTTTTGGGGAACATATCCAATGCTTTTTAAATTTATATTTATTTCTCCCTTTGTAGGTTTTAGATAGCCTAAAATAAGCTTTAAAAGAGTTGTTTTTCCACTTCCATTTTCACCTATTATAGATGTAAATGAACTTTTAGGAAAGGTAATGTTTATATCTTCTAAATCATAGGGAATGGTACCTTTGTAAGAAAAGGACATGTGTTTTATATTTATCATAAAATCAACTCCTAGTTATACTATTTTTATCAAGTTTCCAAATATTTTTATTATTTCTTTTAAAAGTAGCACGAAGAGTAACTTCTTCGTGAGGAGAGTCTTTATTAAGACCAAAAGCTTCAATTATTGCTATATTATTGTCCAAAAATACAAGCTCAAAGTTTTGCACTCTAAGGAGTCTATTATTGCTTCCTTTAGTTAAAAAATATTCTGTAGCAAAGTATAAATCCTTACTTTTATTATTTATATAGATCTTGCTACACATAAATGCAATAAAAAATACAAATAATGCTATGAATATAAATTTAATATTTTTTCTTTTTTTAAAAATTTTAGTTTTAATAATATCACTCTCCTTAAAGAATATACATATATTAATTATTTTACCAAATAATTACAAATTATTAAAGGTGAATAAGTAATATTTTTTAAATTGATAGTATTTATTTGTACTATAATGTTGAAAATATTTTTTAATATAACTTATAATTATACTAAGAATATGAAAGAGAGGATGATATTATGGATTTTTCATCATTAGTAATAATGGAAACAGATAAGAATACTGGAATGTTTAAAGGGCAACTTGGAAGTTATACAGTAGGAGAGGGAGCAAATTTTGTTAAGAAACTTAAATGCGCAGATAATAAGGTAAGTCTTTATTTTGATACAGACAAGGATGTTGAGGAATGGGAATACTCAGCTATATTTGATCTTTTTAATAAGGAGGCTTTTGAAAAGTTAGATTACGTTATAGAAGAAGTTGATGATGAATATAATCCAACTTGGATTGTTTATTTTAACTTTAATGAAGAACATGAAGAAACAAGAGCTATTTTAAATGAATTGTGTAATCTTATAGATGAAAATATGAAAAAGGTATTTGAAGATATAAAAGGAAAAGAAGAAGAGTATAAATAATAATTAAGATTATTATTAGATTAATAGAAAGAGGTGAAGGGTAATGAGTGAAGTTAAAAAGTTAAAATCAAGAGAAGAAATTTCAAATGAGTATAAATGGAATATAGAAAAAATTTATAAAGACTCTGCTACTTGGGAAGAGGAGTTTAAAAATCTTAAAGAAAATTCAAAAAATATTCTTAAATTTCAAGGAACTCTTAAAAATAAGGATAGCTTAAAAGAATATTTAGCCTTAGATGAATCTTTATCTAGAACATTAGAAAAACTTTATGTTTTTGCTCATATGAAGAGCCATGAGGATACTCAAAATACTGAGTTTCAAAGCCTTGCAAGTAAGATAGATGTTTTTATGGCTGAATTTGCAAGTTATACAGCTTTTTTTATACCAGAAATTTTATCTTTAGATGAAAACGAAGTTTATTCTATAATAAATAGTGATAAGGAATTAAAAATTTACCGAACATTATTTAAAACAATATTTAAAGAGAAACCTCATGTATTATCAAAAGAAGTTGAAGAGGTTATGGCTTCAGTTTCAAATTCTTTAGGGGCACCAGAGAGTATATATTCAATACTTACAAATGCTGATATATCCTTTGGAAGTATAAAGGACGATGAAGGAAACCTAGTAGAACTTTCAGAAGGAAACTATTCAAATTTTATAAAGAGTAAGAATAGAGATATAAGAAAAAATGCTTTTAATCTTTTATTTGATACTTATAAAAAATATGAAAATACTATAGCAAAAACTCTTACAAGTTCTATAAGAAGTGCTATTTTTGTAGCAAAGGTAAGAAAGTATAATTCAACGCTAGAGGCTTCGTTAATTCCTAACGACATACCAGTTGATGTTTACAAAAATGCTGTGTCTACTATAGATAAAAATTTAAAATCCCTTCATAGATATATAACATTAAAGAGGAAGTTATTAAATTTAGATGAAATTCATATGTACGATCTTTATATACCAGTTATAGAGATGCCAAAAGAACATATTGAATTTAAAGATGCTGTAAGTTTAGTTAAGGATGGGTTAAAGCCCTTAGGTAAAGAGTATTTAGATATATTTGATGAAGGCGTTAAAAATAGATGGATTGATATTTACGAAAACAAGGGAAAAAGAAGTGGGGCATATTCTTGGGGAAGCTATGACACAATGCCTTATGTTCTTTTAAATTATAACTATAGCTTAAATGATGTGTCAACTTTAGCTCATGAAATGGGGCATTCAATACACTCATATTATACAAGAAAAAGTCAACCATATGTTTATGGAAACTATACACTATTTTGTGCAGAAGTTGCGTCAACTACTAATGAAATTCTCCTTATAAATTATCTTATAAATAAAGAAACTGATAAGAATAAAAAATTATATTTTATAAATCAAGAGTTAGAGCAAATAAGAACAACTGTTTTTAGACAGCTTATGTTTGCAGAATTTGAACTTATAACTCATAAGACTTTAGAAGAAGGTGGAGATTTAACAAGTAAGGATTTAAATAAAATATGGCTTGATTTAAATAAGAAATACTTTGGAGATGATATAGTAATTGATAAAAATATAGAGATAGAGTGGGCAAGAATTCCTCACTTTTATAGTCATTTTTATGTTTATCAATATGCAACAGGCTATGCAGCAGCATCTTCTTTTGCAACTTCAATTTTAAACAAAGAAGAAAATGCAGTAGAAACTTATAAAAAATTCTTAAAAGCAGGAGGTTCACTATATCCAGTAGATACATTAAAGATGACAGGAGTAGATATGACTACAGAAAAACCTCTAGAATCTACTATGGCAAGGTTTAATAAACTTTTAGATATGTTAGAGGAATTTATAGATGCTTAATAAAAATAAGTTTCAAAGAGAATTTTTTGACATTCTTATAACATCAAAAGGTTTTTTTGTAGAGGAAATAGGGGATGAAGATAATTCTTTATGGATTGCCATGAAAACTTTAGAAAATGGTAATATTTATTCTATAATAATATCAGATAGAAATAATAAGGAGAGTAATAAAGATAAAGCTAATAGATATTTAAATGAGAGGGGAGTAAAATTCTCTCTTTATAATGTAGTAATTTTTAATAAAAGGATTCAAGAAAAATTTATATCTTCTAAAGAGGAAAATGATATTTTAGTGGATTTGCATAGTAAAAAAATATATTCTCATAGTGAAGATAGCAAAATATTTTTAAATGGAATAATAAACTCTATATTTAGCGAAAAATTAAGTGATAAAAGTATTTATTATAAAAATAGCAGTATAAATGAGTTTACAAAGTCAGTAATATTTGTTTTAGTGTCTTTAGTGTTTATAGGAGTTCTTATAATATTATATGTAGATAAGAGTCATATTTTTGCCCTTGTAGATAATACACCAATAGGAATATTTAGTATAGCACATAAGATACTCTTTATATTTACAAGTTTAATAAATTCACATAAAGTTTATGTTGCAATAAAAAGTATCTTTTTACATGATGGGATAATAAATTTGATTATTAATTTGTATGCAGTATACATAATTATAGGAATAATAGATTCTTTTGTAGACAAAAGTAAGTGTGTAGTTGCCTATTTGATTTCAGGCTTTTTTGCAGGAATATTTAATTTTTTCTTTATGCCATATATATCATTAACAACCTCTATAACAGGTTCTATGCTTGGAATTTTAGGATTGACATTATTGTTCTCTGTTAGAGAAAGAAAAAGTTTAGGCAATTGGATTTTAATAAATATACTATCTATACTATCTATTAATTTTATTATAGATATAATATCTTCTCCTACTTATTATACATGTCATGGGATTGATTTAGGCATAGGTTTTTTAATTGGTGTTTTGCTTTATAAAAACAATTACTTGAAAAGGTCATTTTTATAGGAGATATGTTAAAAGTTAAACTAAGATTTATATTAATAAAAAACTGCCTTACCTATAAAATAGATTTACTATTTATGGTAAAAAGCAGTTTTTATTTTTATCGAATTCTAGATATATATTTTTCTAAATCTGAGTATTCTAAGGTTTCTTTTTCTAGAAGTTCATTAGAAAGATCTCTTAGGATATCAATATTTTCTTCTAAAATAAGTTTACTTTCTTCATATAAAGATTGTGAAAGTGTCTTAAATTCTTCTACAAGGTGTGAACTAAACCCTCCATTAAGATTATCTAAACTACTTAAATTTAAAAGCCCTAAAGTACTTCCCATTCCGTATTCTGTAATCATGTTTTTTATCATAGATGTACATTTAGCTATATCATTATGGGCTCCTGTTGTTATTTTATCTTGTCCAAAAATAAGTTCTTCTGAAGCTCTTCCAGCAAGTAATACCATTATACGACTTTTTAAATATGAAGCTGTATGATAAGATTTATCTTCAGGAATAGTTAATGTATATCCACCAGCACCTTTTGTAGTTGGAATTATTGTTATTTTAGATACTTTATCTTCAGGAAGTTTTACCATAGATAAAAGAGCATGTCCAGCTTCGTGGAAAGCTGTTATTTTTCTATCCTCTTCCTTTATATAACTTGTATCATTTTTTTCATACCCTGCTATAACTATAGAAAAAGCTTGGCTTATATGTTTATCATAAATAAAATCACTATTTTCTTTAGCAGCTAAGATAGCAGCCTCATTTATTAAACTTTCAATCTTAGCTCCAGAAAAATAAGATGTTTTTTCAGCTAAATTTCTTATATTTATATTTTTACTAGGTTTATTTTCAAGATATAAAGATATGATCTTTTCTCTAGCATTAATATCGGGTAGAGAAACTTCAACATGTCTATCAAATCTACCAGGTCTTAAAAGAGCAGAGTCTAAAGTATCTAATCTATTTGTAGCTGCCATAACAACTATGCCTTCTTTTTCTGAGAAACCTGACATTTCAGTTAAAAGTGCGTTTAATGTTTGATCCCTTTCGTCATTGCCACCAGAATTTTTACCACTAGCTCTCTTTTTACCAATAGCGTCTATTTCATCTATAAAGATAACGGCTTTTCCTTTAGCTTTAGCTTTTTTGAATAAATCACGAACTCTAGCTGCTCCAACTCCAACGTACATTTGAACAAAATCAGAACCAGACATTGCAAAAAATGGAACATTAGCTTCACCTGCTACTGCTTTTGCTAATAATGTTTTACCAGTTCCAGGTTCACCATATAAAATTATGCCCTTTGGCATTCTAGCTCCATATCTTTTATATTTTTCAGGGTTTTTTAAAAAGTCTACTATATCCTTAACACTTTCTTTAGCTTCTTCATTGCCAGCCACAGAATCAAAATTAAGAGAAGATTTGTCACTTTGGTCTTTTACATTTAATTTAGATATAGATCCTAATCCTTGTCCTTTTCCTGCTAAAAGCAAAAACATTAAAGCTATAGATAAAGTAAGGATAGAAGCTGAAACTGTAGTTCCTAGAGGCGGTGTATCATTTTTAGAAACAGTTACACCTTTCATCAATAAGCTTTCTTTAAAATTAGGGTTATCAGGATTACTAGTTGTATAGGATAAATTATTTTTAAGTATTACTTTTAATTCATTATCTGAAATTATGTTAACAGTTTTTACTTCATTATTATTTAAGTTATTTATAAATGTTTCGTAATTTACAGGGGAAACACTTGGGGTAATATATTTAAAATATATTAAAAAAGAAAGTGAAGTTAATGCTACAATTATTAAAGTAATAATTCTTTTATCTTTTAATACTTGCATTTAATACCTCCTAAAAGTCTTTTGCTGTGATATAAATTATATATGTTTTAAAATAAAAGTCTAATGAAAATCATAACTTTTACCAATGTAAGTTGTGGATTAAGTGGAACAAATAAATAAATTAACTTTAAAAGTATTATTAAATAAGATATACTAAATAATGAAAAATTATCTTAAGGTGAGGAGCGGGGAATAATGAAAGTATCTGCTGTTAATGTGGAATTAAAATCAAATGATATTTTAAGTATGATGGAAGAGTTTGTAAAAGTAGAAGATTTAAGTATAACTAAATTAGATATAGATAAAGGACTATCTGTAAATGGTGAGTTTAAAAAGGGATTAGCCATAGGGTTTAAAGCTACATGTACAATAACAGGGGTAGAAGATAATAAGCTTAGAATAAAATTATTTAGTGCAAGTCTTATGAGCCTTGGAATAATAAAGCCCTTTAGAAAATTAGCGCTAAAAATAGGATTAAAGGGCTTTAAAGAGCAAGGAATAACAGTAAGCGGAGATGAAATAGTAGTTAATATAGATAAAATATTAGAGAAAGTACCATTTGTTAATTTAAAATTGGACAAGGTATACATAGAAGATAAAACTATAAAGGTAAATGTTAAAGAAATAGATTTTTCATTATCAAAGATGACAGAACCAACTATGGAAGTTGCTGTTGAACATAAAGTTGAAGGGCAAGTTAAAGATGAAGATTATATAATGCATATAGATGTGAATAAGGTTGAAGATTCTTATACTAAAGGGCGTAAAGTAGCTGTTGAGCATATTCCACAGCAGTTTAAAGGTTATAAAGATTATATAATGATACTTCCAGATTTAGTAGCTCTTATATTTAGATTATTTAAGGATAAGAGGGTGCCTATGAAAAATAAGATTATTTTAGCATCGGCTTTAGGATACTCTGTACTTCCAATTGATATACTTCCAGATAAATTACCTATAATAGGGAGCTTAGATGAGCTTACTTTAATATTTTTTGCATTAAATACAACCCTTAAGGATGTTCCGATAGAAATAATTCTTGAAAATTGGCAAGGTAAAAATTCTTTTGTTTTGGTGTTAAAGAATGGATTAGATTTTCTATCAGGATTTACAAGTGCTAAAAATTTAGAAGCAATATACGAAGTTGTAGACTCTATGATTTAATTTTAAGATATATTTATAAGAATAAATAATAAGGGCTATTTTGTTAAGGTTAAAATCATGATATAATTATGAAAGAATTTTAAGAAAGCAAGACACTAGAATTGTTTTAGTAGATAGATTTTATAAGGAGATATAGAATGGGAAAAAAGGTATATGCTATAAAAGAAGGTTATGATTTTGAAAATAATAAAATAGTTGAAAATATTATAGTAGATACTTGGGATGAGTGTTTAAAAAGAGTAAAGGGTGTTAAGGGAGCAAAGTATAAAAGCTTTCAAACTTTAGAAGAGGCAAATAAATACTTACAAGAGGCTAAAAAGCTTTTAAGAAAAGGCTATGATGAATATCCAAAGGCCCTTTTACATATCTACGTTGATGGTAGCTATAGTGCCTTAAATGAAAAATACTCCTATGGTTTAGTTGCTGTAAGGAATAATATAATTGAGCATATAGAAGGTGAAGCATATAAGGCTAAGGGAAATATTAGGCAAATTGCAGGAGAACTTCAAGGTGCTATTAGAGCTTTAGAATATGCTAAAAGTATTGGAGAAAAACAGATTGTACTATTTCATGATTATGTAGGCATTTACTATCATGCACTAGGAATTTGGGCAAGAAATGATGAATCTTCAAAGGAGTATTATGAAAATATGAATACTCTTTTTAGTGAGGGAATAGAAGTTATTTTTGTAAAAGTTGATAGCCATACAGGTGATCTTTATAATGAACTAGTTGATGAAAAGTGTAAAGAATCTTTGGGGATTGAATCAGAAAAAATTGTTTCAAAATTGTTATGTAAAGATAAAATATATGTGGCAAATGAGGCATTAAAGAAAGAAATTTTAAGTTTAACAAATGGTAAAGAAGAAAATATTATAGTAAAAGACGCAGGTATAATATAAAAAGATAATAGTCTTGTAGAGAATTAAGGAAAGATGCTAAGGAAAATTTAATAAGAATCTTAAAGAGAAAAATACATAATTATAAATAATTTTCCACTTATAATAAACACTAAAATGTAAAAGATATTAATATATTATATTATGAAAGAGGTGTTTATTATGGGTAAAATAGTAAGAAGTTTAACAGTAGGTATGGTAGTAGGTACAGCAATTGGAATGATGTTTATGCCAAATCTAGATAGAAGAACCCAAAAGGCTATAAGGAAAGCTGGAAGAAGAGTTAGAGGTATGGCTGAAGATTCTATGACATGGATGTAATCTTACATTAAAGTTAAGAGTGCAAGAACTGGTAATAAGAAGGCTTTCTTACTATCAGTTCTTATTATTTTTAATATAATTTAAAATTAATAATAAAAAATGGCGAATTTTATGATATAATATATATATTTAGAAATGTGTATTACAAACTATTAAAAGGAAGATTAAATATGGAGATATTATCATTAGGAGAAAAAATTAAAAAAAGAAGAAAAGAACTAAATATGACTTTAAAAGACTTAGCAGGAGATAGAATAACTCCAGGACAAATAAGTTTAGTAGAGTCAGGAAGATCAAACCCTTCAATGGACCTTTTAGAATATTTAGCTTTTTCATTAAATACATCAGTAGAATATTTAATGGAAACTGAAAAAACTCAGGCTGAAAAAATTTCTCTATACTTTGAGCAAGTAGCAGAGGGAGCTATACTTTCAGGAGATACTAAAAAGGCTGAAGAATATATAGAAAATGCATTAAATTATGCAAAAAAATATAAATTAGAGTATAGAAAGGCTAAATGCTTATACTTAAAGGGACTTATATTTTTAAATGATAAAGTATTTATAAAGGCTCAGCAGTATTTTATGTCAGCAAATTCCCTTTTTATAAAAACAGGAAGCCATATAGATATTGTAAACACTTATTTAAATATAAGTAAAATAAGTATTGAAGCTAAGGCTTATTACTCAGCAAATTCTTATCTAAAAGAAGCAGAAAAAATATATCTAGAAAATAAATTAAGCCAAGATATAATTTTAGGAGAGATATATTATCTCCTAGCAAAAAATCATTATTTTTTAGAAGATACAGAAAAATCAAAGAAGTTCACATTACTTTCAAAAGATGAATTTGAAAAGTTATATGATAGAAAAAGTTATGCTAAAAGTTTAGGAGACTTAGCTAATGAATATAGTAATATTGGAGATATGAAAAATGCTATACTTTATTCTAAAAAAAGCATAGATGTCTATAAGGAAATAACTCAATTAGAAAAAATGGGTAGTATAGAAAATTCTCTAGGAAAGTTATTCTATGAATTTGACAATACTGAAGAGTCATTAGAACATTATGAAAGAGCAAAAAAAATAAGAGAAGATTCAAAGGATATAGAGATATTAGATACTTTAATTAATATATGTGAAAATTATATTAAGATAAAAAATATAACTAAGTGCATAGAAACTTTAAAAATTATAAAAAGTAATTTATCTATGGAAAATGTAGAAAAGATAATAGAGTATAATATTTTATGTTTTAGAATTCATATTTTACAAGATAATGTTGAGGAAGCTGAAATTATATTATTAGATGCTTTAAACATGGCAAATGAACATAAGCTTTATAAAAAGGAAGCTGACATAGCCATAAAGCTTGGAAAGTTTTATTTAGAATACAAAAGAGACTATGAAGCAGCTAAATATTTAGATTATGGAATAAATACTCTTAAGAAAGCTGAAATAATAAAAAAATAGCATAGAATAGGTGATTTAATATGAATTTTTTATCAACAGGAGAAAAAATAAAAAGAGCTAGAATATATAGAGGGATAACATTAAAAGACCTTTGTCAAAAAGACATATCTATATCTAGAATGAGTTGTATAGAAAATGGAAAGGTTATTCCTGATAGATGGGTTTTAGAATTAGTAGCTAAAAGGTTAAACTTAGATCTTGATTATCTTCTTTGTGATGATGTAAGTGAGATAAAAAGGAACATAAAAAAATATAGTTTAAAAAATGATAGATTAAGAGAAAGTGAATGTATAGAAATTACAGACAATATAAAATATGCTGTATCTAAGGGGTATTATGATTTAGGTGCAGATCTTATTCACATTCTTTTTGAGTTTTATATAAATAATAGAAAATTTTATAGAATGCATAAGGTTTTAAATGATTATGATGCCCTTCATGAGCATAATGAAGGATGTTCAAAGATTTATTATAGAGATTTATCAAAGTATTTTATAATAACAGAGCACTATAAAGATGCTATAACTTGGCTTGAAAAGTTAGAAGAATATTCAAGGGAAGATAAAGATATTGATGGAAAGATAGCAATAGGAATTTCAAAAGCATATTGCTATTATAAAACAGGAGATTTAAAAACAGCAGAAAATATAATAACTCCTCTTTATGCTTTAAGCAAAAGTAGAGATGAAAGAGTATTATTCTCAATTGTAAATGGAATATTAGCTATTTTAGCTTTAGAACATGATAAGGAATATGAAGAATATCTTCATGATTTAGATAGTCATGGAAGTGAGGATGATTACTATTATAATAAGATAAAAATGATTATAGTTAAACTTTTAATAAGTAAAGGCTTAAAGGATGAAGCAAAAAAACATATAGAAAATTTAGAAAAGAATATATCTAAAGAAAATTTATCTAAATATGTTGATACACTTCTTATGTTAAGTGAGATATTAATAGATGATAAAAACTATGAAAAGGCCACAGATTATACAGATAAGGCTTTGCAAGTTGCAATTGAACTAGATAATATAGTATTTATAGAAAATAGTTATTACCTTAAGGGGAAAATTGCTAAATATCAAGGAAGTTTCATTCAGTGGGAAATGTATATGAATTTATCAATAGATTTACTTTTGAAATTTGGAAGTTACTCACAAAAACATGATAGATATTTAGAAATGGCAAATATGTATCATGTAATTGGCGAAACCCGTGAAGCACTAAAATATCTAACAATGTCATCAGAAGCAGAAAAGAAGTTATATTAGAAATAAAATGTACTGCAAATCTTTGCAGTACATTTTTAAGTTTCTTTTAAAATAATAAGTTTTGCTCCATATCCTTCTAAAGTCCCTTGAATATTTAATACTATATTTTTTTTGAGTATTTAAAATTTATTTTAGGGAAAGATGATTTATGAAGAATTTCTTTCTCATCTTTTTTTAATCTTTTAGGTTTACCCATAGATACCCAATAATCATAGGAAGAACCTGATTTTTCATTTATATCATATTCTATTATTCTAGTATCTGATTTTATATTTAAAATATTTATAGATAACTTATTAGTTACATTTTGAGTTTTTTTAAGTTTATTAATATTTTTTAAGTCTAATAAATTATTGAAGTTTTCATTAAAGCTATATATTAAAATTTGATATTCATTTTCACTTTTTGTAACTATATAACCTTTATCTATGGCAACTAAAGTTGATCCAAGCATATTTAAAAGGTAATAAGCGTAATAAGATGGCTTTTTTATACCTTTACTATTTACTAAACCAGGGTAACCAAAAAATACTTCGTTAGTTAAATTAACCTGTTTATCTAAAGTATCAAAAGCTTTTATATAGTATAAAGAGGAAGCATTATATAGGCTATTATAAATTATATAAGGTAGCATATAAGCAGTATCATATATTGAATTTGTATAGTCAAAAAGACGATAAGGTTTATCTAAAATTTTCAAATTATATTGTTCCTGTAAAATTATTCTTATTTCATGAGCTAAATCCTTATTGATTTTAGAATCAAATTGAAATTTAAAATCATTAAAATTTAATGTTTCTACATCATTAAAATATTCTAAAAAAGATGTTAATGTTGCTAAAATTTCATAATCTGAAAAGTTTTTAAAATTTAAAACAATAAGGGGCTTTAAATCTAAATTTTCTACATATTCAAAGATATCATAGGCACGAGTCCAATTGAAAAATTTACCGCCTGGGAAAACCCCCATATCAGGAGAGAATACATTAACCATTCTAACATAATTAAAACCTATTTCTTTTTGAAGTTCTTCTAAGATATCCTTATTATCCTCAATAAGAAGATCAAAAGCATCACCAATATTTATAATTTCCTTAAACTGTTTGTTAAAATTTCCTAAATCATCATTCATATCTATAGTTAATTTATTAATTTTGTTTTCATAATTAAATCTGTCATAATCATCAATATAATAAGATAAAAACTTTAAAGAAACATTTAGAGGATATTCTGTTATTATTTTTTGTTTTTTGTATACAGCTTCAGATACCTTGAATTTTTTCCTATATTGAAGAGGAGTTAATCCATAATAGTTTTTAAAATGTTTATTATAATATCTAGTATGGGAGAAACCAACCTCCTCGCATATATCAGAGATTGTTTTATCAGTATCTAGAAGGAGTTTTATAGATTCTTCAACACGAGTTAAATTTACAAGGTCTGTAAAGCTAAGACCTGTTGCATATTTTATTTCATGGGATAGATAATGAGTACTTAAAAATTCTTTATTTGCTATATCTTTAAGTGTTATATTATTGTTATAATTATTAAAGATATATTTAGCAATTCTATGATATCTTTCAAGTAAGTTTTCATTTTCTTTAATTTCTTCGTTATCATAGGTTAAATAATGAAAATTATTTATAAGGTGAAAGAGAATGTTTATTAAGTTTTTTTCAATCTCCTCATCATAATCTAAACTTTTTTGGACAACTTCACAAACTATAATAGACAAAAATGTTTTTAGTTCATCATAGATTTCAGTATTTTGAGAGTTTTCATTAGAAGTATCAGTATAAAAAAACATGTTTTCTATATCGGTATAGTATTTTTCAAAAAAGTAAGGGTCTATATGAAATAATAAGATTTTGTTTTCTTTATCTGAATATAATCTATGTGCTTCATCTAAGTTTATTATTTCTATATTGTTTTCTAATATCTTAGAAGAGGTAGAATTAATATCGACATGTAAGCTACCTTCTAAAACATATATGATTTCTATAGTACTATGCCAATGAATTGGGTAATTTTTTATTGAAAGAAATGAAATTGAAATTGGCATATCATAAGGGTATGTTATATATTCTTTTCTCAAAAAAATTCACCTCTTTAAGTAATATTCATTATTATTATATCTTAAATAAAAAATTAAACAAAATTAACTTTGTTAAAAAATTATTAAATATATTGATTTTAAAAATAAATGTGCTAAAATTGTAAATGTATTTAAAAATATATAATAATTTACAGTTAGGGGATTTTAAATGTTAAATAGAAATTTAGAAAAAGGAATAGAATTAGTAGAAGATATAAAAGTATTTTCTCATGAAATGCATACAGTATGTGAGGCTTCACAGAAAAAGGTAAAAATATTTAATAAAGGTATTTCAAGGTACTTAATGATTTCAGCTTTAGGAGGTTTCTTTGTTGGCCTTGCTGTAATGCTTCTTTATACCGTAGGGGGGATTTTAGACCATTCAGGTTTTGGAGGAACCAAAATTATTATGGGAATATCTTTTGGTTGTGCTTTAAGTTTTGTAATAATGGCAGGAGTGGATCTTTTTACAAGTAATTCTTTAGTAATGTTAATTGGCACACTTTATAAAAAAGTTACATGGTTAGATTTCTTTAAAATATTATCTGCAAGTTGGGTGGGAAATCTTTTAGGTTCTATAATAGGTGGAGTAATATATGCTTATTCAAATTCAGGAACTACGTATGTTCAAGAGTTTATGATAAGTATGGCACAAGGTAAAATAAATACACCAGCTTTTGATTTAATACTAAAAGGTATGCTTTGTAATGTTTTAGTTTGTTTAGCAGCATGGTTTTCCTATAAACTTAAAAGTGAATCAGGAAAACTTATAATGATATTTTGGTGCCTTTTTACTTTTATAACAGCAGGGTTTGAACATAGTATTGCTAATATGACATTATTTTCAATAGCCTACTTTTTACCTAATAGCACAATAACATTAGGTGGAGCTTTTTATAATATATTTTTTGTATCCTTAGGAAATTTTATAGGAGGAACCGTATTAGTTGCTCTTCCTTTTTATTATATAGCTAAAAATAAATAATGATTAAATAAGATTATATTTTACAAGAATCTTATAAGTAATTCTTGTAAAATATAATCTTATTTTTATGCTTTGATAAATTTTTAATTAACATATTAACCAAATTAATGTGGTATAATAACAAATAATATTATTAAAACTATAGTTAAAGGATATTTACATGAATTATACTTATATTTTAGAATGTAATGATGGAACTTTATATACTGGATGGACAAATGATTTAAAAAATAGAATAAAATGTCATAACAGTGGTAAAGGAGCAAAATATACAAGGGCAAGGCTTCCTGTAAAGTTAGTTTACTTTGAAGAGTTTAATGATAAAAGAGAGGCTCAAAGTAGAGAATACTTTATAAAAAGTCTTACAAGAGATAAAAAATTAGAGCTTATAAGATGTTTTAATTTAAGAACCTAGAGAGGAGATAAGTAAGGCAATATTTTTTGCCTAAAAAAAATATGGATGATGTAAAAATTTCTGAATTAATGGAGCTTACTTT
>CAUWNL010000040.1:0-24025 GCA_963559995.1 uncultured Sarcina sp.
AAAATATTTATACCTAAATACTTAAAATAATACATCCATAAATAAAATAAATATCATTATTTATTAAATATTACCTATACTAAACTGTATATACTAAGTGTTAATACCATCTATTGTCCATTATTAATTGATAATATGTAATAGACATTATTAGCATTTTTAATGTTTTATCATAGTATAATATTATCATTTAAAAACCTAGGAGTACTTTAAGTGGAAAATAGATATAACAAGTCTAATAAAGTTACTATATTAAGTATTATATTAAATATTATATTGACTGCATTAAAAATATTATCAGGCATTTTCGGAAAATCCTCTGCTATAATTGCAGATGGTATTCACTCAGCATCTGATATAATTACATCTTTAGGTGTTTTAATTGGAAATAATCTATCTAAAAAGCCTAAGGATTTAGAACACCCCTATGGCCATGAGCGAATAGAAACTATTATATCCTTTATCTTATCCTCTATACTAATTTTAGTTGCTATAAAAATAGGTATAAGTGGGTTTAGCTCTCTTTTAAACCCTAATGATATATTAACTCCTAATGCCTTACCTCTTATTGTATCTTTTATATCTGTAATTGTTAAAGAATTTCAATTTAGAATTACAATAAATGTTGCAAATAATATAAATTCATCGTCTTTAAAGGCTGATGCTTGGCATCATAGATCAGATGCATTATCTTCAGTTGCAGCCTTTATAGGGATAGGTGGTGCAATATTAGGAATAAAAATTTTAGATCCTATAGCATCAATTATAGTTGCTATAATTGTTATTAAGGTTGGATTTACTATATTTAAGTCCTCTTTTGATGAATTAATAGATAGGTCTATTGATATGGCCCATATACGTACCATAAAAGAAATAACTGAAAATACTTTAGAAATTAATTCTATAAATTCCTTTAAGTCAAGAAAGCATGGACCCTTTGCATATATTGATATGACAATATCCTTAAATAGAGATTTAACTCTTCTAGAAGCCCATAGAATTGCAGATAATTTAGAAAAAGATATTATTTTAAAATTTCCTTATATAAAAGAAATTAATATTCACACAGAACCTGACTCTAAATAAAAAAGAAGTCTTAGGATTTAATTTTTTAATTCTAAGACTTCTTTTATTATTGTACTATTGTGTTTAATTTTACTAATTATATATAATATTTTTTATTTCATTAAGCTTTAAATTTTTTAAGTCTTAATGCATTTAAAAGCACTGATACTGAGCTACAACTCATAGCAGCAGCTGCTATCATAGGATTTAAAAGCGGACCACCAAATAAATATAAGAATCCCATAGCTATTGGTATACCAACAACATTATATGCAAATGCCCAGAATAAACTTAATTTTATATTGTTTATAGTAGCTTTACTTAACTTAATAGCTGTTATAACATCCATTAAATCGCTTCTCATTAAAACAATACTAGCTGACTCTATTGCAACGTCAGTTCCTGAACCTATAGCAATTCCTATATCTGCTTGAACAAGGGCTGGAGCATCATTTATACCATCACCAACAAAGGCAACTTTTCTATTTTCTCCTTGAAGCTTTTTAACTTCATTTGCTTTATCCTCTGGTAAAACTTCTGCTAGTACTATATCTATTCCGATTTCATCTGCTATAGCTTTTGCGGTCTTTTTATTATCTCCTGTTATCATAGCAACATTTATATCCATGCTATGTAGTGTTTCTATAGCCTTTTTGCTGCTTGGTTTAACAGTATCTGCAACTGCTATAACACCTTGAAGATTTCCATCTATAGCCATATACATAGGAGTTTTTCCTTTTTCAGCTAAACCTTCTGCTTTATTAAATATAGTATCATTTATATTAACAGACTTACTTTCCATAAGTTTTTTATTTCCAAGTAAGATATTTTTGTTATCTATTAATACTTCAATACCGTGACCTGGAATTGCATTAAACTTTTCTATTTCCTTTAACTCTAAATTTCTATCTTTAGCGCCATTTACTATTGCTTCCCCTAATGGATGTTCTGACCCTTTTTCTGAGCTTGCTGCTAAAGCTAAAATTTCATCTTCACTCATAGAGTCTGTTATTATATCAGTAACCCTTGGCTTACCTTCTGTTATAGTACCTGTTTTATCAAATACTACAGTGTCTACTTTATATGTATTTTCTAAAGCTTCCCCACCTTTTATTAAAACACCATTTTCAGCACCTTTTCCTGTTCCAACCATTATAGCTGTTGGTGTTGCAAGACCTAAAGCACAAGGACATGCTATTACAAGTACTGCTATAAATATTGTAAGTGCAAATATTAAATCTTGTCCTGATATATACCATGCTACTCCTGCAAAAAGTGCTAAACACATTACAACTGGTACAAAATAACTAGATACAACATCTGCAAGTCTTGCAATAGGTGCTTTAGAACCTTGTGCATCTTCTACAAGTTTTACTATTTGAGCTAAAGCTGTATCTCTTCCAACCTTAGTTGCTTTATATTTTATAAGCCCTGTTTTATTTATACTAGCTCCAATTACAGAACTTCCAACTGTTTTTTCAACTGGAATACTTTCTCCTGTAAGCATAGATTCATCAGTAGAAGTTGTTCCTTCTATAACTTCACCATCAACTGGTAACTTTTCACCTGGTTTTACAACTATTATATCATTTACTATAACTTCATCTACTGGAATTACCATTTCACTATTATTTCTGATTACTGTAGCTGTTTTTGGTGCTAAGCCCATAAGCTTGTTTATAGCTTGTGATGTTTTTCCTTTTGAAATTGTTTCTAAATACTTACCTAAAGTTATAAGAGTTAAGATTGTAGCTGCTGAATCAAAATAAAGATGTTCAACAAAAGATACATTTCCAACTATTATTTCACCCATACAGAATAACCCATATATAAATGCTGCTAATGTACTAACTGATATTAATGAATCCATGTTAGGACTTAAGTGAAAAAGATTTTTAAGACCAACCTTATAGAATTTAGAACCTATTATCATAACTGGTATTGTTAGCACTAACTCTAATATAGCAAAATTTAGAGGATTAACTGAAGGACTTATTATACTTGGAAGTGGCATTCCAAAATCATGTCCCATTGCTATTATGAAAAGTGGTACTGTAAATACACAAGACCATATAAATCTATAAAACATGACCTTACTTTTATCTACTTGTTTTACTTTCTCTTCTTTTTGTTCCTCTTCTTTTACAAGTTTATAACCTGACTTTTCTACTGCCGCTTTTATTTGTCCATAACTTAATTCATCTGCATTAATTGTTATATTAAGTCTTTCTGTTGCAAGATTTACAGTAGATTCTATAACTCCTGGTAGCTTTCTTGTAACTCTCTCAACTCTGCTTGAGCAAGCAGCACAAGTCATTCCTTCTACTTTTAAATTATAGTTTTGAATATTTTTTCTAACCTTATATCCAGCCTTATCAACAGTTTGTTCAATAAGTTCTGGATTTACCTTTTCTTTATCATATTCTACAGTTAATGTTTCTGTAGCAAAATTAACAGCAGCATTTTCTACTCCATCTACTTTTTTAGTAAATCTTTCAACTCTATTTGCGCAAGCTGCGCAAGTCATACCATCAATTTTAAATGATTTACTTTCCATTAATTACACCTTCTTTTGTTTAACTTTATCTTCTAAAATAATTTATTGCTTTGTTCATAACTTTGACTTATATACTTTTATTTAGACATTATTTTTTCTAAAACTTGAATTATTTCTTCCATTTTTTCCTCTGCCTTATTCTCATGACAAGCTTCTTTTACACAATGATGAATATGCTGTTTTAAGATAAGAAGATTGGCTCTTTTTAAAAGAGATTGTGATGCAGTTATTTGATTTGATATATCAATACAATACCTCTCATCCTCTATCATTTTAATTATTCCTTCTATTTGGCCTCTAGCCGTTTTTAAGGATTGTAGTGCTTTCTTTTTTTCTTCGTTCATATCTTTACCTCCCCACCCCCTGGGGGTGTTTATATTTTAATTATATCTTTCTTTAAAACTTTGTCAATAACATAATATCAAAATTTTATAAAAATATTTTGCCAATTTATCAATAACACCTTTATTATTTTAACCTTAAAAAGCAAAAGAACGCAAATTTATTTACGTCCTTTGACTTAAAATTTTACTATTTTTTATTTTATATATAAAAAATATCTAAAAATTTCTTTATTTCATCCTTATTTAAAGTTACTTCCCCTAAGGAGTTAAATTTTTTTCTAAATGTATGAAAATCTGACCCTGCTGTATATATAATTCCTTTCTCTCTTGCAAAACTTAGAAAAAACTCCTCATCTTCTTTTGAATTTTCTACATATTTAGCTTCTATACCTTTAAAATCAAAATCTTTAACAATATCAAAAGTTTTTCTTTTAAGCCTTACAGGATGGGCTAGTACACAAATTCCATTAAATCTACTTACTAGAGTTATAGTTTCCTCAGGAGTTAAAAATTTATCTTTCTTTCTATTTAGATTAGAGTTTAAAAACATCCTTATATCCTTTATTTCTTTTTTCCTTATAAGATTTAAAATCTCATAAAACAATTTATTATTTACTATGTCGTCCTTAAAATAGCATAATATATGAATATGCTCACCATTATACATAGAAGATATTTCAACTCCTGGAATTACATATACTCCTTTTTTCTTACCTATTTTCATGGCTTCATAAACTGAATCCATTGTATTATGATCTGTAATTGATATTATATCTAATCCTTTTTTCTTTGCTAAATTTATTATTTCTAGAGAGTTTAAATTACCATCTGATGCTGTGGAATGTATATGAAAATCACCTTTTTTATACATAAAATTCTTCTCCTATAAATCATCTATAAATTATACTATTCAAAGTATCCCTAAAAATTTATAACTCTAGCTAAACGATAAACATAAGGCTATACCAAAAATTATTTTGGTATAGCCCCTATTTTTATAATAATATAAAATTTTTATAAATTATAATTTATTTAACTATCGTATAGCTGTTATAACATCTGTTTTAGCTGCCTTATTAGCCGGAAGTATCCCTGATATAAATCCTATAATAAGACAAAATACTAAAATTCCTAAAACAAGAGATATGCTTGGTATTGCTATTGATTTTATAGACTGTTCAAGAATTGATTGTGTAATATTTTCTGCAACTAGGTTTATACATCCACTTATGAGTATTCCTAAAATAATTGATATAACACCACCTATAAATGATATAGCACAAGCTTCTCCAACAAATATTTTTCTAACATCATTAAGATCGCCGCCTATAACCTTTATAACTCCTATTTCTTTATTTCTTTCATAAATTGCCATATCCATTGTATTTGTTATTCCAAGAGCCGCAACTAAAAGTGATACACCAGCTAAAGAACCTAATATAAGGCTTACTCCCATAAGCATTTGTTTCATTCTTTTCTCCATATCTTTATAGGAATAAGTTTGATATCCCATTTCCTTTAAAGTATTTTCATACTCTTCTAAGTTTGATTTATCATAAACTTTAACTGATATTTCATTATATTCTTTAAGAAGTCTATTAATTTCTTCTTTTCCATAATAAATTTGCGACTCAACTATACTATCATATAGCTTTCCTGTTACTAAACTATTATAGGTATAATCAAAGGCACCATCAATAATTCCTACAATTTTACCAGATATAACTTTAGATTTAAGCTCTTCTCCATTTTCATCCATATATGTGCTTCCACCTATTTTAACTTGTTTTCCAACTAATTCATTATATTCTGATAAATCCTCTATCTTTTCTCCCCAATCGTATCCTAAAAATTCATTTGCAACTTGAGATCCCAAAATTATTTCTTTACTATTTTCTCTTGGAGGTCTACCTGCAACTAAACTCTCTCCTATGTCACTATAATCATCTTTAGAGACAATACCTGAGTAGCCTAATGTATTTCCTATATTAAATTCTGCTGAAGTTATTCTTTTAGGAGTTACACTCTCTACAAAATCTAAACTTTCAAGCTCTTTTACAGCCTTTTCATCTAAAAGAGTCTTTATATTTTTATCATCACTTGTTTCTCCCCAAAATGGCTGTACTGTTATAACAGATGTATCCATAAGACCACTCATACTTTCATTTAAATACTTTTCAAAACCATTTGTTATAGATACTATAATAAATACTGCAAGGCAACCAATTATAACTCCACTCATTGTAAATATGGTTCTTGCTTTTCTCTTCCACATATTTCTCCATATTATCCCTATTAAATCCTTAAATCTCATCTGCTATGCCCCAAAACCAAAAAGATTTCTTATAAATCCCCAAAATCCTGTGCTTTCCTCTGTATATTCTTCCATTGTAGCTGATGTTTCCACAGTTGATGCCTTAAATGTATAATTATTTTCTTCTATATATGTGTTTTTAGAATCATCTTCATAACTTACAGATATTGAAGCTACAGTATCCTCTGAAACACTTGGAAGATCTATTTCAAACATCTCCTCTTCCTCTGTTTTTATAGTAGATGCTTGATATAAATATACATTTCCATTTAAATTAACTCTAACATCTACGTTTTTTATCTTAGCATCACCAGCATTTACTAAATTTCCTGATAGAGTGTATCCTGCTCCATTTTCAAATGAGTCAATTTCTGAAAGCTCTAATTGCGCTTTAGATTTTAAAACTATTCCTGATAACTTAGTTATCTCCTCTTGATCTTTACTATCTTCATTATATGTTACACTAGTTACAAAGTTATAGGCACCTGCTTTTAAACTCTTATCACTATAAAGCCTTATTGATACATCCTTTTTTGTCCTAGCATTTATAGTTCCTAAATAAACCTCATTTGTAGTTCCTATTGGAACAAACCCTTCTAAAGTACCTTTTCCTTCAATACTTGCTATTTTTAAAGAAGTATTATGAAGCTTAGTATTTGTATTGTTTACTAAAGTATATGTTAGTATAAATTCATCACCTGGCTCTATCTTTTCTTTATCAACCTTAACACTTTCTACTAATATTTTTTTAGGCTGAATATTACTGATTTGTGTGTCTACTTTATTTTGACTCTCACCACTTTCTTCACCGTTTTCTCCCTTTGTTATACCATTTAAAACATCGCTATTTAAATTTGTTGTTAATACTAAATTTTCTCCCTTTGTTAAACTTGAACTTCCAAGTATTAATGCTGTAACTAATATTATTAATCCCTTTTTCTTCATGCTAAAATTTCCTCTCCATTATTTACTAATAATCCATCTTCCATCTTTATAATTTTAGTAGCATAGTTATAAACTACCTTTGAGTGAGTAACAACTATAAGAGTTGTTTTATATTTTTCATTTAATTCTTTTAAAAGTTCTAATATTTCTATACTTGTCCTACTATCTAAATTCCCTGTTGGCTCATCTGCTAAAATAACCTTTGGATTATTCATTAAAGCCCTTGCAATTGATACTCTTTGCTGTTGCCCACCTGATAATTCACTGGGTTTATGATTTATTCTATCTTCAAGTCCTACCTTACTTAACATATCTAATGCTGTTTTTCTCCTTTTATTTTTAGACACTCCTGAAAATATTAAAGGCATTTCTACATTTTCAATAGCACTTAGCTGTGGCATAAGATTATATGCTTGAAATATAAAGCCTATATTATGTCTTCTAAAAAGAGCTAACTTATTCTCGCTTAGCTTGTCTATCCTATTTTCATTAATAGTTATTTCTCCATCATCACAAGGCATAAGACCACCTAGAATATTTAAAAAAGTAGATTTCCCAGATCCTGACTCTCCAATTACTGCCACAAATTCTCCTTCCTCTATATCTAAAGTTATTCCCTTTAAAATTTCTACTTCTTCACTTCCTACCTTAAATTTCTTTTTGACATCTTTACAACAGACTACTTTCAACCTATTCTCCTTTTAATTCAATTTATTCTATATTATTACATTTAATATTAATTTTACTATATTACTGTATATTATTCAATTTAATTATTTTTTAATATTTTAACAAATAACAATAATTTTTTTATTTAATTAAATAAAGCGTTTTTATAATTTAACTTAATCTATTGCAAAAGTAATATACTGGTAGTATAATTTAGATATTTAGAAAATCATCTAAATATCTAAATATAAAAATAAGAGGAGGAACTATGGCCTTTAATGATGTATTTAAAGCTTTATCAGATAGTACTAGGCAAAAAATAATAGATCTTTTAAAAGAAAAAGATATGACAGCTGGGGATATTGCAGAGTATTTTAATATTACAAAACCTAGCATATCACACCATTTAAGCATTTTAAAACAAGCTGATTTAGTAAGTGTTGAAAGACAGGGACAATTTATTTATTATTCCTTAAACACTTCTGTTCTTGAAGATATTTTAAAGTGGTTTTTATCATTTTCTAATAAAAATAAGAAGGAGAATTTTAATAATGAAAAAGAAAAATAATATTTATAATCTTATTTTAACAATTATAGCATTTTTAATTCCCATAATTTTTTATAATAAATTGCCAAACCTTATGCCATCTCATTTTAATATTTCTGGAGAAGTTAATAGCTATATTAATAAAAATATAGGTGCATTTCTAGCTCCTGTTATTATGATAGTTATTTGGATTGGAATGGTCTATCTTCCTAAAGTAGATCCTAAAAGATCACACTATGCCAAATTTGCTAAAAGTTATGGATTGATTTTAAATCTTTTAATAACATTTTTCTTTATTATCCAGTTAGTAATCATCTCTGTATCCCTAGGAGTTAATGTTCCTGTAAATACGGTCATTCCTTTTGCAGTTGGGCTTATGTTTATTGTTATAGGAAACTACATGCCAAAATCTAAAAGTAATTTCTTTTATGGTATAAAAACTCCTTGGACTTTAAGTTCTGAAATTTCTTGGAGAAAGACCCATAGGTTAGGTGGAATTCTATTTGTTTTAAGTGGGATAATAATTGCTATATCTTCGCTTATGTTTAATGGATATATTATATTTCCTATTTTAGTAACTTGTACTATAGTCTCAGTCTTAACTTCGTTTTTTGCAAGTTATATTTTTGCAAAAAAAGCTGGTGATATAAAAAAATAACTTTAAACCTATCTATATTTTAAGTTTGTTTATAAATTAAGCTTAGCTATTAACTTCTTGAAATTAACAATTACTTTTAAATAAAGCAATACTTAAAAAGTATATAAAAACAAAGCTGTACCAAATTTAATAAAATAATTTTGATACAGCTTATATTTATTTTCTTTTAGCTATTAAAAACTTTATTTTTATACCCTTTTCTGTAAACATATTTTCATGCTCAGTTCTTACATTTTCTTTGTCATACTCGCTATTATGCAAATCGTAAGTTTTATAAAAAATATCAAAACCGCTTTCTTTAAAATACTCTAAAGATTCTTCAAAAAGATTGTCATCATCAGTTTTAAACCATATTTCTCCATCATCTACTAAAAATATCTTATAATTTTCAAGTTGTCTTGTATGAGTTAATCTTCTCTTTTTGTGTTTTTCTTTTGGCCAAGGATTACAAAAATTTATATATATCCTACTTATCCTATCATCTTCCCCTAATATATCATTTATAAGACCAATTTCTTGAGCCATAAGTTTCACATTGTCCAATTTTTCTTTACTTTCTTCATAAGACTTTTCTATATTTCTTTTAGCTAAAACTAAAACCTCGTCTTTTATATCTATAGCTATATAGTTTTTATCCTTATTTTTAGCACCATGAACTGATACAAAAGTTCCTTTTCCACATCCAAGTTCTAAATATATATCATTTTTATTATTAAATAAATCATGCCACTTTCCTTTATACTCTTTAGGATTTACAATAAAAAAATTGCAACTTTCAAGTTCAGGTCTTGCCCATGGTTTTTTTCTAAGTCTCATAACTTTATCCACTCCGTATCTTATATTTCATAACTATTATACAAAGATACCTCTTTTCTATCAATATAAATATTTATTTACATTTAAAATAATCTATAAATTTCTTATTTTAAATGCCTGTTATTTTTATATTTATAGGTAACCATAATTATAACTTAGCGCACTTTATTTAGCTTTAATACCTATTTTAATTTTATATTATTAATTTACTTTTTAATATTTATCTTTACTTATTTTGTTAATTCATTATAAAATCATACTATAAATAATTAATTTGGAGGATTAATACATTTGATTTTACCTAAAATAGGAATGAGGACAATAAAAACTGGTATCGCAGCTTTTATATGTGCCTTAATAGGAACTACAGGGCTTATAAATAATCCATCGCTATAGGAGCTTGTGTGTAGTTTCTATGCAAAACACCATAAAAGACTCTTATAAGGCTGGTTTTAACAGAATTAAAGGAACTTTACTTGGAGGTATTTTAGGGTTTTTAGTTGTTTATATATTTGACTATAATATCTTAATAGCCTCTATTGATTTAATTTTTGCTATATATATTTGTAACCTTTTAAAATTACAATCATCAATTTTAGTATGTGCTATTACTTATTCTTCTATTGCATATACTATAAGCACTCAAAATCCATTTAGTTATTCTTTTCATAGAACTTTAGATACAACTCTTGGTGTTATAGTAGGCGTTTTAATAAACTATACAACTTCTAAACCTAGTCTTCTAAATAATACTTTATCTAATATAGAACGACTTAGAGATTTAAGCTTTCACTTAGTTAGAAATAATCTTTTATCACAAGATATTAACTTAGGCGACTATGAAAGTAAATTATTATCATTAATATCCTTAATTGATAAGCATGAAGATGATTTTTATAACGATAAAGATGCTAGTATTTATTTTGAATTTGATAAGATTATTATGAAATTCAAAGAAATACGTATACATCTTTATTGTTTAAATAAAATTAAAGAAGATTTCTCTATATCTAAGGATAATTTAGATTATTTATATACTATTTTTGGGTGTGAAGTTACAACTAGTATATCTAAATCTAAAGGGAATAACCCCTTTATTAATACAGAAATTTCTACTATATATAATTATCACCTAAATGAGATTTTAAGCTCATTAGAAATTATAGATAGTTCGGTTTTAACACATTCTAAAAAGAAAATAGTTTTGTAAAAGTTGTACTTAAAAATACAACTTTTATTTTTACATAATTTCTAAAAAAACTCATAGTATTTAAAACTTTATAATATATATTAGTAAAATACTAAGTGAGGTTAATTTATGAGTGAAAATATTTCTATAGCTTTTATACTTTGTACTATAGCAGGTCTTTCTACTGTTTTAGGTGCTTTTATTGTATTTATTTCTAAGTCTGATAACAAAAAAATTATAACATTTGCCCTAGGTTTTTCATCTAGTGTAATGATTACAATTTCTTTTACTGATCTTTTCCCCAACGCCTTAAATTCACTTTTAAAGTATTATAATAAATCCTATTCTACTATTTATTCTCTACTATTTATTGTATCAGGATTTTTCATAGCTCTTTTAATAGATAAATTAATCCCTGAAAATAATCCATTATATAACAATAAAAATACTAATCTCTATAAGCTGGGTTTATTTTCTACAATAGCTATTATGGTACATAATTTTCCTGAAGGTATGGCAACTTTTATATCTAGTTATGAAAATCCATCTCTTGGTCTTTATATAACCTTAGCTATAATGCTTCATAATATTCCTGAAGGTATATCTATTGCAGTTCCTATATACGCGTCTACTAAAAGCAAACTTAAAGCTTTTAAATACACATTTATATCAGGAATAGCGGAACCTTTAGGTGCTATAATTACATTTTTATTTTTAAAACCTTTTATTAACGAATTAATGCTTGGAATAGTTTTTGCAGTAGTTTGTGGAATCATGATTTATATAACCTTTAATGAGCTTATTCCAAATGCTATTAATACAGGTTTTAAAAATCTTTATCTTTTCTCTATTCTTCTTGGAATTATTGTAATGAGCTTAAGTCATATATTTATTCATTAATCTTCATTTTGCTATGTTTTAAAGAATCTTTAAAACATAGCAAAATAAAATATTATTTAATATAAGATTTAATATCTTCTTTAAAAAATGTAATCCCAACTCCACCAATGCCTAAATGTGTTCCAAGTACACTACCTATTTTAGTTACCATATACTCTCTCTTTCCTATTTTATCATCTATCATTTTCATTATTTCATTAGCTGTTTCTATATCATCTGCATGACTTATTCCTATTACCTGACTTTCAAAGTTTTTTACTTCTTCACAAACTAAATCAACAACCGTCTTTAATGTTCTCTTTCTTCCCCTTACCATTTTTACAACTTCCATATAGCCATCATTAACTTTAAGTATAGGTTTAATATCTAATATTCCACCTATAGTTCCTTTAAATTTACTTATTCTTCCACCTTTTATAAGCCATTTTAAATCACTGATACTAAATATGTAATCAGACTTTTCTACCATATCATATATGTTAGTTAATATAGAGCTAAAATCTAATCCCGTCTCTGCCATTTTAGCTCCTTGAAAAGCCATAAGCCCTACTGCAGCTGCACCAGTTTTAGAATCTACTATTTCCATCTTTAAATCTTTAAATTTTTCTTTAAATTCATCTAAAATATTTTTACAAACCCCGTAAGTTCCTGAAAGATGTGATGAAAAAGATATATATATAAATTCCTCATTTGCATTACATAACTTTTCAAAAACATTATAAGCATCTTGAGGGTTTACCTGAGATGTTTTTGGCACTATCCCCATTCTCATTTTTTCATATATGTAATCTACTTCTACATTTACTTTATCTAAAAACTCTTCATTATTTATAGAAATTCTAAGAGGCAAAACCTCTATATTATATTTTTCTATTAGTTCTTTATCTAAATCACAAGTACTATCTACTACTATTTTAACCATATATTGTTTTATACTCACTTTCTTTTATATAATATATAATTATATATTATATATTTTTAAATTTAATTATTAAACTCTTACAACTATAAAAATTAAGCTTTTAAGATAAATTATCCTAAAAGCTTAGTTTCTCCTTATTTGCTAAATTAATGTTTTAATTCTTTTCCCTTTTTCATAGCTATTCTTTCTAAGACTAGGTTTTCAATTAAAATATTAATAGTCCAATTCTTTGATGTTTCAGTTACAATAGCAAAAAACACATTACTTATTCTACTCTTTTTTAAACTGTCAATAAATAAATTTACTTTAGCATTTGATACATTATTAAATATTATTGCTTTTTCATGTTTTATAATTTCACTTGATTCATCTAGTTTACCATTTACTAAATCAGAAATTACAGAGTCCCCATGTTTCCATGAAATATTTATCTGATCCTTTACTCCAAAGATATTACCATAATTTTTTATAATCTTTTTTTCTTTATCATTAAAGTTATATAATATTACACAACTTCTTTCTCCATCTGTTTTCTTAGCCTTATTATCTAATTTTTCAAAAGACAAAAAATCACCTCCTAAACTTTCCTTATAAATTATATAATAATCTTTAATATGTATCAAACTAGAAATTATTTTTTATAGTTCTTTATATAATCTAATATTCTCTCCACCTTTGGATTATTTTCTTCCCTAAAATGTCTCTTAGTAAAGGTTATAACATAAGGATCTTGATCCTTTGATATTTTTATTTTACTCTTTTCATAAAATGAAGGTCTAAACTCTACATATCCCTTATTTATTACAGTAGCTAATTTACCATTTACTTCTTCTAAATCCCTTATAGGTATTTCTATATCTTTTTGAAACAATCCCTTATTAACCTTTGCATTAAACCCTTTACATCCTAATATAACTTTATCCTTGTATAAATAAAGTTGACCATTAACTCCATTTACAAATTCTAAAACCTTACTATCCATATTTTCAACTCCTATACAAACTCTCCTCTTGTAATCGTTAATTTATTTGTTTTTATTATAACATTTTTTATAAATTTACTCAATTTTTGAATCTCTATAAGAATTATTAACAAACTTAATTACTAATTTTTATTTACATAATATCCTAGTTATATTATCATTAAAACTATATTTAATTGTAAAGGAAGTAAATTAATGAACCTATTAATTAATATTTTAAATGTGATTTTTAATTTAGCAGTAAACACAGCTTTTCTATTTTTTTTAATAATTGGTTTTTTAATAATACAAGGGCTTATAATTGGTCGTCTTGAAAAAATCTCTATGAAAAATATATATAGTTCTATAGGCTACATTGGCATTTTAGCCACTAGTATTGGTGTTTGCATTCATGAGACAAGCCATTTTGTAGTTGCTAAAATATTTAACTTTAAAATAAAAGAAATTAAACTCTTTAGGCCTATAAAGGGTAAAAGAGATGGGGTCTTAGGCTATGTTAGTTATTCTTATAATCCAAATAATATTTTTCATAAAATAGGCTTATTTTTTGTAGGCTTTGCACCTCTTTTAGGGGGAATTTTAAGTCTTCTTTTATCTATGATGATATTTTTACCTCATGTATTTTATAACCTTTCATCTCAATTAAATAATATTTTATCTTATAATATATTTAGTTTTAACTTTTTTCAAAATCAATTGTTTTTATCTTTATCCCTTTTTAATGGGCTATTTACACTAGGAAATTTTAAAAGTATACAATTTTGGATATTTTTATTCTTAGCCATAAGTATATCTTCACATATGGCTTTAAGCATGGAAGATTTAAAGGGAGCTTATAAAGGCATTAAAGCCATATTATTAATATTATTCATATTTAATTTTTTATTATATATTTTTAATATAAACATTTATAATTATATTTTTTATATTTATAAATTTGATGCTTTATTTATAACATTTATGAATATTTCAATCTGTTTTTCTATTTTACACCTACTTCTAACATATATAATTAAACTTATTATTTCTCCCTTTAAAAGATAAAGGTTGCATCTTTTGCAATCTTTTTTATATTGACTTTTATATCTTAGTAAACTAAAATGAGTTTATTTACTATAAGAATGTGGAGGTCTTTATGGATAACTTTGAATCCTTTGAAATTGCTATGCTTATAAAAGAGATTTATTCAAAAATCACAAATACAATAAGTAAAAGTTTAAAGGATAGTGGTTTAACTTACCAGCAAATAATGATAATAAAAATAATAGCTCATAAAAAAACAGTAACTATTTCAGATTTATGTTATGAATTATCCTTAGCTAAAGGTACGGTATCTGGCATAGTAACAAGACTTGAAAAATTAGGGTATATTAAAAAAATTAAATCTTTAGAGGATAAAAGAAATACTTATGTGAAATTTTCTGATAAAGGTTTAGCGTTTGCTCTAAAATTTAGAGAAGATATAAATGATACTTTTGATAAAATATTTAAAGATTTTAGTAGAGAAGATTTAAGCAGTTTAAAGACTCTATTACTTGACATGAAAAAAAAGTTAACAATCTAATTCTTTACCTTTTATTTCTTTATTTTTTTATATCATATAACTTTTTATTATAGTTTGTTCAATTTATAACAAAATTTAAAATATAATATTGTTTTTTTGTCGAATTCTGTATTATAATAAGTATAAGAGATATATTAATAACTATATTTATATATTTATAGGAAGGAAGATATTATGAAAATAGGACTTGTTCTTTCTGGAGGAGGAGCTAACGGTGCTTACGAAGTTGGAGTTTGGAGATGTATGAGAGAGCTAGGACTAAGCAGACATGTTCATGTTTTTTCTGGGACATCTATTGGAGCATTTAATTCATTACTTTTTGCCCAAAACGAACCTTCAAAATCAAACGCCTTATGGAAAGACTTAACTGTTGATGTAGCTATGCCTATATCAAAGCTTAAAATACTTTCTATGAGCATACAATTATCAATTGGGGCTAAAATAGTTTCTAAATTTGATAAAATAGGTGATTGGTTTTTGGATAAATACTGGGATTCTGGGAAAGCACCTACTGAAGGTGTTTTAGCTGTATTAAATAAACATTTAGATTATGAAAAAATAATTAATTCTAAGATAAAATGCTATGCAACTTGTACTGAAATGCCTGAATGTAAACCTGCATACTTTAAACTTAATGATTATACTGCTGAAGAAGTAACTAAAATAGTAATGGCTTCCGCTACCTTACCTACTATTTTTAAAAGTACAGAATTTAAAGGAAAAAAATATGTAGATGGTGGTTTAGCAGATAATACACCTATTACACCTGCTTATAAAGAAGGTTGTGATTATATCATAGTTGTCTATCTAAATAAGGGTGTATCAATTGATAAAAGTCTTTACCCTAATAGTAAGATAATTGAAATTATTCCTGAGGAGATTAATGAAGGTACTATAGGAGGAGTTCTTAACTTCAAGGAAAAAGCTAAACTTAAATTATTTGAGCAAGGATACTTAGATGCTCAAAAAGTTTTATCCCCAATATTTCAAAAAAATAATCTATTAAAATCCTATACATAAGCAATATTAATTTAGATAAGTTTTTATACTTAAATTAAGTTAATAATACATATAAATCCTAATACTTTTGGATAATAAACACTAATTCAATTTTCAAACCTTAAAACATAAACAATTCTATATATTTAAAAGAACCCTTTTTTAATATTTTAATAAAGTAAGTTTAATTATAACAATTTAGGTATTAATTAAATTTACTTTATATATTATAATGTATATAATTACATTATAATATATAAAATTTAGGAGGTTCTTTTTATGGTTATAAATCATGGTGCAAATTTATTTGA
Organism: uncultured Sarcina sp.; assembly: GCA_963559995.1. Lineage (GTDB taxonomy): Bacteria > Bacillota > Clostridia > Clostridiales > Clostridiaceae > Sarcina. The sequence goes on from CAUWNL010000040.1 coordinate 16,783, forward strand.
TTTATCTAATAAACTTAATGTTAATGAGGATGAATTTTTAGATTTTAGCTCTAATATAAATCCCTTTGGTTCTTGCCCTAGCGCTAAAGAAGAAGTTATTTCAAATATAGATAAAGTTTCACTTTACCCTGACCCAAACTATCTAGAACTTAAAAAATCTATTTCTTTCTATTGTAGATGTAAAATAGAACATATACTTTTAGGTTCTGGCTCAACAGAACTTATCTCATCATTTACAAACATAATAAATCCTAGAAATGCTCTTATTATATCACCAACATATTCCGAATATGAAAGAGAACTTAAAAAGTTAGATTGTAATATAAATTATTATTTTTCTAAAAAGGAAGATAACTTTAAAATTGATGTAGAAGATTTAATCCATACCATAAATGATGATACTTATGACTTAGTAGTAATATGTAATCCTAATAATCCTACAGGTTTTTCTTTTACTCAAGAAGAGATTAAAGAAATCCTTAAATATTGTAGTACTTATGTTTTACTTGACGAGACATACGTTGAATTTATAGATACTAATATTTTTTCTTCGGCCCCTTTAGTTGATAGGTTTGCTAATCTTTTTGTTATAAGAAGTACATCTAAATTTTTCTCAACTCCTGGTATAAGACTTGGATATGCATTATCCTCTAATCAAGATATCCTAAATAGGATGAATGATAAATTAGATTTATGGAATATAAATATTTTAGCCTCCATAATGGGAGAAATCATGTTTAAAGATATAGAATACATTTATTCTTCCTTAGAAAAGATCCAAGAGCAACACTCATATCTTTGTAGAGAGTTAAGCTTGTTAAATGGCATAAAAGTTTATCCAAGTTATAGTAATTTTATTTTATGTGAAATTACTTCTAAGAAATTAACTAGCTCCTCTTTATATGAAAAGCTTATAAAAAATAATATAATTATTAGAGATTGTTCATCTTTTAATGGCTTAGGTAAATATTTCTTTAGGGTGTGTGTTTTAAAACCTATAGATAATAAATTTCTTATAAATTGTTTAAAAGAAATCTTTTCTTAAAATAAAAACATAACAGAAAAGTCAAAGTTCTGTTATGTTTTTATTTATTCATAGTTCTCATCTATTATTTTAATTTTATCTTCATTTATTATTTCTTTAATTTTTTTATTCATATCTGAGTCTTTTATTTTAATTTTATCTAAAAAACTTTTTATTGATTCATCTATTAACATAAGACTTAAATTCATAATTTCAGTTGAAGTAAAATTTGTAATTTGTAATTCCATATTCTTAACCTTTCTTTGCTTTTCTACATATATTTTATTTTAATCAATTTATCATAATTTTATTCTATGCTTTTTTAGAATCGTCTAAACCAAACAAATTAACTTTATATTAGTATTATATCATTTAAAATCTTATTATGTAAATGTTTAAATACAGCTTTTTAAAATACAAATTCCCCTATAAAATTATAAGGGAATTAAAATATTTTTATACTTATCTATTATCTACTTTTTCTGGATATAAATCATGGTTAACTAATCTATTAAAAGCAATCTCTTCCCATTTAGTACCTTTTTTCCCATAATTACAATATGGATCTATAGATATTCCTCCTCTTGGAGTGAATTTGCCCCAAACCTCTATATATTTAGGTTCCATAAGTTTAATTAAATCCTTCATTATTATATTCATACAATCCTCATGGAAATCTCCTTGATTTCTAAAACTAAATAAATATAATTTTAATGATTTACTTTCTACCATATATGTGTCTGGAACATAAGAAATATAAATAGTTGCAAAGTCTGGTTGTCCTGTTATTGGGCAAAGGCTTGTAAACTCTGGACAATTAAATTTAACAAAATAATCATTGTCTGGATGTTTATTAACAAATCTTTCTAATATCTCTGGTTTATATGTGTAATCATACTTTGTCCCTTGATTTCCTAAAAGGCTTAAGCCCTCTAATTCTTTTTCTTTTCTTCCTGATGCCATAATAAATCTTCCTCACTTTTCTTATTTCTTAAATTGTTCTTTAAATTTTAAATACCCATTCTTTCTTAAGGTACATGCAGGGCACTGTCCACATCCATTACCTTTTATTCCATTATAACAAGTTAAGGTTTCATTTTTAACTATATCTAAAACGCCTAAATCATCTGCAAGTTTCCAAGTTTCTGCCTTATCAATCCACATAAGAGGAGTTAAAACCTCAAATTGATAGTCCATAGCTAAATTTAAAGTTACATTTAATGATTTTATAAATACATCTCTACAATCTGGATATCCGCTAAAATCACTTTGAGAAACCCCTGTTATTATAGTATTTATATCTCTTTGCTTTGCAAACACTGCAACAAAGGTTAAAAATAACATATTTCTTCCATCTACGAAGCTATTTGGAAGCTTATCATCTTCCTTTTCTTTGTCAACTTCTATATCAACCCTAGTTAAAGAATTTGGAGCCAATTGATTTAAAAGATTTAAATCCATTATATGATGTTCTACATTATATTTTTTACATATTTCTTTAGCACATTCAAGTTCTAAACTATGTTTTTGTCCATAGTTAAAAGATACTGCTATAACTTCCTTATATCTTTTCTTAGCCCAAAAAAGACAAGTTGTACTGTCTTGACCACCACTAAAAACTACTACTGCTTTTTCTTTATTCATAAAAATCACCTCTTAATTTTATATAAATTTAAATTTATTTAAAGCAAGGATACTTATATGCTCATTAATAGTTCCTGCCTTAAACTTATATTTTCTCTAAAAGCTCCTCTAAAGGTACTTGTTTTAGTTGTAGAACCATTCTTTTTAATGCCTCTTGTTGTCATACAAGCATGTTCTCCCTCAATAATCACAGCAACATCTTTGCTATCTGTTATTATAGATATAATCTCTGCTATATCATTTCCTATTTTTTCTTGAAGCTGAAGCCTTCTTCCTACCATATCAGCAATTCTTGCTATTTTACTAAGACCTATAACTTTGCCCTTTGGAATATAAGCTACAGTAACTTTCATATTATACATAAGAGCTAAATGATGCTCACAAAAACTAAATATAGGAATATCTCTCATTATGACCATTCCTTCACTTTCTTTACTTTCATAATCCTCTGTAAAACATTTATCAAACATTTTAGCTATTTCTTCGTTTGTATATCGTGTACCTTCTAAAACCTCCTTAATCATGTTTACACATCTTTTAGGAGTTTCTACAAGACCTTCTCTATCTGGATTCTCTCCTAAAAGTTCTATAAGTTCTCTAACTAAAGATATGGCTCTTTCTTCTTTTTCTCTTGATTCCCAAATATTCACAGTTATACCCCCTTAGTTTCTGGACTCCATATGACTTTATGCATTTGAATTTGCATTCTTATATCATTTAATTTTCTTTCCTTTAAGAATTCTACTATATCTACTAAATCTATTTTTCCGAAAATAGGACTTACAAATATAGGTGTTTTTCCTCTAATTAGTGAAGTTTCCCTATAAATTCTTTCCATAGTTTCAAGATCATTTCTATCTCCCACTACAAACTTTACACAATCTATAGACCTTAAAATATTAAAATTATCTATTAACATTTTATCTTCCATTTCACTAGATGGGCTTTTATAATCTACAATGAAAGCTACATTTTTAAAATCTTTTATATAATCTTTAAGATTTACTGAACCGTTAGTTTCTACACTTATATTGTATCCTTCTTCTACAAGTGCATTTAACAGACTATATGCGTTTTCTTTATATAAAAGGGGCTCTCCTCCTGTTAGTGTTATATTCTTAATGCCCCTATCTAATCTTTTTAAAATATCATCTATAGACATTTCCTCTCCATCTGAAGACTTTTGTCCATAAATGGTATCACAATAATTACACCTTAGATTACACCCTGAAAGCCTTATAAAGTTTGTTATCTTTCCTGCGTTAAAAGCTTCTCCATCTATACTTTGAAAAATTTCAACAACCTTCATAAAATTTAATCCTCCCTATATGTTGCCTTATTGTTTGGAGTTTCATATACAGTTATGTAGGAAAGAGAAAAATTATTGTCTTTAACTCTTTTCTTTAATAACTCTCCTATTTCACTAAAAAATAATTTAGACATATTTTCAGCAGTTGTTCTACATGGTAGTTTTACTATTTTAAAATTCATATCATTACAAGAATCTATAAATGCCTTTTCTTCTTTTGAAATCTCACTACTGTCTACTGTTAGTAAAAGAGCGTGGTCATAATTATCAAAATAACTTTTTATTATATTCTTTATATCTGTAAAATCTATAATCATACCCTTTGAACTTCCAGATTGTATTAACTCATCAGCTTTTAAACCATATTGTATTTTCCATCTATGTCCATGTAAATTCTTGCATTTCCCACTATGTCCTCTTAAGAAATGACTAGAATCAAAACTTTCTTCACCTTCTAAAAAATAACTCATTATCTACTTCTCCTTATAAAAATTTATATATTCAAAAATATTAAACTATTTAAACTAATTTAAGACAATAAAAAAAGAGCATTCCTGCCCTTATAAATAAAAAAACTAGAGATAAATAGCATAAAAAATTAAGACCTATAAAAATAAATTATTATTTTTATAAATTTATGTATTACTCCTAGTTTTATTTATAGACAGGATGGTTACGAACTGTCTTATTAAATTTTACAATTAATATTAACACATACTTTTATTATTTGCAATATAACCTTTATGTTTTATATAGTATCTTTCTATTCTTACTAACTTTACCATTTACTCATTATCCATTTTTTTATTACTAAAAATATTTATTATATTTTCCTATAAGCTTTAATTATATAAATTAAACCAATTATAATTGTTAACACTATAACTATCATAACTATATATTTACTCATATAAATTTCTATATCCTTGAAATTTTCACCAAAAACATTTCCAAGATATATAAATGTTGTTACCCAAATAAAAGCACCTATATACCCATTTAAAGCAAATTTTTTATAGGGGATCTTAACTATACCTACAAAATATCCAGTGATATGCCTAATTCCGGGTATAAAACAAGATATTAAAAGAAGCTTAGCACCATATCTATCAAACCAATTTGATACCTTTTCCAGCTTTTTTTCTTTAACTCCAAAATATTTTCCATATCTTTTTAAAAAACTCACTCCTACTGTATCACCTATTAAATATGCCACTGTAATGCCTGATATAACTCCCAAAGTTGCTACTAATACACTTAAAGAAAAATTTAATCTACCACTATACACTAAAAAACCACAATAGGCCATTAAAACTTCCCCAGGAATTGGAAGAGCTAATGTTTCAAGCATTGGTGCTAGAAATAAAACTATATATCCATATTGTACTAATAAATTGTTTACCTCTTCCATATATATCTCCCTAAATACTATATTAATGATATTTTAATCTTTAAAGATTAAAATATCATTAATATAGTATTTCTTAAGATAGGTGTAAATATTAAATAAAAGCTATCTAAAAAGAATTAGAATTTAATTTACTAATATCTTTTAGATAGCTTTTATAAAATTTATATATTAAGCTTTTTTTATATAGCTTTTATTTTCTTTTCTTTCATATATAAAGTTCCCTTTTGAAGCATTTACAAATCCTTCAATCCAAGCGTCTTTTAATCTGTAGTAGTTATTTACATCTCCATTTATATCATCCCAGAATTTCTTATGTACGCAAGTTGTAGTTAACCAAATAACTTCATCATCTGAATCTTTTTCAACATCATTTACTCTATCACATGGCATTCCTTCAACTAAATTATCAAAAATTACTTTAAATAATTCAGAAGCTGTATCTACTTTATTTTCACTAGTTTCGTAAATTTTTCTTCCATTTTCTCTAAAAATAGATTCTAGTTCATTTATTTTTATTTCACCTTTATTTAAAAGTTCAGTTACTATTGAAGCTAATCTATATTCTAAACTATTTATTCTTTCTTGTAACCATCCATGAATATTTCCTTCATCAATTACATCTTCTAAATAACTAAAATCCGGTTTACCATATTTTTCATAAACTCTTATTGTTAAAGAAGCTGTATTAATTCCTTTATTTTCAGCAAAAGATAGTATATCCTTTTGCATATTTTCTCCTACTAAAATTTTATTATATAACCAATAATGTATAGGTCCTAAAAAAGCACTCATTATTATTTCCTCCTAAGTTAATAATTTATTTTAAATTTTCTTTTTTAATTATAACAAATATTTATTAAATGTTCAAATAAAATATACATTTTTAACAATAAAAAAGCAAAACCCTTATAGGGTTTGCTTTTTTTATTGTTAATTATTAAATATATGCTTCTATATTTACTAAAGATTTGAATTCTTCAAGGCCTATTCTATCTATGTAATCCCCTAATCTTTCTTTCTTTTCAGCATTATTTTCATAAACATTTACTAACTTCTCTACAAATGATATTATTTTATCATTAGGAACTGATAAAGCTATTTTATCACCAATTCTTGGTTTTGCTCCACCTTTTCCGCCGACAACTACCATCCAGCCTTTTCCTCCACCTATAAGACCAATGTCTCTAGTATGACTATCTCCACAAGCATGAGGGCACCCACTAACACCCATCTTTAATTTGTTTGGAAGTACTTTCCCGTGGAACATTTCATCTAATTTAGCTCCGATTCCTACTGAATCTTGAAGACCTCTTTTACAGAAACTTGTCCCTGGACAAATCTTTATACTTCTTACACAAAGACCAACAGCTGCTCCTGGTTTCATTCCTAAATCTGCCCAAGCTTTATCTATGTTTTCTTCAGTTATTCCAACAAGTGCTATACGTTGTGCTGCTGTTACTTTTATAGCTTGTGCACTATATTTTTCAGCAACATCTGCTAATTTTCTTAATTGTTCTGGTGTAACCAATCCACCAACTAGATGTGGAGCTATAGCATAATTTTCTCTATCTCTTTGCACTATGGCACCTTTTTCTAATAAATCGTTTTTCATTAATAATTCCTCCTAAAATCGTAAAATAATTATATTTAAATATAGTATTATATTTAAAATAAATTATTAAAAACATTAACTTTAATAATTATACAACATATTATTATGTAATACAAATTTATTTTTAATAATCTATATTGATTAGTTTAACTTTTATTATATTTACGACTAATTATCTTAACTCTCCTCTCTTATACTCCTACAATTTAATGATTTCATATAAGCTTTATCAAATGTATTAGT
>CAUWNL010000041.1:0-23769 GCA_963559995.1 uncultured Sarcina sp.
CTTTTAAAGATTTTTCTTCTATTCTTAATATATCGTTAAATAATTTAACTAAAAGATTATTTAAAACACCCCTATTATCTGTCATTTTTCCCTTCCTCTCTCGTTTGTTTTCTCTTAATATCTATATCTCTTTTATTCTTCATATAATATAAAATAAAGATAAATTTTTATTATAATATATTTCGATAATCGAAAAATATTATTAATTTTAACTCTACTAACAAATAGTTAATAAGCCATATAAATTATTTTTCATAACAATTTATTATTTCTCCAAAATATAAAATATGGGTTTCCCCATCTTTATAGAAATCTTTTCTTATATCTTCTGGTAATTCTTCTGTTTTTAATTCATTACTATATAATACATTACACTCATAATACATATTACACTTATCAACAACTACAAATTCCTTATCATAGCCATCTATAAAACTTATATTTGCTTCCTTTTCTTTATCTATATCCCTTCCTGATTTAGTACCGCATATTCCTAAAGCTTTTTTTAAGTTTTCTCCAAAAGGTATACTTATTGTAAATTTTTTACTATTCTTGATAAAAGTATTTGTGTATCTTTGTGGTCTTACAAGAATCATAAATACAGGTTTTCTCCACATAAATCCAACAGAACCCCAACTTATTGTCATAGTATTTATCTTTTCTCCATTTTTTGATGTCAAGAAAGCCCCTTCCTTGTGTAAATATTCCATTGCTTTGTCTAAGTTATTATTAAAATCCATAAAATTTCCTCCTAATTTCTAATACAGTTTAGGTTCCTTTAGAAACTCTTCTACTCGCTTCATTTCTTTCTCATGTTTTATTTTGTACGCTTCCCTTTCTTTCTCTAAAGCACTCTCATATCTTTCATATTCAATTTTAGCTTCTTTTAGAAGTTGTAACCCTAAACCAGTTGGATATTCTCCTTTAAAAACTACTTTTTTTATTCCAGATTGTATTATATGGATGCAACAAAACACACAAGGTTGAGTTGTTACATAAATAGTTCCTCCATTACAACTTGTTCCATGCTTTGCACATTGATTTATAGCATTTGCCTCCGCATGACCTGCTCTGCAAAACTCAAGACCTTGCCCTGATGAAAATTGCCTCTTTCTTCTCTCACAATACCCAATATCAGAACAATGTATAGTACCAGTTGGTGCTCCATTATATCCTGTAGCTATTATTTGCTTGTCCTTTATAATAACAGCTCCTACTTGCCTACTAAGACAAGTACTTCTCAACTTACTTTCTTCTGCAATATCCATTGCCCATTCTGTAAAAAGTTTACGTTCCATAAAATCTCCCTCTTCATTAGCTGTCTTTAATTATATTTTAAGGCATTTTAAATAATTTGCAATACATAACTAAATTACTATAGATTTTGATAAATCTTATTATATTTTATCACTATTTTATAAAAAGCTACATTGTTTAATTATTTTCCTGAATATATTATAATTAATTTTACATATTTGTAAAATTATGTTAAAATTAAAAAGGGGTGAATCTATGAATATAGAGAAAGAAATAGAGAAAATATGGTTATATTATGATAAGTTAAACTATTATAATGCTTTAACAACATGTAATAAAATCTTAAATAAATATCCATATTTTGAAGAAATTTTAGAAATAAAAGCTTATATTCTATATATAAATGGTTATCTAGAAGAAAGTTCTCTTTGCTGGGAAATAAATTATTCTCAAAACAATAATAATGCCGCTAAGTTTTGCTTAGATAATATAAGAAATTATAAAGTATTAGAATCTTTATACAAAGAGGCATTAAATGATATTAAAAATAAAAAGTTAAATAGCGCCTTAGATAAACTAATAACTTGTTCTCACAGCGATTTTAATAAAATCCCTGTTGGAAATGCCATTGAAAAATGTAACCTTCTAAAACTTGGAGTTCTACCTAAAAATATAAATATAGAAGAACCTCTGGTTTTAGATGAACCAAGTAAAATTTTAAAAATCAGTTTGTTCGAAACAATTAAAATTAAGATTAAAAATTTTAAAAATACTTTAAAAATTAAATTATCCCCTAATTGATAAATAGGGCCTAAAGAATATAAGAATTCTTTAAGCCCTAAACTACGTTATTCTAATTTTTCCCTCTCACAAAGCTCTTCTAAATACTTTCTAAGATTAGATTCCTTATCTTCACTAACTATAGCAACAATATAATCTCCAGACCTGATCATAGTATTTCCATTTGGTATTATATCACTACCACTTCTTTCAACTGAAACCATTAATGCTCCATCTGGAAGTTTTATATCTTTTAATTTTTTACCAACTATAGGTGTTCCTAAATGCACTATATATTTTACTAGAACTTTCTCTGAACCATCTCCAACTATCATGCCTGTATTTGCCTTTATTCTTCTTTCTAGTAATGATTCATAAATTGGTTTGCTTCCAATTAAATCAGCCACTAAAAATGCAACACCACAAACTACAGCAACTGGTCCTAATTGAGAAAAATTCCCACTCATTTCACAAACAAGTATAAGACCTGTCAAAGGTGCCCTAACTATTGAAGAAAACATTCCTGCCATGGCAATTAATATAAAGTTCATTAATAAGTTTTGGTTAAGTCCTAAATAAGTAACTGATATATCACCAAATACTACTCCAACTAATGCTCCTAAAGTTAAAAGTGGAAATAATATTCCACCTGGAGAATCAGATGAGAAACTTATCATTGAAAATATAAATTTAAATACTAAAAGCATTAGCGCTATCTTTATAGCCATACCATTTACTAAAATATTATTTATAAGATCATTTCCGCCACCTAATATTTGTGGCATAGTTAATCCAAAAACTAAAGCAAACATAAATGGAATTATCATTCTATATCTAAGTTTTGCTTTAATTTTTTTATAAAGATCTTGTGTTTTTAAAAGTATTACATTATAAAATGCCCCAGCAAGACCTAAAACAATCCCTAAGGCTATAAGTAATGCATAATCCTCAAAAGGAATAACTGCAAGGGTATGTGTATCTAATATAGGCTGTGGTCCAAAAAATATCCAAGTAACTAAATCTGAACTTACAGCTGCTGCTATTGCAGATAATAAAATTATAGGAGAAAAGTTTTTATGTACTTCTTCCATAGCAAACATTGCACCTGCAAGGGGCGCATTAAATGCTGCTGAAAGACCAGCTCCAGCTCCACTTGTTAAAAGAAATCTCTCCTCTAATTTTATCCTTTTAAATAACTTACTTATTATTTGTCCCACACTTGCACCTAATTGAATAGATGGTCCTTCAATTCCAAGAGATAATCCTCCACCAATTGCTATAACTCCACCTATAAATTTAGTTATTAATATTCTAACTGGTGAAACTTCAAAATATCCTGTAAGTATACCTTCAACCTGAGGTATACCGCTACCACTTATCATTCCATCATTTTCAACAAGTCTACCAACTATATAACCCATTACAGCTAAAACTATTATGCCTAAAATTATGTATATTTTATTAGCATCCATAAATGCATAAGCTGCTTTTGTATATCCATCTAAGTAATCTAATATAAGTCTATATATAGATATAACAAGTCCAGCTCCAGCTCCTATTAAAATACTTTCTAGGATAACTCTGAGTTTTAACCCTTTTAAAGTTTCATAGACTTTAGATGTTTTACTTCCCAAAGTTTACACTCCTTTCTTAAAATTCAGTACTATTTATTATAACTCTTAAAATGTACTTATATCAACTATTATAAACTATTCATACTCATAAAAAAATTTAATGCTTAAATAATTAATATTAAATTTACATTTAATATTAATTATTTATTCTTGTTTGTATTTAATTCATCTATAACTTCTCCAATTATCCTTATTCCTTTTTCTATTTCTTTCTTAGTAGTTCTAGAAAAACCTATTCGCATCCAGTTTTTTTCTTCCTTATTTACAAAAAATATATCCCCTGGCATAAAGACTACTCCTCTTTCATAGCATTTATTTAAAACATCTCTAGAATCTAAATTTTCTAATTTTACAAAAACATAAAGACCCCCATTTCCTAAAACTTTTTCCTTTGGAATATGTTTTTCTATTTCTTTTATAGTAAAATCGTATCTGTCTTTGTAATGTTTTCTTATCTTTTTTACATACCTCTTAAATGAGCCACTTTCCATATATTTATGAAAAACTCCCTGATCTATAAAAGAAGTATGAATATTCTTAGAACGTTTTACACTTTCCAAGACATTTATAAGTTCCTTATCTGCAAATATCCAACCTATTCTTATACCTGGAAACAAAATTTTTGAGAAACTTCCTGCATAGATAACACCATTTCCCCTATTACTAAGAGCAACAAGTGGAGCTACATGAGAGCTTGAATATACAAGTTCCTCGTTAAAACCATCTTCTATTATTGGAACCTTATATTTTTTACATATGTTATATACATTTTGTCTTTTTTCTCCATCCATTACAATACCTGTTGGATTATGATAAGAGGGAATTAAATATATAAGCTTAGGTTTATACTGTTTTAAAGTATACTCTAAGCTCTCTAAATTGATACCATCATCATCCATTCTAATTGGTTTTATATTAAGCCCATAAGTCTTCATTATCTTTATTGCAGTATTATGAGTTGGGTTTTCACAAGCTATTATATCATTTGGATTTGTTAAAGTGCTAAGGATTATATTAAATGCCTCTGTGAAGCCATTTGTTATTAATATGTCCTTTTTCTCTATTAACACTCCCTTATTTTCCATATATGTTTTTATATATTCAATTAATGGCTTATACCCCTTTGCATAGCCATAATTTAAAAGCTTATCTCCCTCTATTGAAAATACATTTAAAAAAGCCCTTTTAAACTCTTCTAAGTCAAAAAGGCTTTCATCAGGTGCTATACTTTTAAAAGAAATCATTCCCTTTTTCCATGGCAACTCTGTCTTTACAACATCTAACTTTTCGCACAAAACCCCATAATCTTCTATAAGGCTACCCCATCTTACTTTAAAATCATCGTCCTTTATCTCTTTTTCAATAGCTATAAAAGTTCCTTTTCCCCTAAAAGTTTCTATAATTCCTTCATTTTCTAGATTTTCATAAGCTAATATTACTGAATTTCTACTAATTCCTAATATTTTGCTTACTTCTCTAGTTGAAGGAAGTTTACTACCTTTCTTTAATATTCCTTTATTTATTTCTCTTTTCACATGATTTTGTATCTGAACATTTATTTTTTCTTCTTTATTTATATTTAAGGATGAAAAAATCAAGACCTCACCTACTTTATTTTTATTCTTCCTTAATTATAATATAAAATTATTATTAAACATAGTTTCTTATACTTTTAATATTTCCATCTTCAATATATACTCTTGGTATTCTTTGTTTTATCATACACAAAACTTCATAATTTATAGTCCCTATAGCCTCTGCCATATCATCTGCATCGAATCTTAAATCCCCTTCTTGTCCAAGAATTATAACCTCATCTCCAACTTTAATCTCACCTAAGTCTGTTACATCTATCATGCATTGATCCATGCAGATATTCCCAACTACTGGTGCAAAATTCCCATTTATGATAACTTTACCTTTACCACTTAAAAGTCTAGAATAGCCATCTGCATACCCTATAGGAAGTGTTGCTATAACACTTTTTCTTTTTGTCTTAAACTTTCTTCCATAACTTATATACATACCTTCATCTAAAGTTTTAACATGTGCTACCTTTGTTTTTATAGTTATAGCTTTTTTTAATTTTAAATTTTGTCCATTTACCTCTTTTGATGGGTAATATCCATAAAGAACTATACCAGCCCTTATTCCATCTAAATAAGTTTCTGGCATATCTATTATTGCCCCACTATTTGATACATGTTTTAACGAAATATTTATTCCTGATTTTACCAATTTTTCATTAAAATCCACAAGCTTTTTAAATTGTTCCTTAGTATAAGTTTTATCTTCTTCATCTGATGTTGAAAAATGAGTAAACAAGCCGATAACTTCAATTCCTTCTAAAGAACAAATTTCTAAAACATCTTGAAAACTTTTATCATTTATTAAAAATCCTATCCTTCCCATACCAGTATCTAATGATATATGAATCTTTGCTTTTTTACCTAAGTTTAGCGCTATTTCTGATAATCTTCTAGCATACTCAATATCAAAAATGGTTTGCTCTATGTCATAATTTATTAAGTCACCTGCAAATTCTAAAGGTGTATATCCAAGGATCATAATTGGTGCATTAATATTTCCATGCCTAAGCTCCATAGCTTCAGTTATAACAGCTACAGCAAGTTTTGTTGCCCCGTTTTCTAAGAGCACAGGTGAAACATCTAAAGCACCATGCCCATAAGCATCTGCTTTAACTACAGCTATTACTTCTCTTTCTTTAACCATTTTTCTTATATTTGTTATATTATATTTTATTGCATTTAAATCAACTTCTGCCCATACTGGTCTAATGATTTCATCCATTATTTTTACCTTCCTTTTATTTTCACGTATCTTTAATATTATATTATTATTATATTAAAAATTTTTATAAAAGAAAGAACCACTAAAGGATTTATTTGTACCTTTAGTGGTTTTTTTAGATTCTCTTATGTAAATCAATATTAAACTTCTTCTATATTTATAACATCGTATCCAGCTTCATCTATAGCGTCTATTATTTCTTTATTATCTTTTGAAGTCTCAACTTTTGCATATTTTCCTTCTAAATTAACTTCAATTGAAGTTGCTCCTAACTCTTCTAAAGCTTCTTTTACATGTGCAACACAATGTTGACAACTCATTCCCTCTATCATTATTTTTTTCATAATTTTCTCTCCTTTTTACATGCTCCCCACCCTTGGGGGGTGATTTAATTTTATTATATACTTTTAATTTTTTTTGTCAATATATTAAAAATAATTCTTTATCTTAGTATTTGACTTTTTTTAAAATTATATTCCTCATCAGATATTTCGCCTTTAGAATATCTTTCATTTAATATATCTAATGCTTTACTATCATTTTTTTTCTCAAGATTTAAACTGTTTATTTTTTTGTTACTTTTTAAGAATTTATAAGCAAAATAACCTATACCTATTATAATTATTAAAGTTATTAACGTTCCTAAAAATCCTGTTCCTCCTGAAAACCCATATCCATAACACATAATATCTCTCCTTTCCCACCACCCCAGGGGGGTTCCAAATTTGTATTATATACCTTTTATTTTTTTTTGTCAATATTATATAAAAATTTAATGAAAATATTTATTAAAACTATAAAAAGTTAACTATCTATAAGGTTAAATAGTTAACTTTTATAACAATTGTTATTGCAATATGATTTTCTCTTTTTTATCTATTATCTTATTAAACCTTCTAGCTACTGCAACTGTTACAGCCATTGTTCCATTAACATTTAACATTGTTCTTCCCATATCTAAAATAGGATCTATAGCAATTATAGCACCTGCTAGAGGAAGATATTCGCCCATTCCCATACCACTTATTACAACAGATACAGCAATAGTTGCAGTTCCTGGTACTCCTGCAATTCCTAAAGAACTTATAACTACTATTACCAAAAGCATAGCATAAAAATTAAAGTCCATAGGGGTTCCTGTCATATTTGCTAAAGTAATTACCATAAGAGTTGGATATATTGCAGCACATCCATTCATTCCAACATTTGATCCTAAACTTCCCACAAAACTTGCGATTCCTTCATCTACACCAACATTTTCATTTAATGCTTTTATAGTCATTGGAAGTGTTCCAAGGCTTGAACGTGATGTAAAAGCTAAAACTAAGGGTTCCATAACGCTCTTTAAATACCTTAAAGGATTAACTCCATTTATAGCTACTATAATTAAATGAACAAGAAACATCAAAGCTATACTTACATATATTGCTAAAATAAAATCTAAAACGCCCACAATTGCATCTAATCCTCTTTGAGCAATTGTGTTAGCTAAAAGTGCCACAACTGCATAAGGCATAAATTTTATAATCGACATAGTAATACTTACGGCTATCTTATATCCACCTAAAACAAGTTTTTCTATACTCTCTATAGTTTCTTTATCTTTTTTCTTAACCCTTCTCATAGCAAGTCCAATAAATCCTGAAAATATAACAATGGCTACTATATTTCCATCTACCATAGCCTTAAAAGGGTTACTAGGTAATAAATTTCTTAATGTATCTACTACAGATGTAATCTCTCTAGCACTTGCATTTGATGCTATACCACTTATTACTGAACCTAAATTAAATAAATTCCCAACAAATATTCCGATTATACTTGCTAAAAGAGTTGTTAGTAATAACATAAAGATAGATGTAATTGCCATTTTACTTAACTTATCGCTTTCTTTCATCTCAATTATTACTTTAATTATTGAAAAGAAAACTAACGGTACTATTATCATTTTTAATAAATCCATAAATCCATTTCCGAATAAACCAAACCAAGTGCTTACTTCGTCTATCCATTGTAGATTCATTGGTTCACTAGGAAAACCTACAGTCCACTGAATAATTCCTCCAAGTAAAAAACCTAAAAAAATTGAAAAAATCATTCTATTTGAAAACTTTATTTTTTTCTTTTCTAATATCCTTATTAAATAAAATAATGATAATAACACTAAAATAAATAATACGGTTTTTATATTTGTTATCATTAAAAATTCCGACAAAAACTTATTACTTTCCATTTCCCCTCCTATTAATATATTATTCCTATAAGTTTTATATGTTATTATTTTAAATTTTATTACCATTTATGTCAATAAAAATACTTTTAAATAATTGTAAACAAAAAATCTAAAAGGGAGAATTTTCCCTTTTAGATTTTTTATTCTTCTTCAACTAATTCATACATTTCTTTAGCTCTATCTACATACATTATGCCCTCTAGGTGATCTATTTCATGCATAAAGCATCTTGCTAAAAGTTCTTGAGCCTCATAAACTCTCTTTTCTCCATTTTCATCTAAGGCTTCTATTCTAACTGCAACAGGTCTTTCAACTAACCCTTCATGCATTACATAGCTTAAGCATCCTTCATAATCCTCATATGTCTCTTTAGAAACTCCTAAAATTTTAGGATTTACAAGAACATATTCGTTTTCTCCATCACCAAAATTTATATATATAACTCTTTTAGTTATTCCAATTTGTGGAGCTGCTAACCCAATACCATCAACAGTAGCCAATGTATCTTTTAAATCATTTATAATAGACTTTGCATCTTCTATATCTAAAATAGGGTCACATACCTCTCTTAAACAAGGTTCACCTATTTGTACTATCTTTTTAATTGCCATTTTAAAATCTCCCTCCTAAAATCCTTTAAATATATTAAAACATAAATTTTATACTTTTTCATTAAAAAAAATATATTTAAAATATATATTTTTTACTATAATTTAAATATAAATATCAATATAGATATAAAACTTAAAAATATACTTAAAGCGCATAGATACAAAACTGTTTGATTAACTGTTAGCCCCTTTTCTAAAAGTCTATAATGTACTTGGCTTCTATCTGCTTTATATATTGGTTTTTTCTCTTTTATTCTCTTTAGAAGTACAAATAAATTATCAAAAATAGGTACTCCTAAAATAAGTATAGGAATTAATATTGAAAGAGCTGTTGTTTGCTTAAAGGCTCCCTCTAAAGCAATTATTGATAATATAAATCCTAAAAAGTTTGCTCCTGAATCCCCCATAAAAACCTTAGCTGGATGTTTATTAAATATTAAAAAAGCTAGTGTTATACCAAGTAAAGCTATAGACATTGAAGAAGATATGTTTTGTCCTTTTATAAAGGCAACTATAAACATTGTAGTAGACGATATAGCAACTATAGCACCTGCGAGACCATCTATGCCATCCACCCAATTTATAACCGTTGTAACTCCAAATATCCATGTTATAGTTAGTATAAGCTGTAAAATATTTGGTAGTATTATGTAATTTCCTGTAACAGGATTAGTAAATCCCATAAATACTATTCCTGACTTATATATAGATATTGATGATATTATTTGAATAGTAAGTCTAGGTATTATGGGGAACTCTACACCCTTTGTCTTGTTGTAGTCATCTAATAAACCTATTGAAAAAATCATAGATGATGTAATTAAAATTATTATTGATTCCTTTACATATGTGCTCTTATCTATAAAAATAAGATAAACGAAGAAAAACGAAATAAACATAGGTAAACCTCCTATTAGAGATATAGGTTTATCATGTTTTTTTCTTCCCTTAGGTTTATCTGTAAAATTAAATTTAATAGATAATCTTATTAAAGGCATCATTAATGTATATGCTATTAAGAAAGAACTTATTAATATGAGGAAATAGTATATCATTATAACTCACCCTTAAATTATACATTTTCTTAAGTTATCATATTTTATTAAATCAATTAATTTCTATATCACATAGCACAAATTGAAAATATATGATATTTTTCTGAGTCAATTTTTTTTCTTTATACTTATTTATTATGGTTTTTATCTCATTATTTAATACTAAAAATTCTTCTTTTGTTAAATATAATTCATCAAAATTCAAACTAATGTTATTAAAATTTTCTTCGCTTCTTTTTTCAATTGATTTTATTGTTTTTTCTTTAGATTTTTCGTAATAATCACTAATTACCATTGATATTTGAGAATTATAAATTTCCTGTGTTGTATCTTTTATATTTTGATCTTCTATCTTAAAATTTTCTGCTGTTAATGAATAATACTTCGCAACTATACCCTTTATTTCCTCTGTTCTTATAAGTTTTACAATTCCTACTTTCTCTAATTTTTTTATATGATAATGAACCTTTGAAGGAACTTCTTCAAAAAAATCTGCAATTTGTTTTACCGTAGCTTCTTTTCTATTATTTTTAAGAAATGTTATTATTTTTAAACGATATGGGTCTGAATAAGTTTTTATTTCATCAATTGTAGTTAGTTTTTTAGTTTGTTTCATTTAATTTAGCCCCCTACCAAGGAAATTTTATACTATTATATCATATTTTATCAAAACGTTAAACATATATTATTTTATTTAATAATTAAAATTAAAAATATTGTTTTTTATGCTAATTTTACATTTAATCCTTTATATTCTAGTATTTATTAAACAAAAATTTAGGTTTAAGGAAATTCCCTAAACCTAAATTTTTAACCTCTTTGGTCTATCATAGACTTAACTTTCATAAGTCTTGTTAAAGCTCCTCTTTCATTTTCATCAAGCTTCATTCTTATATATTTTATAGTCTCTTCTAGTTGAGGAATTGTCATATATTCAAGGGCATTAACCCTTCTTCTTGTTTTTTCTATTTCATCTGCCATAAGTTGACCAGATTTTTCAACCTCTGCAAGTTCTAAAAGCTTTGGAAGTACTCTATAAAGTTTTCCTATAGCATCATCAAGTTCTGCTGAAGTATTCATAAATCCATAAGGATAAATACTTCCCTCATCACCTTCTAATTCTCTTTTAAAGTTCATTATAGGAACATTAACACTCATTACGTTTTTTGTACCAACTTCAACTTTTATATTTTCTTTAGGATATGCTATAGCTTCTTCTAAAAACTCTGAACTCATAACAGCCCTTGCCATAACAAAATCCTTTAGTGATTCTCCAAGTTCCTGTTCAACCTCTGCTCTAATCTTATTATTGTATTTAATAAGATTTATAAATTGTCTCATAAGCTCATCTTGTTTATCTTTTAAGAGCTTATGGCTTCTTTTAGATGTTGCTAATCTTTTCTTTAGCTTTGACAGTTCCATTCTTGTAGGATTTACATTTAATTTTTGAGCCATATTCTACTCATCATCTCCTGGCATATACTTTTCTAAGTATTCGTCTCTAATTCTCTTAAGCTCTGTTTTTGGAAGTATCTTAAGTAGTTTCCATCCAAGCTTTAACGTTTCTTCTATGGTTCTGTTTGTTGTAAATCCTTGTGAAACATATTCTTTTTCAAAAGCTTCAGCAAATTTAGCATAAGCTTTATCAGCATTTGATAATGCAGATTCACCTAAGATTGCTGCAAGTTCTTTTGCTTGTTTACCTTGCGCATAAGCTGAGAACAATTGGTTCATTGTATCTGCATGATCTTCTCTAGTTTTTCCTTTACCAATACCCTTATCTTTAAGTCTTGAAAGGGATGGAAGTACATCTATTGGAGGCATAACTCCCTTTTTATAAAGCTCTCTTGAAAGCATTATTTGTCCTTCTGTTATATATCCTGTAAGGTCAGGAATTGGGTGAGTTTTATCTTCTTCAGGCATTGTTAGTATTGGAATTTGAGTTATTGAACCTTCTTTTCCAATTATTCTTCCTGCTCTTTCATAAAGTGTTGAAAGGTCAGTATATAAATATCCTGGATATCCTCTTCTTCCTGGAACTTCTTTTCTAGCTGCTGATACTTCTCTTAAGGCCTCTGCATAGTTTGTTATATCTGTCATTATAACTAGAACGTGCATGCCTTTTTCATAAGCTAAATACTCAGCTGCAGTAAGAGCCATTCTAGGAGTTGCAATTCTTTCAACTGCTGGGTCTGATGCTAAGTTCATAAATAGAACTGATCTATCAATTGCTCCTGTACTATTAAATTCTTCAACGAAGAATTCTGCCTCTTCAAATGTTATACCAATTGCAGCAAATACAACGGCAAATTTTGAATCAGAATTTAAAACTTTAGCTTGTCTTGCTATTTGTGCTGCAAGTTCTGCATGTGGAAGACCTGCTGCTGAGAACACTGGAAGTTTTTGTCCTCTAACTAAAGTGTTTAAGTGGTCTATTGCAGAAATTCCTGTTTGAATAAATTCTGATGGGAAGTTTCTTGCAACTGGGTTTATAGCTTCACCATTTATATCAACTCTCTTATCTGGAATTATTTCAGGACCATTATCCTTTGGTCTTCCCATTCCATCAAAGACTCTTCCTAGCATATCTTCAGATACCCCAAGTTCTAGTGGTTTTCCTAAAAATCTAACCTTAGTGTCTTTAAGATTTATTCCAGAAGATCCTTCAAAAAGCTGAACCATAGCTTTATCTCCGTTAACTTCTAAAACTTTACCACGTCTCATTTCACCAGTTTGCATTTCTATTTCAACTAGCTCATCGTATTTTACACCTTCTACGCCTTCAACAGCCATTAAAGGTCCTACAACTTCTGTTACTGTTTTATATTCTTTAAGCACTATAGAACCCCTCCTTCGCTAATTAATTTATCTACTGATTCTTTTAATTCTACTAATATATCATCCATTTTAGATAATTCTTCTTCAGGGATATATTTACTTCTAGCAATTCTATCTCTAACTTCAAGTTCTAATATTTTTTCTAAATAAACACCAGCATCTAATGCTCTTTGTCCTTCATGGATAAATGCAAGTACAAGCTTTAACATTTTATATTGCTTATTAAGAGAAGAATAGGTATCAATTTCATGGAAAGCATTTTGTTGAAGATAGTCTTCTCTTATTGATTTTGCAACTTCAAGTTTTAGTTGATCTCCTTCTGATAGTGCATCTATACCAACTAGTCTTACTATTTCTTCAAGCTTTGATTCTTCTTGAAGAAGTGCCATAGCTTCTGTTCTAAGGCTTGACCAATCAGAAGATACATTTTCATCCATCCATATACCCATTTTATCTAAATATAATGAATATGAAGATAACCAGTTAATTGATGGGAAGTGTCTTCTATAAGCTAATTGTGCATCTAGTCCCCAGAAAACTTTAACTATTCTTAAAGTTGATTGTGTTACTGGTTCTGATATATCTCCCCCTGGAGGAGAAACTGCTCCAATTGCTGTAATAGCACCTTGTCTTTCTTCTTTTCCTAAAGTTACAACTTTACCTGCTCTTTCATAGTACTCTGCAAGTCTTGAACCTAGGTATGCTGGATAACCTTCATCACCTGGCATTTCTTCAAGTCTTCCTGACATTTCTCTAAGTGCCTCTGCCCATCTTGAAGTTGAGTCTGCCATTATAGCTACTGAGTATCCCATATCTCTAAAGTACTCTGCAATTGTAATTCCTGTATATATAGAAGCTTCTCTAGCTGCAACTGGCATGTTTGAAGTATTAGCTATTAAAACTGTTCTTTTCATTAAACTTTCACCAGTTTTAGGGTCAATAAGTTCTGGGAACTCATTTAAAACGTCAGTCATCTCGTTACCACGTTCTCCACATCCAACGTAAACAACTATTTCTGTATCTCCCCATTTAGCAACTTGGTGTTGAACTACTGTTTTTCCTGCTCCAAATGGTCCTGGAACTGCTGCAGCTCCTCCCTTTGCTACTGGGAAAAATGTATCTATAACTCTTTGTCCTGTAGTCATA
Source organism: uncultured Sarcina sp. (assembly GCA_963559995.1). Taxonomy (GTDB): domain Bacteria; phylum Bacillota; class Clostridia; order Clostridiales; family Clostridiaceae; genus Sarcina. Next base: position 14,366 of record CAUWNL010000041.1, read on the forward strand.
GGCTCTACTGGGTTTAACTTTCTAGCATATGGCCTACCTTTTCTTACAGGCCATTTTTGCATCATTGTTAATTCTTTTAATCCATTTTCAGTTTCTAAAACACAAACTATGTCTTCTACTGTAAAACTTCCCTGTTTTATTTCTTTAACTGTTCCAGATACATTATATGGAACCATTATTTTATGAAGTACAACTGGTGTTTCTTGAACTGTTCCAACTACATCACCAGAGCTTACTTTATCTCCAATTTTAACAACAGGTGTAAAATCCCATTTCTTTTCTCTATTTAATGATTTAACTTCAACACCTTTTGTTAAAAATGAACTTTTTGCAGCTTTCATAAAAGCATCTAGTGGTCTTTGTATTCCATCAAACATGGCTTCCATAAGTCCTGGTCCAAGCTCTACTGAAAGAGGTTCTCCTGTTGTTACAACTGGATCTCCAGGTCCAATTCCTGAAGTTTCTTCATAAACCTGAATAGAGGCTTTATCCCCTCTCATCTCAATTATTTCACCTATAAGCTTCTTTTCTCCAACTTTAACAACGTCAAATACATTAGCTTCATCCATAGAATCTGCTACAACTAGGGGTCCTGAAACTTTTACAATTCTTCCGGTTTTCAAACTTATCATCCTACTTTCTATAATATATTAACGCCTACAGCTTTTTCAACATTATCTGAAATTCTTTGTTTTCCTATATTTAAACTTCCCTGATTACTTGGAATAAGTATTATTGCAGGAAGCATTTGTTTTGTGTATCTCTCTATTGTCTCTTCTATATCTTTAGCTACATGCTCAGTTACAAAAATAATTGCATAATCTTTATGTGCAAGTTTATCAATAGTCTTTTTAGCTTCATCGCTTTCAACTACTGGAAATACTTCTATTCCTAAAGCTTTAAAAGCTAAAACAGAGTCTTTATCTCCAACTACAGCAACCTTTTTATACATAGCCATCACGCAACCTTTCTCTTATAACTTCCTTATCAATGTTATTTAGCTTTCCAACCATAATAGTTCTAACTTGCTTAATTTCGCTTTCTTTAGCGTGCATATAAGCTAAAACTGGTTCTAATCCTTTTGTTATAAGTTTAGCTTCTTTTATAAACTTCATTAAATAATTATCTATTAACTTTTCAAATAAACTAACAGAACCTGTGTTTACAAAACTTACTATTCCCTCTTTAACAATTGTATTATATTGTCCTAATATATGGTTTGGTATGTTTTCTGTATTTTCTAAAAACATTGCTCTATATTTCTTTTCATCTATAGTTCCACCAGGAACTATACTCTCTAATAAAAAGCTAACACTTTTTTGTTGCTTTTTAACTCTTAAAAGAGTCTTTATATTGTTTAAATCTATAATACTATTTATATACTTATCTAAATATTTATCATTTAACTCTTTAGACTTTGTTGTGTCATTTATGTGAGCGTATAAATATTTATCTGCTATTATATCTATAACTTGAGGATCTTTAGTTTCTTCAAACTTATTATTTATCTCCTCTATACACTTTTCCATTTGTTTAGGTAAACCTCTTAATGAATCTCCTAAAATAGCATTCTTTAAAATAGATGTATCTATCATTCCAACTGGTATTAACATGTGGGAAAAATCTGACTTTAAGATTTTCCCCTTTATTAAAACCTTTATATTATGATAATCATACTTTATTGCCATGACATCAATAAGACCTTTTACTGGAGAAGCTTTATACATAGTTTCGTATAATCTAACTAACTCCTTAGATAAAAGTATTTCATATTCTTCTGGTCTTTTAATATCATTCATAAATGCTGCATAATCAGTTTCTTGTAAAACCTTAAGAGCATCTTCTGATGTTTGTGCATATATCATTCTCTCTATTTTTGATTTATCAAGAAGCCTTTTTTCATATACTCTAATTCTAGGAATTAATTGGAGAAATTGCATTGAATCCATCTACTTTCCCCTCCTTAACTAAATAGTACCTTAGTTACCTCTAATTCTAATTCACTTCTTAGTGATTTAACTAAAGATTCAAAAGTATTATTTATTTGTATTCCATTTCTATCTAAAATGAATCCTCCACTAAACTTACCATTAGTATCAAGGGAGATTTCACCTTTTTTTCCTAAGCTAGTTAAACTCTTATTTAAATTTTCTATAAACTCATTGTTTATTATTTCTTTGTCTTTTTCATTTATTATAATAGTCTCTGTTCCATCTAAATCAAGAGAATTTAAAGTCTTTAAAATATACTCTTTATATTCTAAAGTTGAAAGGCTATTTAGCCTCTCAACTGCTCTTTCAAATACTTTTCCTATTATATCTTGCTTTGCTTTAAGTTCGTTATTTCTAACTCTTAACTTAGCATTTGATATAACTCTATTTTCTCTTGCTTTAGCTTCTATCTTTGCTTTTTCTATTAACTCAACTTCTAAACTCTTAGCCTTTTTAACCTCTTTTGATATTATATTATCACTTTCAGTTTTAGCAGCATTTAAGATTTCATCTCTTTTTTCTTCTGCATCTTTTATGATTTTAGAAGTTATGTTGTTTAAATTTGACATCAGCTTCCACATCCAATCTCTCTTAGAATAAATTGTTAACTAATAAGAATGATATAACGAATCCTAATAAAGCGTAAGTCTCAACCATTGCAGAAAGGATTATACCTTTTGTGTTGTGATCTGGGTTTTTAGCTAATATTTGAATACCAGATGCTGCAACTTTACCTTGTGCTATTGCTGATAATAAACCTGTTATAGCAATTGGTAGTGCTGCTGCGAATAAATATAAACCTTGTGATAAAGTAGTTGTTGTGCTTAAGTTGTTTAATATTAAGAAACCTATAACGAATCCGTAAAGACCTTGTGTACCTGGTAAAAGTTCTAGAACTAATGCCTTACCGAATTTTTCAGGTTCTTCAGTAACTAAGCCTGCTGCGGCTTCACCAACTATACCAACACCCTTTGCTGATCCTATTCCTGATAAACCAACAGCAAGTGCTATCCCTAAAGCTCCAAATATAAATCCACTATAACTTGTGGCATTTGATAAAAAATCCATCATTGTCATTTTCTAATTCCCCCTAAATTTTATTAATCTATTAAATTTACATATTTATTTAAAGTCTTAAATGGTGTAAATGCTTTCCCCCCACCATCGTAAAACTTTGAAAAATATTCAATATATTGTAATCTAGCTGTATGAACATATGCACTAAGTAGTGATAACAATAGGTTAAATGTATGAGCTGCTATAAATGCTACAGCACCTACTACTATTCCTATAACTCCTCCCGGAAGCATTCCTATAAGAAGGTTTAAAGCACCTGCAATAGATCCTCCAGCAAGTCCAATTGCCATAAGTCTTGTGTAAGAAACTAAATCTCCAATATAACCTGTTATATTATATAGAGAATAAGCACCTTGTCCAAGTTTTGCTCCTACTGATTTTTCTGCTCTACCACCTGTTAAAATTATTATAATTGCAGCTATTATAACTACTACTGTTGCTATAGTTTTTGCAATAGATGGTAAACCTATCATTCCTCCACCTAGCATAACGCCAAGTCCAATTAAAATCATATACCAAGCACCAACATCAAAGAAAGCACCTAATACATCACCTTTTTTAATCATTACATAAGCCTTAATTCCAAGTCCAACAAATATTTGAAGTATACCAAAACCAACTGACATTATAAGAATTGTTGTAACATCTTTTGTTGTACTTATAAATACAGGAAGTTTAATAGCATCATTAAAGAATGCTCCATATACAAAGCCAAATAATATACTAGGTATACTTAAGTAAGCAAAGAACTTTGCAAACTCTGTACTCTTTTCATTATTCTTAAGTAACTTTATAGCAACTAATGCAGCTATTAACATTACAAGACCATATCCAACATCTGCTATCATCATTCCAAAGAATAAAAGATAAAAAGGCATCATAACTGGAGTTGGATCTATATCACCATATCTTGGTACACTATACATGTTAGTAATAGACTCAAAAGCCTTAGCTATTTTTCCATTTTTAAGTTTTACAGGAACTTTATCATATTCCTCTTCTTTAGCTTCTTCAAATGTTAAGTAGAAGTTATCACCTATAGCCTTTTTTATAACAGTATTTAATTTTTCATTTTTATCTGTTGGAATCCACCCCTGCATAACTACAGTCTTTTTAGTTTTTAAAAAGTTTTTAGAAACCGTTAATCTTTCCTTTAAGTTTCCATAATATTCATAAGCCATCTTTAGTTCATTCTCTTCATCTATAAGAGTCTTTAATTCTTCTCTTATCTTATTTATATCTTCATCTAAAGATAAGATTTCTTTTTGAAAGTCATCTAATATAACTTTAGGTACTCTTTTGTAATTTGAATTAAAGAAACTAAAACCACATTCTTTTAATTTTTCTAATAAATTATCTTTTTCATCTTCATGACTTATTGAAAAAATATAAATTTCTTGATTGTTTGAACTTACAACCTCAACAGTTGTTAATTTAAATTCTTCTTCTAGTTTAAGTACTACCTCTTCGTATTGTTTTGGAACTGTTCCTAAAAATACAGTAGCTTTTTTAAAGTTTTTAGTATCCTCAAAGGATGCATCAAAATCCCTCCAAGGAGTTAAAAGATCAATTTCTTCTTTTATTGAAGATTTTTTTGTTTCTAAAGCTAAAAGCCTGTCCTCTTTTTCTTTAATTACTTTATAAGAGTCTTCCCAAGAACTTTTATAAACTCTATCTTCTAACTCTTTTAAAGTTAATGTTTCTTTTTCATCCTTTAATGATTGAAGTCCTGATTTCTTTGGTAAGTAAGTTTCCATAAAATCCAAAGCTGACTTAGCTTTTGATAAATTTTCCTCGCACTTTGCAAGATTTGAACCACTTTTTTCTTTTTCTAAGCTTTGAAAATCTTGATTTTCTTCTATAAAATTTTCGTCTTGTAGATTTATAAATTCTACTTCTGAAAAACCTTGAAGACTTTCTACAAGTTTTTCTTTTTGTGATTCAAAGGATAGCAAAGTAAATTTATTCATTTTAACTATTGCCATCTGTATTCACAACCCTCTCAATCACTAATTTAATTGCTTTATCAATTTTATTATCAGATAGATTATAAATGTCTTGACATTTCTTTTCTCCATCTTTTAATAAAATAGCAGCTTCTCTCTCACCAGATGCCACAGCATCGTTTATAATTTCAAAAGCTTTTTTCTTTCCCTCATCTACAATTTCCTTGTACTTTTCATCCCCTTGTAGCGTAGCTTTAGAAATTATCTCTTTGCTTTGATGATGAGCATTTTTAATCATCTCTTCAGCTTGATCTTCGACCTTTTTTATTTCATTTATCGCCTTTAGTGCCAAAGTTTCACCACCTTTATTAAAAGAAATAATAATATATATTAATACTTTATATAGTATTAATTAACACTTAATATACTTTAATTATACACAAAACTTAAAAAATTACAATAGATTTATATCCATTTCCATCGAATTTTTTTATAATTTTATTTTTTTTCTTATATTACCCTGTTTTTTTATATTTTTAAAAGTACAGGATTTTATCGTTTTATTTGTTTATTATAATATATAATGTTAAATAAATACAATATAATTTAATCTTATTATAAAAAAGGATACAAGCTTAATATTTTTAGCTTATATCCTTTTTCTTTGTTTATACTAATTTTACATTACTTCTATATCCAAATTCTTCTTCATTAAATATTACATAGTTATCTACCCATATCTCTTCTCTTTTATCTATATAATTAAATATATCAAGTTTAAATTTTTCTATATGAGGTTTGATATATATATGTTTTTCTTTTAGTTTTACTCTAATATCTCTTTCCTCTTCTTTGCTTATATCTCTCAATAAAAAGTTTGGAAGCCATTTCTTTTTATTGAAACATAAATAATCATACTTTATTATTTCTTTTAATAATTTTTCATCTTTTCCAATAAATTTTTCTCTATTAAAATCCAGTAAAACCTTATAATATTCAACATTTCCTAAACTTCTTTTAAAGTATCCTATTTTATCAAAATACATAGCTAAATCAAAATAAAACTCAAAAGGCGTATCAAATTTGCTTAAGAAAAACTCTAGTGCATTATTAAACTTTCCAGAGTTATAATATTTATCTACCATTTTTTCAACTTTTTTAAGCTCTAATAAATTATCATAGGATAAATCCTTATTCTTAAGTATTTCATAAGGAGCATAAGGAGAATAAACTATTCCCCACTTTTTAGCTTCATCTAGCATTGCAGAACCCTTTAAAAGCTTTAGAAAACCTAATTGAATCTCATCTGGTCTTAATGAATGAACATCATTAAATGACTTTCTAAAAGAATTATAATCTTCACCTGGAAGTCCTGCAATTAAATCTAAATGCTGAATAACATTTTTATTTTCTGCAACCTTTATCACTTTTTCAGATACATTTTCAAAAGTTATTATTCTATTTATATTTTTTAAAACTTCAGTATTACTTGTTTGAACTCCCACCTCTAGTTGAAATCTTCCTTTTGGAGCCTTATTTAAAATCTCTATTTCTTCTTCACTTAAAAGGTCCGCAGCTATTTCAAAATGAAACCTTGTTTTTGTATCTTGCCTGCTTAAAAAATTCCATATATCCATACTATATTTTTTGTTACAGTTAAAAGTTCTATCTACAAATTTAACAAGTTCAACGCCATTATCCATAAAAAATTTAAGTTCTTTTTTAACTCTTTCTACATCTAAAAATCTAACTCCATTCATAACAGAAGATAAGCAGTATTTACACTTAAATGGACATCCCCTTGATGCTTCATAATAAACTATCTTATTATCTAAATTGTCATCTATTTCATAAGGAAATACTAATTTATTCATATCAAGCTCTTCCCTAAACCCATTAAATAAAACTTTATCTTTTTTATCTTTATAATAAAGACCCCTTATATTCTCTATATCTTTTTCCTCTAACTTAAACTTAACAAAGTCTCTAAAAGTAGCTTCCCCTTCTCCTACTATTACATAATCCCCCACACTTTCTTCTAAAAACTCTTTTCCCTCATAAGAAACCTCAGGCCCCCCATAAAGTATTTCTATATTTTTATCTATAAGTTTTATATGTTCTGATAATCTGTTTACATATTCCATATTCCATATGTAACAAGAAAAAGCCACCACATCTGGCTTCTCCTCCATAATTCCTTCTAGTATATTTTCTAACCTATCATTTATTGTGAATTCCCTTATTTTTCCCTGAAAGTTTAAATCCTTTGTGTATGCTTTTAAATATCTCACTGCTAGATTGCTGTGAATGTACTTTGAATTTATCCCCGTTAGTAGTATCTTCATTTTTTATAATCCCTCTCTTTTTAGCTTTAATGTATATTATTTTATCACAAATTCTTCCCTCTTGTATTTCAAAATATTTTTCTAAGGTTTTCTGAAAATTAAAAAATCCAAACTCAGCCAAAGGATTTATATTAGAAAATTTAAATTCTTTAGTTGTGCCATCTGGCATTAAAACATTTATATTATCTTTTATCATTTCTTTAACTCTTTTTTCTCTATCCCAAATATATAAATTACCACCAACCTTTAAATTTTGCCATATTTCTTTTAACACCATGTCTCTTTCCCCTCTAGTTGTAAGTTGACTCAAGGAAAAAAATGTAACTCCATTATCATAAAAATTTTTATATTGATTACTTAAATCCTCTGAATAATAATCTATACTTATTTCATCTTCCTCCCCTTTTAATATGTTATATATTATTCCATAATTATCATTGCCAACATCTAAGGTATTCCCTCCAAATCTTACATCTCTCATATTTATAACTAAATTACTCATAAAAACTCCCCCTTTATAATATCTTAATTATATAATAATTTCACATATTTTTCCATAAGTAATTTAATAAATACTTTTCTCTCTTTACATAATACAAACTTTTAACTCTTAATTTTAAGTTATAAATCATAAATTTAAGCTTTACAGAATAATATTAAATAAATCATTAAAGGTGGTGGTGTTCTAACTCATGAGTAAAGATAATTTTTACAAAAACTCCTTTTTATTAACTTTATCTAATCTTGCAACAGGAGTTTTAGGTTTTATATTTTCTATATATTTATCAAAAATTTTAGGGCCTGAAGGTATGGGCCTTTATGGTCTTGTAATGCCTATATATAATCTTTTTATTTCTATAATGACTGCCGGAATAATAGCTGCAATATCTAAAATAACTGCTGTTTATTCTTCTGATAACAACTATCATAATATTATAAAAACAATGAAGGTAGTTGGTATCTTTAATTTTATATGGGGATTATTTATAGGAATCTTAGTATTTTTTCTATCTCCAGCTATATCTAACCTTTGGATTAAAGATCCTAGAACAGTAAAAGCTATTATGGTTACATGTCCCGCTATGGTATTTATTGCTCTTTCAAATATCCTTAAGGGCTTTTTTTATGGAGATTCTAAAATAGTAGTTCCATCTTTTATAGATATCTTAGAAAAATCATTAAGAGTATTTATCTTAGCTATTTTAATTCTTATGTTTAAGGTAAAAACCTTAGAGGGGTTAGTTACTTTAGCTTATGTATCATTATGCCTTGGTGAGCTTCAAAGTCTTATACTCCTTTTTGCTTATTTTAAAATTACTATTAAGAAATACCCAAAAAACATAATAAAAAATGAAAATAGCTTACAACTATTATTTAATGTTTTAGTTATATCTTTTCCTTTATGTTTAAATGGATTTTTACTTAACATATTTAGTACAATATCAACTGTAATGGTTCCAAGACGTCTTATGAGTACGGGACTTAGCTATTCTCAAGCACTAGCTCTTATAGGCAAATTTGGAGGAATGGCACTTTCTATAATTACTTTTCCTATGATTATAGTAAATTCTATAAATACTCTATTAATACCTAATCTTTCTCAAAGTATAAGTAAAAAAGATTACAAGGGAGCTACTTTAAGAATTAAACAGGTTTTAAAAATCTCACTTTTAATAGGGTTATTTACTGCTGTTCTTTGTCAATGTGTTCCTGATTCTTTAGGAATTATGTTTTTTGGTAGAGATGATTTAGGTAAAATGATTAAACTATCTGCACTTATTATGCCTCTTTCTTTTATTTCCTCTACCATGTATGGTATATTAAATGGACTTGATAAACAAAATATAATTCTTAGAAATAATATATTCATATCAATTCTAGAAATAATTTGCTTATTCATTTTCACAGGAATTCCATATATAAATATTTATGGATATGTAATAACTATGTTTATATCAGCAATTATATCATTATCTATAAATATCTATGAGGTATATAAAACTATAAATCTTGAAATTTCTTTCCCAGATTTAATAATTTATCTT
>CAUWNL010000042.1:0-23172 GCA_963559995.1 uncultured Sarcina sp.
GAACCTACGAATAACGGAGTCAAAGTCCGTTGCCTTACCGCTTGGCGATATCCCAGTAAATGGGGTGAACGATGGGACTCGAACCCACGACAACCAGAGCCACAACCTGGCGCTCTACCAACTGAACTACATTCACCATATTGGTGTACCTTTAGGGATTCGAACCCCAGGCCCACGCCTTAGAAGGGCGTTGCTCTATCCAGCTGAGCTAAAGATACACATTTAAAACATTTTATGTTTTATGGAGCGGGTACCGGGAATCGAACCCGGGTATTCAGCTTGGAAGGCTGACATTCTACCATTGAACTACACCCGCATAATTTATTTTAATGGTCGGGGTGACAGGGATTGAACCTGCGACCTCATGGTCCCAAACCACGCGCGCTCCCATCTGCGCCACACCCCGGTGGTCATCATCACACTCACTTGCGACGACAATAGTTATTCTACATCATCTTTAATATTATGTCAACACTTTTTATAATTTTTTTATTATTTTTTTATTTTTTATTTTCTCTAATTGTGAATTATCCCTTCCTCCTCATAAATACTTGCTTAATATGAGATTAAATGAGATTTAAAATTATATTAATATATAAATAAACTAAAGTTATAATAAAATCATCCCTGTTAAATAATTAAAAATAAAAGGATATATACACTTTGTAAATACATATCCTTTATCATCTAATATTAAAGCTATTAAAATATAATAAAAATCTATAGTTTAGTCATCTGTATAATATATCATTTATTCTATAGTAAAGCTAAAAACCTTTATATCATTATTATCTATTTCCATGAAAGCAATGGAAGGTATACCATCTTTAGGTATTGATGGGCTTCCGGGATTTACAATCCACATTCCCTCTTCTTTAGATACCATCTTTATATGACTATGTCCAAATAAAATAGCATCTACACCTAATTCTTTACCCCTATAAAATATATTATTTATTCCTGTTTTAACACCATATCTATGACCATGAGTTATAAAAAGACGTTTATTTTCTATAGATACTACTAATTCCTCTGGAAATGAAGATAAATCACAATTTCCCCTCACTCCATAAAACTTACACTTAAGTCCATTAGTTAATTCCTCTATATCATCTATATTATCACCTAAATGAATTATTCCTGCTACATTTCTTTTTTTTATTTCATTTTTTATTTTTAAAATTATATTCTTGTTACCATGAGTATCACTTATAATTGCTATTAACATATGTTTTCTCCTAAATTATAATATTTCCTCTATTTTATCTTTCAATTTTTTAAGAGCTAGTCCCCTATGACTTATTTTATTTTTTTCATCTGATGTAAGCTCTGCAAATGTCTTTTTTAAACTTGGTATATAAAATAATGGATCATATCCAAATCCATCTTTTCCGTGTTCCTCATATGCAATTATCCCCTTACATCTACCTTCTACAAAGAGCTCTTTGTTATCCCATGTTATAAGGGCTATAGCACATACAAATTCCCCTTGTCTATTATTTATATCTACTTTACTAAGATTTTTTAATAACTTTTCATTATTTTTTTTATCATTCCCATGCTCTCCTGCATATCTTGCCGAAAAAACACCAGGCTCTTTATTTAAATATTCAACCTCTAATCCTGAATCATCTGATATTACTATAAAGTCCACTTCTCCTATACTTATTAAGTAATCCTTTATTTCTTTAGCTTTTTTATATGCATTTTCTTTAAATGTTTTCCCATCTTCTAAAACATCTATATCTATACTACATTCCTTTAATGAATATATATCTAAAGAAATATCCTTTAATATATCCTTTATCTCACCTATTTTATGGGCATTGTTACTTGCTACTATTATTTTCAAAATTATGTCCTCCTGTTCCTATAAGTAAGCAATCATTTTTTAGTGAATTTTTTTGTATCTGTACTATCTGCTTTATTCCTTTTTCTCCAAGTTTTAATAGATCATTTAAATCATCCATACTAAATGGTTTTTCTTCTCCTGTTCCTTGAATTTCTATTACTTCCCCCTCTTCAGTCATGACAATATTCATATCTACACTTGCTACACTATCTTCATCATAACATAAATCTATTAGTTTCTCATTATCTACAATTCCAACGCTTACAGCACTTACAAAATTTCTTATAGGATACACATTAAAAGGTTTCTTTTTATGGATTTTATTTATTGCATCTACAAGGGCTATAAAAGCACCTGTTATAGCAGCGGTTCTTGTTCCTCCGTCTGCCTGTATTACATCACAATCTATCCATATAGTTTTCCCCTTTAACATTTCCATATAAACCACAGATCTTAATGATCTTCCTATAAGCCTTTGGATTTCTGTGGCTCTACCATCCACCTTAAGCTTTGTTATATCCCTTTGCTTTCTAACTTGTGTACTTCTTGGAAGCATGTTATATTCAGCTGTAATCCATCCTTTGTTTTGTCCTCTTAAAAATTGAGGCACTTTGTCTTCAATGGATGCTGTACATATAACTTTTGTATCTCCCACTTCTATAAAAACTGAGCCTTCAGCATATTTTATATATTCTCTTGTTATAGTTATTTTTCTTATCTGATTACTTTTTCTATTATTTTTTCTCAAAACTCTTTTCACCCCAATAAACTTATCATTATATCTACTAGTATATTGTTTACATTTTTCTTTATCAACCCTTAAAATTTCAAATATAATATTTATTAGATATATATTATTTTGCAATATTTAAAAATCTAATTCATATTAATAATAATATGGATTATTTTTAAGAGGTGGATAATTTGAAATATATAGGGCAATTCTTTAGAATGAATTCACTATCAATAGAGGAAATAGAATCCCAACTTTTGTTCTTTTGTAGAGAATCATTAAAACATATAGTTTTAGAATCTAGATGTGGGATTTGTATACATTATAAAAACTTAAAACCATTAACTTCAGAACACTATATAGAAAGGTTTAAAAACAATACTCCATTACTTTGCGTGTATAAAAAGGCTAAACCAAATATATACTCATCTAAATATTCAAAGAGTTGGGATGTAAGTACCTTTAAAAAAGAAATTCTTATTTCCCCAAATGCACTTATGACTTTATCTATGTTAGAAAGTACAAAATATTATGATACCTTTCAGGGTGTTGATGATTCAATTTATGATATATCTAAATTATATAAGGACTTAAGTAAACTACAATTGGAGTTTTATTATAATCATTTACGAAATGCTGAAGGCTTTTTTGTAAATAAAAAGGATGAAAAACAAGCTGATTCAAAAGAATTTAATTTTTTTGAAAAGGATAGCGATTTTAATTTTGTGGATCAAGGTTATATGATGATATCTTATTACCTATATTCTATTATTTGCAAGGATAATGAAAATAGCCGAGATTTTAAAAACTTCTCTTTAGAAATTTTAGATATGTTTGATAATCTTAAAGAGAATCTCTATTTAGAATCTTTCAATAACTGCTGTAACCTCTGTCTAATTTTCAACACTATGTATGAATATTCAAAAGAAGAAAGATGTAAAAATTTACTTATAGATTTATCTGAATTTACATTGTCAAAATATACAGAAAGTACACTTTCACTATCTAATATAGAAAATATTACTCTACTATCTTTAAATATGCTCTTAACCTATAAAAATACTAATATTTCATTGTTTAAAGATTCATTTAGTGATATAAGTATTCTTTTAAAAAACCTATATGATGAGGAAAAATCTATTCTTAAAAAACCTAGTGATAAAAAAGAGGTAAAATATTATTCTAAAGAACTTATTCCTTTTTTGGTAAATACCATTGCTTATTCTCATGAGAATAATATAGAAAATGAATTAAGTAACTTTATATCTAGTTTTTATAAAAAATATTTTTCTGATTCAGGATTAATAACTAGCTTTCCTGATGCACCGCCCCTTGATTCCACTGAAAGATACGCTAACTTATCATTAAAATCTGAAGATTTACTAGATGAAGCAATGTTTAGAATTATAAACTCACCAAGCCCTAATCTAAGTGGTTTAGCTTCTATATTTACTAAAAGTATAACTTATTCTACTAAAAAAAATACACTTACCAATTCAAGCACTAGTTTTGATAGTTCTATTAATATGTTTTTAATATTTATAATCCTTCATACATTAACTAAATACAAAAACGAAAAAACTAACAATAGTATTGCTAAAATAATAGAATCTACTAATTGTAAGGAGGCTAAAGCTTATAGAAGCAATGATTATATAAGTGAAATTTATGATTTAAAAGATTAAATTTAGGCTGTATAAAAGCTATTTTTATACAGCCTTTGATTTATACTCTTGTATATTTAAGTATTAAATTTCCGTTTCCATCTATATATAAATAACTTACATTATTGGATCTACACCATATAAAATTTTTATAATATAAAGATAATATACTATATTCTTCCTTTACCAGCTCTTTTATATTAGATAATTTATAATTATTTTGTATACTAAAACTATCTATATTTAAATCTTCAATATATATATCAAAATTCTTTTTTTCTAAATACGTATCTAATTCCTCTTCATTTAAAAGAGTTGTTCTACTTGATATATTATACTCTTCTTTAAGAACTTTAGATATAAATTCACATATTAATTTATTTTCTGATGTGCTTTTTGCAATTATTGATACTATTTTTTTTCTTGTATCCAATTTTCCTAAAAGTTCTTTAGCATTGTTCTTTAATTCTAATTTTTTAGATTTATCATAAGATTTATCTAGGTTTAAATTTTTTTGTAACAAATTATCATATTTTATTTCATTAACGCACCATGTGCCTATATTAGCATTAATTATATAACTTTCTAATATCTCTAGATATAATGCATTAAAAAGCCCCTGCCTGAATCTACTATCAGAAATTATATTATTTTCGTTATTAAATATTAAAGTTTTTATAATATTTGATGGTGCTATATCTATCTGACTGTACACCGTACCTTCCTTTAATGATAATATTGGTGGGTTAGACAATATATCTATATCTCCTAGATTATATGAAGCAAAATCAGCTTCTACTGACTCTTGTTCTTTTACCTTTATTTTATCTATACCCTTTACACCGTCTACGTAATAAGGATTTTTCTCTAATAAAATTTCACTACCAGAAGATTCTTTTACAGTATACGCACCTGTATACCTTATATTAGAGTATTGATTTTTATAATCATTAAGTGGTTCACTTACATCTCTTAATCTATATACTGGTTTTGTTAATTTCTTTATAAAATTCTCATCTTCATTATTTAGATTTATAACTATTGTTCTATTATCTAGAGCTTTTATTTTCACTTCCTCAAAACTATATTTCCCAGTCTTATACTCTAAAGCGCCCTCTATTACATATAATTCCTCTAAATTATACTCAGTATTATTAGGGGATAAAATATATTTAAAGTAATCTATAAAATCAAAAGAAGTTATTACCTCGCCACTGCTCCACCTTGCATCTTCCCTTAACTTAAATGTATATTCTAAACCACTATCACTAACTTTCCATCCCTGACATATAGAAGGTATTATATTTCCACTTTCATTTACTTCCACTAACCCCTCAAAAAGTGCACATATAATATCATTTTGTCTATCCGTAATATTTCCACTATTTATTAATGATTCAGGTATTTTTTCTAAAGAATAAACTAGTGTATCCCTTTTATACTCATAATTTATAGTATCTATGCTATAACATCCGCTAAGTACAAATGTTAGTATTATAATTAGCATATTTAACCCTAAATTTTTTCTCATAAATTATAACTCCTAAATAATTTTAATATGTTAAAATTATTGACAAATATTAAATATTTAATCATTTAAAACTTAGGGAAATATCTTTTAAAAGATAAGTTATTTAAACTAAAACTTTTACTTAAGTAAAACTTTCTATCTCTTGTAACAAAATTTATACCATCTACTAAAACTATAGACTTATTTAGAAAAAGATTATAATTTGCATTGTATACATCCTGAAGAAAAACCCCTGTTGTTATATAGTAAGCTCTTTTTGCATTACTTTTACTATATAAATCCAAAAAGTTATTATAATCTAATTTATTTACCGCTAGAGTTTTATGATATTTTATCATATATACTTTTTTTCTTTTCTTTATTTTAAAAATAACTTCGTTGTTTTTTTTATTTAATACATTGTACTTCAAGGATTTTTGATGACATTCTTCTGTTATAATCTTATTTACTTTGCTTATAGATATTCGACTTAAGAAAATTAATCCTTTTTCAATCTTATCTTTATGAATTTTAAATATAACAGTATTTATAAGACGCAAAATCATCCCCTCCTTTTTTATCTATATTTAAGTATATGAATAAAATTAATAATTATTTAATATATTCTATTCACAAATTCTTACATATAAATATTTAAGAAGGGGATGATTCTATTTTAACTTATCTTGAAATTCCTCCTCTGATAAAATATTTAATCCTAAGGCTTTTGCCTTTTCATATTTAGAGCCTGCGTCTTCTCCAACTATTACATAATCAGTTTTTTTGCTTACACTTCCTGCTACTTTAGCCCCTAGAGACTCTAGTTTTTCTTTTATTGTTGCCCTTGAATAATTTTGTAATGTTCCAGTAACTACTACTGTCTTTCCTTGGAATACATTACTATTTACCACTTTTTCTTGGTATACAGGCTTAACACCTAAATCTAGCATATCATCTATAATCTTTAATACTCTCTCTTCTTTAAAGAAATTTATTATGCTATTTGCAACTATATCTCCTATATCAGACACTTTTACAAGGCTATCAAAGGTTGCATGCTTTATAGCTTCTAAAGACTTAAACTCCTTTACTAAATCTTTTGCTGTTTTTCCTCCTACGTTAGGTATATTTAATGAGTATACAAAAGATTCTAAAGAACAATCTTTACTTTTTTCTATAGCCCCTAATAGATTGGTAGCCTTTTTCTCTCCAAACTTATCTAAAGTTATAAGTTCATCAAAGGTCAATCTATAAAGGTCTGATATAGCTCTTATATCTAATTTTTCAAAAAGTTGCTCTGCAGTTTTTTCTGAAAAGCCTTCTATATTCATAGCTTCCCTTCCTGCAAAATGAACTATAGCCTTTACCATTTGTGGTTTACAGCCTAAAGTATTATCACAGTATATGTGTACACCTTTTTCTTCTTTTATAAGATGAGAACCACAAGCTGGACAATTCTCAGGTGGTACTATATCTATGGCATCTTTTAAACTGTCCTCTGCAACTCCCATAATCTCTGGTATAACATCATTACTTCTTCTTACAAAAACCCTTGAATTTATCTTTACACCTTTTCTTTGTATATCATCCATATTATTTAAAGTTGCTCTTTTAACAGTTACCCCTGCAAGTTCTACTGGTTCTAGTATTGCAGTAGGAGTAACTCTACCACTTCTACCTACATTCCACTCTATATCTAGAAGTTTTGTCGTTGTTTCTTGTGCTTCAAACTTATAAGCTATTGCCCACTTAGGAAACTTTACAGTGTTACCTAAAAGTTCTCTAGTTCTTATATCATCAATAACTATAACTAAACCATCTATGTCATAATTTAAATCAAATCTTATGTTTTCTATATACTCTATCTCATTTTTCATATCTTCTATAGAGGTGCATACCTTTATATAATCATCTACTGGAAATCCCTTAGCCTTTAAAAAGTTTAACATTTCCTCATAAGTTTTAAATTTAGTTTTTTCAGCATAGCCTATATCATAAAAAAATGCTGATAAGTTTCTTTTAACAGTTTCTGCCACATTTAAATTTCTTAAAGCCCCTGCTGCACCATTTCTTAAATTTTTAAGGGGTACTTGTGCCTTTTTATTATAATTATCGAAAGCCTCTTTTGTCATAAGAGCTTCTCCATGTATCTCTAAGAAATCATCACACTCTATCTTTAAAGGAATTGATTTTATGGTTTTAATCTGTGCTGTAACATCCTCGCCAATAATACCAGTTCCCCTTGTAGCCCCTGTTACTAAAATTCCATTTTTATCATAGGACAAGTTTACTGTTAATCCATCAAACTTCTTAGTAACTATATACTTAAGATCTGGTAATTTATTCTCTTCATTTAGCTTGTTATACTCTTCTACAAATTTTACATTTTTTATATGCCAATCATTTATTTCTTCAATACTTTGAGCTTTATCTAAGCTAAAAAGCCTTCCTTTGTGAGTATACTTTTTAAATTCGGGAAGGATCTTATCACCAACTCTTTGAGAGGGTGAATAAGGAAGTATATATCCTGTTTCATTTTCCAACTTTATAAGGTTATCATATTTTTTATCATATTCTTTATCTGAAATGGATGGATTTCCAAGAACGTAATACTCATTAGCATATTTATTTAACTCTTCAACTAGATCTTCTATTATAACCTTTTTCTCCACTTTGTTCTCCTAAACTATAATAATTCTAGGTGAGCAAAACTTAACATTAAGTTTTTTACTCCTTGACTATCAAAAGCTATTGTTATCTTATAGTCTTCCCCAACTTTTGATGTTGTAATTATTGTTCCTACACCAAATTTTCCATGTTTTACCTTATTACCAGGAATAGCATTCTCTGGCGTACATAAATTCTTATTATTATCTGTCTCTGATAGAATTTCATTTAACTTTCTGTCTACAGATAATGCTGTTGCATTAGAGTATTTATTATAATGTCCTCCTCTTATACTGTGCGGATTAGAATAAGCACTATTTAGTCTACTTCCTACTCTATCTGCCTTTGATGTAGCTCTACTTTGTCTTTGAGCTCTAGCTTCATTTACTATTGTTTCTTTTAGAATATCTGGTATTTCTCCTAGAAAATCAGATTCTTGATATGAAACTGTTCTACCAAAAACCATTCTACTTTCTGCTGATGTCATATATAGCTTTTCTCTAGCCCTAGTTATCCCAACATAGCAAAGTCTTCTAGCCTCTTCCATTTCTTTAAACTTATCAAAACAGCCCATACTTGGAAACATTCCATTCTCCATTCCAACCATAAATACAACTGGGAACTCTAACCCCTTTGCACTATGAACTGTCATAAGCATAACATAATTATTTTCTTCATCCATAGAATCCATATCTTGAACTAAAGCAACCTTTTCTAAATATGATGATAATGACTTATCTTCCTCATTACTTTTTTCAAAATCTACTGCATCTGATACAAGTTCCTTTAAGTTTTCTATTCTACTTTCATCTTCTAAGCTTTTAGATTCTTCAAGAGATTTTAAATATCCACTTTTATCCAAAACATACTCTATAAGTTCAGATACCGAAAGACTTTCTGACATTACTATTAAATCTTCCATCATTTCAATAAATCTTTTTATTGGATTTATTGCTCTTGTTGTTAATCCGGGTATAAAATCAACATCAAGTAAGGCATTATATAATGTGCTTTCTATTTCATCTGCATGATTTTGTACTTTTTCTATGGTAGCATCACCAATACTTCTTTTAGGCGTATTTATAATTCTTCTTAAACTTATAGCATCTTGAGGGTTAACTAGAACCTTAAGATAAGCTAAGATATCTTTTATTTCTTTTCTATCGTAGAATTTAAGACCTCCAAATATCTTATAAGGCATTGTTGCTCTTCTTAAACTTTCTTCAAATACACGAGACTGAGCATTTGTTCTATAAAGAACTGCAAAATCGCTATATTTTAGTCCCTTTTCTTTTATAGTTTCTTTTATTTTAGATACTACAAATTCTGCCTCTAACTTATCAGAATAAGCTCTATAAGTACTTATTTTATCTCCGTTTTCTTCTTCTGTTCTTAGAACTTTTTGCTTTCTTTCACTATTATTTTTTATGATGTTATTTGCAGCTTCTAATATATTTTTCTTTGATCTATAATTCTGCTCAAGTTTAACTACAACAGCATCAGGATAATCTTTTTCAAAGTCTAATATATTTCTTATATCTGCTCCTCTCCACTCATAAATACATTGGTCATCATCTCCAACTACACATATATTTTTATATTTTGCAGCTAACATTTTAGCAAATTCATATTGTGCCTTATTTGTATCTTGATACTCATCAATCATTATATATTTGAACTTATTTTGATAAAATTCTAATACATCTTCATGCTTTCTAAAAAGTTCTACAGTTTTAAATATTAAATCATCAAAATCTAAAGCATTGTTTTCTTTTAATTTTTTTTGATATAGTACATAGGCATCTGCTATTTTATTTTTCCTATAATCTCCTTCATTTTCACGTTTAAAGGCACTAGCTGTCATAAGAATATCCTTAGCTTTACCTATCGCTCCTAGTATTTCTCCATCACTTATATCTTTGTCATTTATGTTAAGTTCTTTCATTACATGCTTTATAAGCGTCTTTTGATCTGAAGTATCATATATTGAAAAATCTTTTTTATATCCTAATTTATCTATCTCTCTTCTTAAAATTCTTACACATGATGAATGGAAGGTTGATATCCACATATTATCAGCCTCATCACCTACTAATGCCTTAACTCTATCTCTCATTTCCTTGGCTGCTTTATTAGTAAATGTGATAGCTAGTATATTATATGGTTTTATTCCAACTTCTGAAACCATATAAGCTATTCTGTGAGTTAAAACCCTAGTTTTTCCTGAACCTGCTCCTGCTAATATAAGCACCTGTCCTTCAATTGTAGAGGCTGCAATGTATTGCTCCTTATTTAATAAGCTTTTTAAATCCACTCAAACCACTCCTTAATTTATCTATATAAAATATTATAACATATTATTTCATATTTTCTTCATTCCATCTAAATACTTAATATTATAATCATTCCTATAAATCCATATTTTAAACTAATGATTTTAAATCTACCATAATTTAAATATTAACTTTTTAAATAGCTACTATAAAGAAAAGGCTATCTATATGATTAATCACATAAATAGCCTTATTTACATAAATTATTATTTTACTTTAATATTAACTTTTAATTATTATGGTACAAAATAAAAAACGTAACCCTTGGGGCCAGGTTACGTTATAGCAATAAGCAATAAATAAAAAGGGGGCTATTTATCCTTTTATTTATTCTTGCATAAATAATTATATAAAATGATAAAAAAAATTGCAATAGTTTTAAAAAACTTTCTCATACTATAGCTGCAAACATTATCATTTCCTATTTTCTTTAATTTTTATTAAATTTACTTGTTAATTTTGCAAGTTCTTCTTCAGTTAACTCCCTGTACTCTCCTTTCTCTAAATCCTGATCTAATTCTAATTCTCCAAATTTTATTCTTTGAAGATACTCAACTTTTTTTCCTCTAGCTATAAACATTCTTTTTACTTGATGGAATTTTCCTTCTTGAATTGTAACTTTAACTTCTGATGAATCCTCAAAATTATTAACTATCTCAAGTTTAGCACTCATACACTTATACCCATCATCTAAAGTTATACCATCTTCAAAATCTTTTATATCTTTTTCATCAATTGGAGCATTTATCTTTGCAAAATACACCTTATCTACGTGATTTTTCGGTGATATAAGTTTATGATTAAGTTCTCCATCATTAGTTAGTATAAGAAGTCCTACTGTATCCTTATCTAATCTTCCTACTGGAAATGGCTCAAAAGCTTGATGTTCTGCATAAAGAAGATCTACAACAGTTTCATCTCTATTATCAAATGTTGCAGATACTACTCCCTCTGGTTTATTCATTACTAAATATATATTTTTTCTATAAAATATTTCTTCACCATTTATTATTATTTTATCTTTTTCAGGGTCAACTTGCATTCCAGTATCTTTAGCTACAACATCATTTACAGTTACCATTTTCTTTTTTATTATTTGCTTTAGCTCTTTTCTTGTTCCATATCCTAAATTTGATAATACTTTATCTAGTCTTTCCACTTATTCTCCTCCTTAAGTATATAAATACTTACCATGTTTTTATTAATACTTATTAAAACAGATACTAAATAAACTCATGTATTTATTAATTTTATCTCATATTTAAAATTTATAAAACAAAACTTTTATTTTTCAAGAAAAAATACTAAGTTTAGAATATAGAAAAGTTTTTAGGACATACTATAATTATATTTAAAAAATATTAATTGTTTCAGAAAGGAGTTTACATATGTCACATAAGGATAATAAAAATTCAAAGAACAATAAAAAGTCCAATCCCAAAACCAAACAAGCATTAAAAAAAATGAAAATGGAAACTGCTAATGAAATTGGCTATTCTAAGGAATCTAGAAAGCTTGGTAAAGATACACCTAAATATAAAACTTTTGATAAATAATAAAAACTAAAAATTATAATAAATAATTTCTAAAAAGAAAAGCTCCTTATATTAAAATAAGGAGTTTTATTAAAGCTAAACTACTTTAAACTCAAATATATCATAATCCTCATAAGCACATTTTTTATAATGACTCTTTGCTAGAACTAAAGCTCTATATTGTCCACTCTTAAGTGCTCTAAAAGTATAGTAATCTTTTCTGCTATAATTTTGAACTAAACTCCAATCCCCTTCTTTCATTATATAGAATTCATAGCATACTTCGTTTCCTCCATTACTCTCTACACTAAGAGTAACTTCTTCGTTTAACTTAAATTCTGTTTTTTCCGATACTATCTTTGTTGATGTTATAGGCAAGCAATCATTAACATAAAACTTTATCTCTTTTTTACTATCATAATCAGTTATACATTTTATGTTTTTAGCATAAATCTCTACTGTATACTTTCCAGAACATTTAGGTAAAATATTTATTTTTTTAGTTACTTCATAGTCTGTTTCTTCAACTACTTGTTCATTTATTTTCGTTATATATTTTATTAAAGTATCTTTAGTATTTTCTGTTATAACTTCTATATCAACTCTATCACCAACTAAGAAATACCCATTAGACGGAAGGAGCACATGTTCTATATTAGCTTCTAAATATTCCTTTACCCTAAAATAAGAGTTAGTATGAGTATCATATTCTTTTTCTGAATATTTATCCTTAATCTTTATTTCAAGTTTATATTCTCCCTCTTCTCTTGGAATAAACTCAATCCAATTTTTTTCACTATAAGCTGTATTTGTTATTACTATATCCTCTCTTGTAACCTCAAAAGAGTATCTGGTGTTTCTTCCACCATCTGTAATTACCTTTACACTTATAGGTTCATTCTTTATATAATTTTTCTCTTTATTATAAACTATATCAGCTATTTTTATTGGTTTTGTTCTCTTTTTATCTATTACATAATTTATTTCAGATAAAATCTCATATTCTCCTTTAAAGGATTCATCTTTTACTAAAAGTGTTATTAAATACTCCCCTTTAGCCTTTGCTTCCCAAAGAAATGTTGAGTTTTTACTAAATCCTGAATCTTCTCCTACAGGACCATCTATTTTAAATCTATAAAGAAGATTCTTCCCTCCCTTTGCTAAAGCCTTTATAAGTATGTTAGAACCTATAACTTGAGGTGAGCTTAAATCAGTTTCAAAAGTCTTTAAATTTATAGATTTATAGGGCTTAACTTCATAAACCATAATTGCCCTATCATCATATTCTCTATTTGAATATATATCTTTAGTAAGACAAAGAAGCTTGTATTTTCCTGGAACCTCTTCTTTAAAAGATACAGTATTTTTTGATGAATAATCTTGAATATTGCACCCTTTCCCATCAGCACTTATTTTTATAAATTTATAAAGGGCTGTTCTATTATCTTCAAAGCTTCCTTTAACTTCAAAAGTTAAATCATTGTTTACAACAACTTCTTTAGCTAAACACTTAAAATCTACTATTTCAGGTCTTTCAAAATCACATACCTTAAAAGATACGGTTCTAAAATCATCAAAATTATGAGTTGATTCTGGAATTTTACATTCAACTAAAAATTCAAACTCCCCACTTTTATTAGCTGTATAAGTAATTTTATTCTCTGTAGTATAATCTTTTATAAGTTTCCAATCCTGTTTGCTGCCTATAAAATATCTATACATAAGAGGAGATTTATACCCTTGAACTTTAATAGATATCTTATCCCCTATTTTAAATTTATTTTTTTCTATATATAACTCTTTTATAAGTCTATCATTATAATCACCTATAGTTATACTTTGAGATACTTTATAGTCAAAGGGTTTTTTAGAATCTTTTCTTTTAGCTTGAGCTATTATCATATAGTTTCCTTCTTCTTTTGGTACCCATTCTATATGACCATTCTCATTTTTATCAAAATCGCTTATGGTATCCCATATTCCATCTTTACCTGCTAAAATCTTATATGTTAAACTCTCTTTAGTATTGTTCTTAACTCGTATATCTACCCATTTATTATCTTTTATTATTCCTTTTTCCTCTAGTTCTAAAAGTAACTCTCCCATGTATAATAATCCCCCCAACCATTCACAATATATGCATATATTATAAATTATATATTATTTGCCATATTATGTAAACAAGTCAAAATATTTTTATTTATTTTATAAGTATTTGCTCTTATATGTATAATGATGTATTTTATTGTTAATACTATAAAAGGTGTTATAACACTATAAATCTCCTAATTTTATTATATCCATATAATGAAACCATAAAAAAATCTCAGGATTACCTGGGATTTTTTAATTCTTTATCTTTTTCTAATTCTAATAACCCTATTAAAGATTTTTCTAAAGCTACATCATCTTTTTCACTTCTTTTTTTAGGTCCTTTAATCCTTCCACCACTTTGTCTAATCTTAGATTTTAAATGTCTTTCAAAAAGTAGTTTATTTATATTATCATTATTGTATATAAATCCATTTGGGTTTATACAAAAACACTTTTTATTAAGAGCAATAGCTGCTACCCCATAGTCCTGAGTAATTATTATATCCTCTTCCTTGCATTCATTTATAATATACATATCAACACTTTGAAATCCACTATCTACAACCTTTACCCTTCCATAATCTAAATTTATATTATGATATATGTCACAATACAATATAAGATTAACCGAATATTTTTGTGCAATTTCTTCTATTTTTTTGACTCTAGGACAAGCATCTCCATCTATTAAAATTCTCAAATTTATTACCTCCTAAATTTATTACTAAAAATAAAGAACTATATCAAAATGAACTTTTAACAATACTTTTATTATTGCCTATAATTATTTTGATACAGTTCTTATAAATATTTTTTAGTATTCTATTTTTTAGTATTCTTTAGTTTCAAACTAAAATTAAAGTCTTTTCTCTAAATCTTCTTTTAAATCTTCATATCCTGGTTTTCCAAGAAGTGCAAACATGTTTTTCTTATATGCTTCAACACCTGGTTGGTTAAATGGATTTATATTCATTACATAAGCACTTATTCCACAAGCTTTTTCAAAGAAATAAACTAATCTACCAAAATAATATGGGCTTATTTCTGGAACATTAACAACTATGTTTGGAACATCTCCATCTGAATGTGCCAAAAGTGTTCCTTGGAATGCTTTTTTGTTTACAAAATCAATTGTTTTTCCTGCTAAGAAGTTTAATCCATCAGCATCATTTTCTGTTTTTTCTATTACTATTTCCTTTGAAGCCTTTTCTACGTTTACTACAGTTTCAAAAAGGTTTCTTCTTCCTTCTTGAATGTATTGTCCCATTGAATGTAAATCAGTTGAGAAATCTACAGCAGCTGGGAATAGCCCTTTACCGTCTTTTCCTTCTGATTCTCCAAATAATTGTTTCCACCATTCATTAAAAAAGTGAACACTTGGTTCATAATTAACTAATATTTCTATAGCTTTTCCCTTGTTATATAATGCATTTCTAGCTGCAGCATATTTATAACAAACATTTTCTTTTAATGATGGGTTAGAGTATTCTTCTCTAGCATCTCTAGCCCCTTCCATCATTTCATCTATATTAATTCCAGCAGCTGCTATTGGAAGTAATCCTACTGCTGTTAAAACTGAGTATCTTCCTCCAACATTATCAGGTATAACAAAAGTTTCATATCCCTCTTCAGTTGCTAAACCTTTTAATGCACCTCTCTTAGCATCTGTTGTAGCATAAATTCTTCTTTTAGCTTCTTCTTTTCCATATTTCTTTTCCATATAAGCTTTTAAAACTCTAAATGCTATAGCAGGTTCAGTTGTAGTACCTGATTTAGATATAACGTTTAAGCTTATATCTTTTCCTTCTAATACATCTAATAATTCAGATAAATAAGTTGAACTTATATTGTTTCCTGCATATATTATAGCTAGATTCTTTCTTTGGTCTTTAGATAACATGTTATTGAAATTGTGAGTTAACATTTCAATTGCAGCTCTAGCTCCTAAATAAGAACCACCAATTCCTATTACTACTAAAACATCTGAATCTTCTTGTATTTTTTTAGCAGCTTCTTTTATTCTTGCAAACTCTTCTTTATCATAGTTTACAGGTAGATCAACCCATCCTAGAAAGTCATTTCCAGCACCTGTCCCATTATGAATCTTATTGTGTGCCATATTTACAGCTTCTTGCATATAAGCCATTTCATGATCTTTTAAGCCTAATCCTACTTTTGATAGATCAATTGTTAATCCTTTTCTCATTGATATTGCCTCCAAAATATAAAATTTAAAATTTAAATACTTTTTAGAATAATTAGTATAAATATTGCTTTGGAAAATATTTTCCCATCTTTGTTATTATAACATAAAATCTTTCCCATGTTTAACATAACTATATGTTATGTTACTAATTTACAAATTATTTTAATACTAAATTCCCCATAAATATAATAATACCCTTGCAATTAATAAAAATACTACCATAACTATAATGACAAAGGGTAAAATTATAAGATATTGTGCAAAAACTACAGATAATAAATCCTTAAACTTAGGTTTTTCATACAATTTAGCCTCTTTTAAAAGTTGTCTTTCCTTTTGTTTCATCTCTTCTTTTTTGTAATTAAATCTAAACATAACTCTCACACCTTCATACCTTTATCTTAAAACTACCTATAATTTATCGTTTTTTATTTCAGTAAAATTTATTATATTAACTTATTTCATCTACCTATTAAATCAATAAATAAGCAAAACTAGTGCTGTATTAAAAATCATCTAAAAATACAGCACCTTATTTATTCTTAATTAAACCATATGACATGCTACAAAATGGTTTTTAGATATTTCTTTATACTCTGGATTTTCCTCTTTGCATATCTTATTTGCGTAAGGGCACCTAGTATTAAATTTACACCCTCTTGGCGGATTTGAGGGACTTGGAATATCCCCTTTTAATATTATCCTACTTCTTTTTAATGTAGGGTCTGGCACTGGTATAGCTGAAAATAATGCCTTTGTATAAGGATGAAGAGGATTTTTATATATTTCTTTTTTACCTGCAAGTTCTACTAAAGAACCTAAATACATAACTCCAACCTTTGTGCTTAAATGCTCAACAACGCCTAAATCATGGGATATAAAAAGATATGTTAAATCTCTTTTCTCTTGAAGGTCTGATAAAAGATTTATTATTTGTGCTTGTATAGAAACATCTAAGGCTGATACTGGCTCATCTGCCACTATAAAGCTTGGATTTAAAATAAGGGCTCTAGCTATTCCAATTCTTTGCCTTTGACCACCTGAAAATTCATGAGGATATCTATCTATTTGATATTTTGAAAGCCCACAAATCTTCATAGTTTCTAAAATTAAATCCCTTGAATCTTTTTTACCAACTATTTCATGATGAATAACAGCTTCTCCTATACTCTCCCCCACTGTCATTCTAGGATTTAAAGATGAATATGGGTCTTGGAAAACTATTTGCATATCTGTTCTAAGCTTCCTAAGTTCACTTTTCTTTAATTTATTTATATCCTGTCCTTTATATATAACTGAACCATCTGTTTTTTCTAAAAGCCTAAGAATAGTTCTTCCAGTTGTACTTTTTCCACAACCTGATTCTCCAACTAACCCTAAAGTTTCTCCTTTTTTAAGCTGAAAGGAAACTCCATCAACAGCTTTCACATGACCTACTGTTCTTTGAAAAATTCCACCTTTTATATCAAAATATTTTTTAAGTCCATCTACCTTTAATATAGTTTCACTCATTATTTATGCCTCCTTATACTTAAAGCAAGAAACCTTATGATTATTTTCTACATATTTTAAAGTTGGTTTTTCCTTTTTACATGTATCATGACAAAATTCACATCTTTCATTAAAATAACAGTTATCTGGCATATTTATTGGGTTTGGAACTTGTCCTGGAATTGAATATAGTCTATTTTTTATTTGATTTAAAACTGGCTTTGATTTTAAAAGCCCTACTGTATAGGGGTGCATAGGATTTTTAAATATTATATCAACAGGCCCCTCTTCTATAACTTTTCCTGCATACATAACCACAACATAGTCTGCCATTTCAGCAACAACTCCTAAATCATGAGTTATCATCATTATTGATGTATTAGTTTTTTCCCTTATTTCTCTCATAAGGTCTAAAATTTGTGCTTGAATTGTAACATCTAAAGCAGTTGTTGGTTCATCTGCAATTAGAAGTTTTGGATTACAAGAAAGTGCCATAGCTATCATAATCCTTTGCCTCATCCCACCACTTAATTCATGAGGATATCTATCTACAACTTTATTAGCATCTGGTATACCAACTAAAGAAATCATATCTATTGCAACTTTTTTTGCCTCTCTTTTATCAAGTTTTTGATGAAGAATAACTGCCTCCATTATTTGTTTTCCAACTGTGAAAACTGGGTTTAGTGATGTCATTGGTTCTTGAAATATCATAGAGATATCATTTCCTCTTATAGATCTCATTTCATTTTCAGAAAGACTTAAAAGATTTTTATCCTCAAATAAAATTTCTCCACCCTCTATTTTTCCAGGTTGTGATACAAGTCTCATTAAACTCATAGCAGTAACACTTTTTCCACACCCTGATTCTCCAACAACACAAACTATTTCTCCCTTTTTAACTTTAAAACTTACATCATTAACAGCTTTAACAACTCCACCTTCTGTATAAAAGTAAGTTTTTAATCCTTTAAACTTTAATAAATCTTCCAAAAGAAACTCCCCCTATCTCTTTAGTTTTGGGTCTAATGCATCTCTTAAACCATCTCCTAAAAGGTTAATTGACATTACCGTAAGCAGTATACAAATACCAGCTGGCATCCAAAGCCATGGCCTTTCCATTAAATCTGTAAAATTATTTACTGATTGAATCATATTTCCCCAAGAAGCCTTAGGTGGTGTAACTCCCATACCTAAATAACTAAGAGCTGACTCTGTCATTATTGCACTACCAATTCCAAGTGTAGCTGATACTATAATAGAAGGAATTGTATTTGGCAACAAATGTTTAAATATTCTTCTTGAATCCTTAATTCCTAAGGCTTCAGTAGCCTGCATAAATTCTTGTTCCCTTAAAGATAAAATCTGTCCTCTAACAAGTCTTGCTATACTTGGCCATGATAAAACTCCAAGCATTAACATAACAAAAAATATTCTACTATCAGCACTAACATCTAAATCTGAAAGTATTGCTCCAATTATTATTAATATAGGCAAAAATGGAACACATAAAAATATATCAACTATTCTCATTATTACATTATCAATCCAACCACCATAATACCCAGCTATAGCCCCTAGACTACCACCTATTGCAATCTCTATAATTACAGCCACAAATCCTACAAGAAGAGAAACTCGCCCTGCATACATAAGCCTTACTAAAATATCTCTTCCTAAAAGGTCAGTACCAAGCCAATAAGTAGCGTTTGGTGCTTTTTTCTTCATAGCAAAATTCATAGCCTCTGGTGTATGTGGTGATAAAAGTGGGCCTACAAAGGAAAATAAAATCATAAATATTAAAATTCCAAGACCTACCATAGCTAATTTATTTTTTCTAAGTCTTCTAAGCATCATCTTCCAAGGTGAATTAACTTTTTCTTTACTTTTCACCTTTTCAATATTTTTAACCTTTTGTTGTAACTCTACGCTCATAAATTAGCCCCCTTACTTTAATCTTATTCTTGGATCAACTAAAGCATAAGATACATCTGCAATTAAACTTCCTGCTAAAGTTAATAATGCTATAAACATATTAAAACCCATTAAAAATGGATAATCTCTAGAATTTAAACAGTCAAAAGCTATTTTTCCAATACCTGGCCAGGAGAATATTCTCTCTGTTATCATAGCCCCACCAAAAAGTGCTGGAAGTGATAATCCTAAAATAGTTACAACAGGTATTAATGCATTTCTAAGACCATGCTTATAAATAACAATTGACTCTTTAAGCCCCTTTGCCCTTGCTGTTCTTATATAATCCTGCCTTATAACCTCTAGCATACTTGTTCTTGTATATCTCATTAAAGGTCCTATTTGAACAAAAGTTAAAACTAAAAATGGTAAAAATATATGATATAAAACATCTAGAAAATACTTAATTCCAGTTCCTGCACTACCTGCTGTAGTCATTCCCCCTACTGGAAATAATCCTAAATCAAAGGCTAAGAATTTTATTATCATAAGACCTAAGAAAAATCCTGGAAGTGATATACCTATTAAAGCTAAGACGGTAAAGAAACCATCTAATAGAGAATATTGCTTAGTAGCTGACACTACCCCAATTGGTACAGCTATAAAAAAAAATACTAGCCAGAAATGCCATGATTGCTAAGGCAAATGAATTCCACACATAAGTATTTATAACATCTACTACTGGCTGTTTAAACTTTAATGAATCACCTAGATTTCCTGTTAAAGCATTTTTAAGCCAATTTACATATCTAACAAGAACAGGTTTATCAAGACCCATAAGCTCCCTTAATTCATCTTTTTTCTCCTGTGTCATATTTGCGTTAGCGTTTGTTTCTATATAATCCCCTGGTGCCTTTGCTATAACTAAGAATATAATTAATGATACTCCAAGCAACACAGGAACCATTTGAAAAATTCTTCTAGTTATATACGTGAACATATAAACTCCCCCTTTTTAAATTGCTATTACTTTTAATTTTATTGTTAAACTTTTAAAATCCATTTAAAATATATATCATTAAAAAACTAAAAATACTGTTTTTAGTTATGAAAAACATGCTCAGCCAAAAGACTGAGCATATTAAACTTCTATGACTCTAATGTTAATTCACTTAAACTAGCTGTAAAATCTTTATATGGAGTTATATTATTTTCAAACCCTTTAACTCTTGAGTTTACAATCCACATATCTTTTCTTTGATATAAAAACATATATGGTAAATCTTCGTTTAACTCATTATAAAGTTCATGATATATTTCTTTTCTTTCTTCTGTATCAGTAGTTTTAAGTCCTTTTAATAAAAGTTCATCAACCTTTTCATTAGAATAACCTAATCTATTTTGAGACCCATTAGTACTAAAAAGATTTGTTGAATCTGGATCTGGATTTAATCCCCATGCCATAAAGAACATACTTGCCTTACCACTATTAACTTTTTCTCTTACAGCATTAAAATCCATCTGTTCTGCTTCAAACTTTATTCCAAGTTCACTATAGTTAGATTGAGCTATTGGAATTATAGCTTCATTAACTGAATTTGGTGTACCTGCAGTGAATTTTATTTCAAGCTTCACTCCATCTTTTTCTCTTATTCCATCTGAACCTACAATCCAACCTGCCTCATCTAAAAGCTTCGCTGCTTTTTCTGGGTCATAGTCATAATCATTTTCTCCAGGAGTATATGCCCAAGATTCTTTAGACTGTGGAACATTTATTACATCAGCATACCCACCAGTAAATGCTGCTTCAACTATCTGTGCTCTATTTAATCCATAAGTTAATGCTTGTCTAACTTTTACATCTGCAAATTTTTCATCACTTACATTAAAGCCTATATATCCATATCCATTAGTTGGGAATATATGCAAATCTAAAAATTCTGCATCTAAAATCGTTTGAACATTATCCTCATTTACAGTGACCATATCCATATCTATTTCACCGGTTTTAAGCATTTGAATTCTTGTGTCTTCTGAAGTTGCTCTATAAATTATATTTTTTATATTAGGTGCCCTTTTAAAGTAATTTTCATTAGCAACTAACACAGTTTCTTGTCCTGGTTTATTAGATACAAATTTATATGCACCTGATCCTAATGGATTAGTATGATAATTTTTTATATAATCTAAGTTTCCTTGAGTATACTCTGCCCCATAGTGTGCTTTTGAAAGTATTCCAGCAGTTTTATTTGTAAAATCATATATTGCAGCTGCATTTACTTCCTCTAAAGTAAATTCTATATTTCTATCATCAATAACATTTATACCTTCAACACTCGTAGCTAATCCATCTTTATAAGCCTTAGCCCCTTTAAGCTTTGTACCATTTACTAAGTCTACTGGTCCATCATAACTTGAATCACAGGCTATTGTGTAGGTAAATGCAACATCCTCAGTTGTTAAAGGTGATCCATCTGAAAATTTCAAACCCTCTTTTAGTGTAAATCTATATACAAGACCATCATCTGATACTGAATAACTCTCTACTAGGTTTTCTATTGGAAGTCCACTTTCATCTACAGAAAGCATATTTTCAAATATAGAATCAACAATGTATCTATCATACTGCCCTTCACAATAAAGTGGATTAAACACATCGTCTGGTGCTAAAACACCAATTATCAAAGTATCACTTCTATTTAATGCAGTTTGTACATTTTTTGATGAATCTGTAGCTGCAACATAACCATCAATCTTAGTAGTTTCAGCATTTGATGTTGATGAAGAATCATCATTTGAAGTTGTAGTATTTCCACAACCACCTAAAAGCATCATAGACCCCATAGCAACACTTAAACAACTTACTAATTTCCTTTTTTTCAATTTTAATTCCCCCTTACTTATTGCTTTTCTAAAAGAAAAATAAACAACTACAACTTATGCCCCTTTTTGCAATATCAATAAAATATTTTTATCATATAAATTTCAAATATATTTTTTAATGATAAATACTATAGTTTTATTATTTTACTTTTTTTACTTTATTTTCTATAGAACTATTATATATAATAAATTTCGTTTTGTAAATATGTCATTTTATTATTAATTTAATATTTTTATATTGTATTTGTTTGAAATTTAATATAAGAAATATTTTTACAAGTTAATTAGTT
>CAUWNL010000043.1:0-23058 GCA_963559995.1 uncultured Sarcina sp.
GAAAAAAATCTTTCAGTAATAAATAGAGGATATGATGAGGAACTTTATAAAAAACTGAGAAATGAAGCTAAACCTAAATTATTAAAAGATGATAAAGTAAATATTGTTTATACTGGGGAGATAATAGAAAAAACTAGAGACATAAAACCCTTTATAGAAGCCCTTAAAATACTAAAAAATACTGATTTTAAACTATTTAATAAATTAAATATATTATTTTTTGGAAATATAGATAATGAATATATAAAAGAGGAACTTAAATCCTTTAAAAATGTTGTATTAAATAAAAGAATAGGTTTTAAAGAAGCTCTAAAGTATATTATACATAGTAATATATTATTACTTTTAGGTAATAAAACATCTATGCAAATACCAGCTAAAATATACGATTATTTAGGTGGTGAGAGTCCAATACTTATAATTAAAGGAAATGAGTATGATAAAATAGAGGAATTAGTTAGAGATATAGAGAAATGTTTTATTACAAAAAATATTTCTTATGACATTATAAAATCTTTAGTGAAAATTATGAAAGTAATAGAGACAGGAAAAAGATTTAAGATTGAAGAAAAATATAGTTGGGATAATATGTATAAAGGGCTAAATAGTATTTTTATTAACAAGGATGGAGATGTGAATAATGGGAGAAAATATTCAAAAACAATCAACAGAGAATATAAAAATAATTGATTTTATAGAAGATTTAGCTTCTAGTTCACCAGCACCAGGTGGAGGTGCTGTGGCAGCTTTATCGGGAGGACTTGCAGTTGCATTAACTTCTATGATATATAATCTTACTGTAGGCAAGAAGGTTTATTATAATTTAGAGGAGAGCATAAGAATTAAATTAGATAAAAATTTAGAAGAATGCAAGTATCTTTATAAAGATATGTTAAAGTATATAGATAAAGATAAAGAAGCTTTTTTAAGTTTGATGGCTTGTTATAAAATGCCCAAAGACACAGAAGAAGATAAGCTTTTAAAAGAAGAGACTATGGAAAAGTGCACTTTAGAAGCTATGAATGTGCCTTTAAACTTAGCTAGGTTATCTATAAGATTTTATGATAATATATATTTTGCAATAAAGTACGGAAATAAAAACCTTGTGTCAGATGCTAAAATAGCTGCAATAATGTTAAATGCTTGTATAGAAAGTTCTATAGTAAATGTAGAAGTTAATCTAAACTTCTTAAAAAATAAAGAGATTATAGAAAAAGTAAAAAAGGATATAGAAGAGTTAAATATTATAAATAATAGTTTGAAAAAGGATGTAATGAATGTTCATTACTATTAAACATTATTAATGAAAATAAGTTCCTAGAGAGAATCCTCTCTAGGAATTTTTATTAGGATTAATGCTAAAATCATTTAATGATTTAAATTCAAATCCTTGACTTTTAAGTTCTTTTATTACATCATCTAAGATTGCTAAATTAGTATTAGAAACAGCATGAAGAAGCATTATTTCACCATTATGTGCTTTCTCTAAAATTTTATTTCTACCTTCTTCTTTTGAGGGCTGTTTATCTAAAAGCCAATCCTTATAAGCAAAGCTCCAAAATACTGATGTATATCCTAAATCATCAGTGTATTTTAGAGATAAATCGCTGTATTTACCCATGGGTGGTCTAAAGAATTTAGGCATTTCTTTATTTGTAACTTTAGTATATTCCTCTTCAACCTCGCTAAATTCTTTATTGAATTTTTCCTGATCTAAAATTGATGCCATGGAGGGGTGATGGGAGGTATGATTGCAAACTAAATGTCCTTCATTTTCCATTCTTAAAATTAAGTCAGGATAATCAACTATATATGGTTTTGTAACAAAAAAAGCTGCAGGAACACTATTTTCTTTTAATATATCCAATATTTTAGCAGTATTTCCATTTTCATATCCTTCATCAAAGGTTAAATATATTTCTTGTTTTGATTGGTCTCCTACAAAAAATACATTATGATTATTTATAAAAGGAGTTTCTTTAGGGCCTGTTGCTTCTTTAGTTTCTTTGTTGAACATATAATACCAATTAAACTCTTTACTATCATATTGTTCTACATTAGTTAGAAATAAAAATGTGGGTTTATCTATGTAGTTTAGTAATCCCAAAATAGGATTAATTAACATAGATGATGATAATAAAAGAGCTATTAATCCGTTAAACATAAAATATCACCTCAAAGTTATTATGCCAATAAAGTTATAATAAATTTATATAATTTTATGGGTTAATAGTAAATAAAATGAAAATCAGTTGAAATAAATAATAACCTAGAGTATAATTTTAACGTGTAAAATTAGAGATGAATTACTTTATGAAAGAGAGGAATTTACATATATGAAGCTTGGAATAGTTGGTTTACCAAATGTTGGGAAAAGTACTTTGTTTAATGCTATAACAAAAGCTGGAGCAGAATCAGCAAATTACCCATTCTGTACAATAGAACCTAACGTTGGTGTTGTCAGTGTACCTGACAAAAGATTAGACGTTTTAGAAAAAATATATCAAACAAAGAAAAAAGTTTATACAGCAATAGAGTTTTATGATATAGCAGGCCTTGTAAAGGGAGCTAGTAAGGGAGAAGGTTTAGGAAATAAATTCTTATCTCACATAAGAGAAGTTGAAGCAATAGTTCATGTTGTAAGATGTTTTAATGACGAAAATGTAGTTCACGTTGAAGGTTCAGTAGACCCTATTCGTGATATAGAAACAATAAATTTAGAACTTATATTTGCAGATCTTGAAGTTTTAGAAAGAAGAATGGAAAAGTCAGCTAAACTTGCAAGATCTGGCGATAAAGTTGCTAAATTTGAGTATGGTGTAATGGAAAAAATAAAAGCGCAATTAGAGGCTAATAAACCTGTTAGAACTTTAGAATTTACAGAAGATGAAGAAAAATTTGTAAAAACATTATTTTTAATAACATCAAAGAAAGTCTTATATGCTTGCAATATATCAGAAGATGATATGGTAGCTGGAAACTTAGAAAATGAATTTGTAAAAAAAGTTCAAGAATACGCTAAAGAAGAAAATTCAGGATGCATGGTAGTTTGTGCAAAACTTGAAGAAGAGTTATCAGGATTAGATGAAGAGGAAAAGGCTGAAATGCTAGAAGAGTATGGTTTAGAAGAGTCAGGTCTTGATAAACTTATACAAGCAAGTTACACTCTTTTAGGTCTTATGAGTTTCCTAACAGCAGGAGTACAAGAAGTTAGAGCTTGGACTATAAAACAAGGAACGAAGGCTCCACAAGCTGCAGGTAAAATTCACACAGATATAGAACGTGGTTTTATAAGAGCTGAAGTTGTAAGTTATGATGATTTAGTAGAATGCGGTTCAGAAGCTGCTGCAAAAGAAAAAGGCCTTTATAGATTAGAAGGTAAAGAATACGTAATGAAAGATGGAGATATTGTTAACTTTAGATTTAATGTATAACAAAATCTTTAAAGATATTCTATTAGTTATATAAAAAGAGATTTTTCCACAATATATTGAATTTATAAAATTAAAAAACTTCAATATATTGTGTTTTTTTATATAGTACACAAAATAGCTACTAAATTTAAAAATAAAGTTACATTTAGACAAAATAAAATAAATTTCATAAAAAGTTATAATAGAAATATATTATTTAGTAGGTATAAGACTATATATGTTGTAATTTATTTAAATTTGGTTAAATATTTGTATAAAAATATCTTATATAATAAAGGTTTTAGTTTATAAAAGATAGAATTATTTTATATAACTTAAATGTTATGATTATGCAGCATAAAATATGCTATAAAAACTAATGATTTAAATTTAAGGAGAAAAAAATATGGAGTTTAAACATATTTCAGTTTTATTAAATGAATGTATAGAAGCTTTAAATATAAAGGAAGATGGAATATATGTAGATGGAACACTAGGTGGTGCAGGTCATTCTAGTGAAATTGTAAAAAAACTTAGTGAAAAAGGAAGGCTTATAGGAATAGACCAAGATACAGATGCATTAAAGGCTGCTAAGGAAAAATTAAAAGACTATGATAATGTAACTTTTGTTCACAGTAATTTTCATAATATCTATGACATATTAAAAGGATTAAATATTGAAGGCGTTGATGGAATACTTATGGATTTAGGAGTTTCATCATATCAGTTAGATAATGGTGAAAGAGGATTTAGTTACATGCAAGATGCACCACTTGATATGAGGATGAATAGAGAAAATTCATTATCAGCCTTTGAAGTTATTAATTCTTATTCAGAAGAAGAATTATTTAGAGTAATAAAAGAATATGGTGAAGAAAAATTTGCTAAAAGGATAGCTAATTTTATAGTTAATAGAAGAAAAGAAAAGAATATAGAATCAACATTAGAATTAGTTGAGATAATAAAAGCAGCAATTCCAGCAAAGGCAAGACGTGAAGGGCCACATCCTGCTAAAAGAACTTTTCAAGCTATAAGAATAGAAGTTAATAGAGAACTTGATATTATAGAAAAAACTATAAGAGATGGTGTAGAAAAGTTAAATGTTGGAGGAAGAATGGCGATAATAACCTTCCATTCTTTAGAAGATAGAATAGTTAAAACTGTTTATAAGGATTTAGCAAATCCTTGTACGTGCCCAAGTAGTTTCCCAATATGTGTTTGTAATAAAAAACCTTCAGTTAAACTTATTACTAGAAAACCAATAGAAGCGTCAAAAGAAGAATTAGAATATAATCCAAGAAGTAGAAGTGCAAAGCTTAGAGTAATAGAAAAGATTTAATAAATAGATAAGTTAGGGGGAGACTTATATGATTTTTAAAGATTATGATTATAATAGTGAAAGCTATGCTTTAGACAATAGAAATAATGTAGTGGAAGCAGAGAAAGAGTATAACAGTAATTTAAACATGGGTAAGAAAGTAATAAACCCTA
This sequence comes from uncultured Sarcina sp., assembly GCA_963559995.1. GTDB lineage: Bacteria > Bacillota > Clostridia > Clostridiales > Clostridiaceae > Sarcina. Next base: position 4,905 of record CAUWNL010000043.1, read on the forward strand.
GTATAAAGAATAAAAAGAAAAATAAGGGGCTAATTGGATTTTTAGTGAAAAATAATATAATGTTAATGATAGGATTAGTATTTATTCTAGGTTTCACCATAATATCAAGAGATGGTAAAGTCTATCAAATGCAAGAAGCATTATCAGTGGTTAATGAAGATATATCTAGTATAAAAAGTGAAAATGAAGCTTTAGAAGTTAAACTGTTAAAGTCTATATCACTAGATGATATTGCAAATATTGCTAAGGAGAGATTAAATATGATATTTCCAACTAAAGAAAATATTATAAAATTAGAAAGTTAAAATTAAATATCATTTTATTGTTTAGCTTAACATATTAATTAGGGATAGTGTATTAAACTAATCCCTAATTTTTTTGTGGAGGTTACAATTTATGAAAAGAAGCTATACAGATACTGCTAAAGTAAAAAAAAGAATGTATATAACGTTATGTGCTGTGTTTTTTCTACTTTTAGTATTAACCATAAGACTTTCTTACATAATGATATTTAAAAGTGATGAGTACTCAGAACTTGCAGTTGAACAATGGACAAGTGAAGTTAAAATATCAGCTAAGAGAGGAAAAATTCTAGATAGAAATGGAGAAGAACTTGCAATAAGTGCTAATGTGTACAGAGTAGACTTTGATTTAAATGCTATAAGGGATTATAACAAGGAAAATGGAACAACTAATGAGGAATTAGCGACTAAAATATCAGAAGCTCTTGGAACTGAGTATGATGCAGTTTTAAAAAAATTAGAGTATAGACTTCCCTCAGGAAAAGCAGCAGGGGCAGCTATAATGTCAAGAAGAATAGAAAAGGAGTATGCAGATAATGTTAAGGAACTAAACATAACAGGAGTGATAGTTTCGCCAGATACTAAAAGATATTATCCAAATGGATCATTTTTATCACATGTATTAGGAACAACAAATTCAGATGGTGTTGGATTAAATGGAATAGAGCTTCAATATGATTCAATATTATCAGGAACAGCAGGGGTTAGAATTACAGAAATTGCAGATAGCAATAATGAAACTACAAGTATTATTTCAAGGTTTACAGCACCTATAGATGGAAAGGATGTAGTTTTAACAATTGATAGTACAATTCAGTATTTTGCAGAAAAAATAGCAGGGATTGCTCTTAAAGAACACAATGCAGATGCTGTTACTATTTTAGTTACAAATCCCAATAATGGGGAAGTATTAGCAATGGCAAATATGCCAGATTTTAATCCTAATACTCCATATGAAGGTGTAGATAGTTATAATGGTGAAACAGTAGCTGAAAAGGTTCAAAAAATGTGGAGAAACAGAAGTGTTTCAGATTCTTTTGAGCCAGGGTCTATATTTAAAATAGTTACAGCATCAGCTGCTCTTGAAGAGGGTCTTGCTGGTGGAAATGAAACTTATGAATGTAGCGGAGGTCTTCATATAGCAGATAGATATGTTAAGTGTTGGAAACGTGGAGGACATGGTACACAAACCTTTGATGAGATTCTTCAAAATTCATGTAATGTTGCTTTTATGCAACTTGGAGAAAAACTTGGAGCTGAGAAATTAAACGAATATATTAAAAAGTTTGGTCTTGGCTCTAAATCAGGGGTTGATCTTCCAGGGGAAGCATCAGGAATAATTAAGAAAACAGAAAAAATTACAGAACTTGATTTAGCAACTATAGCCTTTGGACAAACTAATACAGTAAATTGCATTCAATTTTTAACAGCTGTAAATACTGTAGCAAATGGAGGAAATGTAATTCAACCACATTTGGTTAAAGAGATAACATATATAGATTCAAGTGGTAATACTGTTGTAGATGAAATCTTTGATTCCACTATAAGGGGTGGATTTTTAAGCGAAGCAACTATAAATAGAATGAGAAGTGTTTTGGAAAAGACAGTTCACTATGGATCACCAAAGGCAACTTATATGGAGGGGTATGGTATTGCAGGAAAAACTGGAACTGCACAAAAGGTAAATTCAGAGACAGGCGGATATGGAGCTGGATATATAGCATCTTTTGTTGGATTTGCACCTTACAATAATCCACAAATATCAGTTTTAATATCAGTAGATAATCCTAAAAATGGAGAATATTATGGAGGAAGAGTTGCAGCACCTCTTGCAAATATGTTATTTACAGAATTATTTAACTATATAGATTTAACAGAATTTCACTTAGATGAATCTTTAAAAATTGAAAAAGGAGTTGTTCCTGAAATTCGTGGTCTTGATTTTAATGAAGCTAGACAAGTTTTAGTAGGAGCTGGATTTGAGGTAGAATTAGAGGAAAATGAGAATGAGGATTTAGGATCTACTGTTATAGATATGTTACCAAAACCAGGATACTCAGTAAGCTTAGGTACTAAGATAACACTTTACACAGGTAGTGGTTCAACATATAATAAAGATATTATAGTGCCAGATTTTACAGGATACTCTAAGGAAAAAACTGAAGAAATATTAGCATCACTTGGGATTAAAGGGGAATTTCAAGGGACTGGTAATATTGTAGTAAAACAAGATGTAGAATTTGGTGAAATAGTAAAGTCAGGAGATATAATAAACTTTACTTTAGGAAAATTATAAGAAACATTTATGATAAATAAGGGGTTAAAATTAAATGGAATTAGTGTCAAAAGCAAAAAAGAGAAATACAAAAAAAACAAATAAAAAGTATAAAAATAAAAAAAAATACAAATATATAAAAAATAGACGTATAGCTATAATATTAGCTAGTTGTGTACTAACATCAAGTGCTCTTATTGTAAGGTTAGGTTATATTATGACAGCTAAGCAAAAAGTGTATGCTTCCATGGCTAATGAGCAGTGGACAAGTGAGGTAAAGATAAATGCAAAAAGAGGTAGAATTTTAGATTCAGAAGGCAATGAGCTTGCAGTTAGTACTAATGTTTATAGAGTGGATTTGGATTTAAATACTTTAAGAAGATATATGACAACAATGAAATTAAATAATGATTATGTAGCTAGTATTTTAAGTGAAGCTTTAGGGATAAGTTACGATAATGTTTTGAAAAAATTAGAATTAAAACTTTCAAGTGGAATTCCAGCAAATTCGGCAACTTTAGCAAGACAGGTAGAGAAAGAAAAGGCAGATAAAGTTAAAGAACTTTCATTAACAGGAGTTGTAGTATCATCAGATGTAAAAAGATATTATCCCAATAATAGTTTTTTGTCTAAAGTTTTAGGAGTTGTAAATTCACAAGGTGTAGGGATAACAGGAATTGAGGCTTATTATAACACATATTTATCAGGAACTCCAGGGATTTTAATAACTCAAGTAGATAAAATAAATAATGAAATACCCTATGAAAGCTCTAAGGTTACAAAAGCTATAGATGGTAAAGATGTAAGACTTACTATAAATAGTAAAATACAATACATTTGTGAAGAAATTGCAATGGATACTATGAAAGAGCAAAATGCAGATGGAGTAACAATTATCGTGACAAATCCTAATAATGGCGAAATAATAGCTATGGCAAATAAGCCAGATTTTAATTCAAATAGTCCATATGAAATAAGTGGAAATTTTGCAGGGGAAAATGAATCAGAAATGATCCAAAATATGTGGAATAATAATTCAGTCGCTTTTTCTTTTGAGCCAGGTTCTATATTCAAAAGTTTGCTAGGAGCTGCTGCTATAGAAGAGAAGATTGTAACAGGGAATGAAACATATATCTGCAATGGTGGGTTGAATATAGAGGGAACATATGTTAAGTGTTGGAAAGAAGGAGGACATGGGGTACAAACTTATGAAGAAACTCTTCAAAATTCCTGTAATGTGGCTACTATGGATATTGCAAGTAAGCTTGGAAAAGAGAAGTTAAATGAATATTTAGATAGGTTTGGGTTAGGAACTATATCAGGAATTGATTTACCAGGAGAAGTTTCAGGTGTTATAAAAGATACAGATAAAATTAGCAATCTTGATTTAGGAACAATATCTTTCGGACAGACTAACACTGTAAACCCAATACAATTTATGACTGCTTTAAACTCTGTTATAAATGGAGGAATTTTAGTTAAACCACATATTATGAAAAATATAAGTCATATAGATGAAATAAGTGGAACATCTGTTATTGATAAAGAATTTGAACAGGAAATGAAAGAAGATATAATAAGTGAAGAAACATCTCAAAAGATGAAGAAGTATTTAAGAAGTGTAGTAACAGAAGGCTCTTCAAAGGGCGTAGAAGTTCCAGGTCTTGAAATTGCAGGAAAGACGGGTACAGCAGAAAAAATAGATGAAAGTACAGGTGCTTATGGAGGCGGATATGTATCTTCCTTTGTAGGTTTTGCTCCTTATGATAATCCAGTAGTATCAATAATGGTAATGATAGATAATCCAAAATCTGGGGAATATTTTGGTGGTGTAATAGCAACTCCAGTTGCTAAAAAGGTTTTTGAAGGTATATCAGATTATATTGAAGATGCTGTATTAAATAGTAAAAATAGTGTTAAAAATGTTATAATGCCGAATATTTCAGGGATGAATGTTGAAAAGGCTAAGAAAATTTTAGAAGATTTAAATATTCAATTTACAGTTGAAGGAGATGGTGGTAAGATTGGTAATGTGAATCCTAAGCCAGGCTCCCTTATAAGCTTAGATTCTGAAGTGATTATAGAAACAACTAATGGTTTAAGTTATGATAGTTCTATAGTTATGCCTGATTTAACAGGTTATTCAAAGGAAAGAGCTAAGGATATTTTATCATCATTAAGGCTAAAATCTTATTTTAAAGGTGATAAAACTGGGACTATAAAGAAACAAAATATAGCTTCAGGTGAATATTTAGATGCCAACTCATATGTGAAATTAATATTAGAATAAAATATATAGTAGCATGGGCTAAAAATAGTCACATGCTAGTATTTTGATTGAAGATTTTATCTTACTATACCTTAAGGAGTGATTAAATGATTTTAAAAAGTATATTAGAGGGATTAAATTATTCTGTAGTTAAGGGTGATTTAAATAAAGAAATAAATAAGATATGTTATGATAATAGAAAGATAGAAGTAAATGATATATTTGTATGTATTAAAGGCTTTAAAGTAGATGGTCATTCATTTATAGAAGACGCAATACAAAGGGGAGCTAAAACTATTATAATTCAAGATCATGTAGATGTAATTCATGATATTACAGTTATAAAGGTTAGAGATACTAGAAAAGCATTAGCTGTAGTTGGTTCAAACTTTTATGATAATCCAAAAGATAAATTAAAGATAATAGGAGTAACAGGTACAAATGGAAAGACTACATCAGCTTTCATAATAAAATCAATACTAGAACAAGCAGGGCATAAAACAGGACTTATAGGAACTATAGCAAATTACATAGGAGATGAGAGAATAGATGCAGTAAGAACAACACCTGAATCTTTAGAACTTCATGAATTATTTAATGAAATGGTTGAAAAAGGTGTAAAGTACTGTGTTATGGAAGTATCTTCTCATTCGCTAGACCTTGATAGGGTTTATGGAATTGAGTTTGTATCAGGAATATTTACAAATCTTACACGTGATCATTTAGATTTTCATAAAACTTTTGAAAATTATTATAAAGCAAAGGCTAAGCTTTTTGAAAGATCTAAATACTCAATAGTAAATATTGATGACTCTTATGGGGTCAAGCTTATACAAGATATTACAGAAAAAAATATAAATACTGTAGTAAAGACATTTTCTATAGAAAACGAAGCAGATTTTAAGGCCTTTAACGTAAAGGGAGATTCTTTAGGTTCTAGGTTTAAAATAGATATAGAAGGCAATATTTATGATATAGAGATAAATATACCTGGTCTTTATAACATTCATAATGCATTAGGTTGTATTGCTTGTGCTAAAGTTTTAGGAATATCCATAGATATTATAAAGAAAGCTGTTTTAGATATAGTGGTTCCCGGAAGATGTGAAATGGTGGCGAAGGGTAAAAAACTTCCATATACAATAATAGTAGATTATGCACATACTCCAGATGGGCTAGAAAATATACTAAATACTATAAAGGGATTTGTTAAAGGAAGAATAATCACAGTGTTTGGATGCGGTGGAGATAGAGATAAGGTTAAAAGACCTCAAATGGGTGAAATTGCTTGTAAGTTATCAGATATAGCAGTTATAACATCTGATAATCCAAGAAGTGAAGAGCCAATAGCTATTATAAATGATATAAAAAATGACTTATCCTATGATAATTTCATTGTTGAAGAGAATAGAGCAAAAGCTATAGAAAAAGCTATAGATATGGCAAAAAAAGATGATGTAATATTAATTGCAGGAAAAGGTCATGAAACATATCAAATACTTAAAGATAAAACAATACACTTTGATGAAAGAGAAGTTGTTATTGATATATTAAATAAAAAAGAAAAATAGAGGTGTTTACAAATGTTAGAGTTAAATCTAGAGGAAGTAGTTAAAGCAGTAAAAGGGGATTTAATAAAATTACCAAAAAATTATACAGCTAAAAAAGTTTCAACAGATACAAGAAAAATAGAAGAAGATACACTTTTTATAGCTTTAAAAGGAACTAATTTTAATGGAAATGCTTATGTGAAAGAAGCTTACACAAAGGGAGCTAATCTTTGTATAGTTGATGAAATACTTTTTGATTTAAAGGAAATACCAGAAGAATCTGGAATAATAAAAGTAGAAGATACAAGAAAGGCTCTTATGGACCTTGCTAAGTTTTACAGAGAAAAACTAGGGTTAAAAGTTATAGGAGTAACAGGCTCTGTTGGTAAAACATCAACTAAAGATCTTTTAGCTGCACTTTTAAGTAGTAAATATAAAGTATTTAAAACTAAAGGAAACTTTAATAATGATATAGGGCTTCCACTTATGGTTTTAGAACTTGATAAAAGCTATGATATTGCTATTTTAGAAATGGGAATGAGTGCTTTAGGTGAAATAGAAAGACTAGTTGAAATAGCTAAGCCTGATATGGCAGTAATAAGTAACATAGGAATATGTCATATAGAGCATTTAAAAACAAGGGAAAATATATTAAAGGCAAAACTTGAGATTACAACACTTTTTAATAAAAACAATGTTTTAGCTGTAAATGGAAATGATGATATGCTTTCTAAAGTTTCAAGTGATAAGTTTAAAGTAATAAAGGCTGGTATTGGAGAAAATTTTGAAATTTACGCAACAGATATAACTGTAAATAAATTATCTTCTGATTTTACAGTTGTAACTCCAGAAGGAAATATAAAGCTTCACTTAGACATGCCAGGAAAGCACAATATTGAAAATATAATGCCAGATATTGCAATTGCAAGGGAACTTGGACTTACTTTAGAAGATATGAAGGAAGGTCTTAATAATTTAGAAGCTACTTCTATGAGATTTGAAATTATAGATATGGAAGATTATAAAGTAATAGATGACTCTTATAATTCAAGTCCTGCTGCATTTAGAACATCAACTGATGTTATGATAAATCTTGAAAGTGAAAGAAAGATTTGTGTTTTAGGAACAATGAAACAATTAGGTGATGAGTCTGAAAAGGAACATAGAGGAATTGGGGAATATGCTAAAGAAAAAGGAATTGATTTAGTTTTATGCTGTGGTGATTTTTCAGAAAATATAGCAGAAGGATTTGGTGAAAACTGTAAAGTTTATAATGACAAATTATCCTTAATAAATGATTTAAAGAGTATTATGAAAAAAGGTGATTTAATACTAGTTAAAGCATCTAGAGGTATGCACTTTGAAGATATAGTTAAGGAAATATGTAATAAATAAATTTTACAAAGGAGGTGGAGCTACTACTTAAAGTAGCCTTTAAAGTTATGGAACACTTAAAATCAATAATAGACCCTAATATAGTAATAGCACTTGTGGTAAGTTTTATTATAGCTTCAATAATTGCACCAATTTTAATACCAGTGCTACATAAACTTAAATTTGGACAAAACATAAGAGAAGAGGGACCTAAGAGTCACCAAAAAAAATCAGGAACTCCAAGTATAGGAGGAATAATCTTTATAGGTGCAACAGCTATAACTATGATTATAATGACATTTGTCATGAAAAAAACTTTTGATAGTGAAGCTATGGTAGCCCTATATGCATTTATAGCATTTAGTATTATAGGATTTTTAGATGACCTTTTAAAAATAATAAAAAAGAAAAACGAAGGTTTAACATCAAAACAAAAAATGTTATTACTTCTTATAGTTTCAGTTATATTAGCAATTTATTGTTACAATCAATTCGGAGGAACAATAAGTTTTCCATTTATAAGTTACAAGTTACATTTAGGATGGCTTTATATACCTTGTGTAATAATATACTTTGCAGGAGTAACTAATGCAGTTAATTTAACAGATGGATTAGATGGTCTTGCAACATCTGTCACAGTTTTAGTAGTTACATTTTTAGCAATAGTGGCTTATAGTATGGGACATATAGAACTTGCAGTATTTTGTGTAGCAATAGCAGGAGCACTTTTAGCGTTCTTAAGATTTAATGCATTCCCAGCTAGAGTATTTATGGGAGATACTGGTTCTTTAGGACTTGGTGGTGCTATAGCAATAGTGGCTTTAATGCTTAAGATGCCTTTAATACTTGTTATAATAGGAATAATCTATGTAATAGAAACTTTATCTGTAATATTACAAGTTTGGTCTTTTAAAACAAGAAAGAAAAGAATATTTAAAATGGCACCAATACATCATCATTTTGAAGCTTGTGGATGGAAAGAAACAAAGGTTGTAGCAGTTTTTTCAATAGTTACAGTAATCTTTTGTTTTATAGGATTTGCATCTATTTAAAGTGTATTTATAGGAGGAGTTACGTAATTAATGAGAAAAAAAAGGGGTAAAGATGGTTCCGTAGATATTTGCTTAGTGTATTCTATAATGCTGCTCTTATCAGTAGGAGTTATTATGGTTTATAGTGCAAGTTCCTATGTAGATATGGTTAAACAAAACAATAGTGCATACACATTTACAAGGCAATTAATATTTGCAGTTTTAGGTTGTATAGCTATGTACCTTATGTCTAGATATGATTATCATAGATTAAAGAACAAAAGATTAGTGTTTATCCTTATGGTAATAACAGTAATATTACTTTTTGCAGTATTTTTATTTCCAGGAGTAAATGGAGCTAAGAGATGGATAATGTTAGGACCATTCTCCTTTCAGCCATCAGAACTTGCTAAATATGTTGTAGTTATATATTTAGCTATGGCTTTAACAAATAATATAAAAAATATTCAAAGCTTTTGGAGAGGAATAGTCCCTGCACTTATGGTAGGAGGAATGTTTGCAGCTATTATACTTAGTCAAAAAAATTTAAGTATAGCAAGTGTAACGCTAATAGTTACTTTTATCATGTTATTTGTGGCAGGTGGTAGAAAAAAACACTTATTTGGAATTGTAGCTCCAGCAATGTTTGCAGCAGCGGCTACATTTACATTAATAGAACCTTATAGAAAAGCTAGACTTTTAAATTTTATAAATCCATGGAAAGATGCAACAGGAAATGGGTATCAACTTATTCAGTCTTTTTATGCATTAGGGGCTGGAGGGTTAACAGGTCTTGGGCTTGGCCAATCTAGGCAAAAGACCTTGTATATGCCAGAGCCACATAATGATTTTATATTTGCAATAATAGGAGAAGAACTAGGACTTGTAGGATGTATTGGAATAATTGCATTATTTATATTCTTTATTGTAACGGGAATAAGAATAGCTATGAAGGCTAAAGATAATTATGGAACACTTTTAGCTATTGGAATAACTTCAATAATAGCAATTCAGGCAATTATAAATATTGCTGTTGTAACAGGTTCTATGCCAGTTACAGGAGTCCCTCTCCCTTTTATAAGTTATGGAGGTTCATCTCTTGTTGTAAATTTAATGGCTATGGGTATATTAATGAATATATCACGGCAAATTAATAAAAATCCAAAAAAAGGTGCTATTTAGCATCTTTTTTTATATAAATAATAAAAAAATATAATGCAAAAATTGTAAAAAAATGATATTATTTAATTATAAGTAAAACAATTATTAAGAAAGGTTCTAAAGTATGGGAATAACACCTAAGGAATATGTAAAAAGAAATAGGGCAAGGAAAAACAAAATAAATATATTAATATTAGGTATTTTTATAATTTCTATAGGGTCTTTTGCTCTTTTAAAAGCGGAACTTTTTAATATAATAGAGGTTACCGTTGAAAACAACAATATTCTTTCAAAGGAAGAAGTATTAGATGAAAACGAGGTTCTAGGTAACAATATATTTTTAGTAAAATTAAATGAACTAGAAGATAAAATACTTTTAAACCCTTATATTGAGAACATAAATATAAAAAGAAGCATTCCAAATAAAATATCTATAATAGTAAATGAGAGGGTAGCTTTTTATAAAGTTATTGACAATAATAAGAGTTATATATTAAATGATAATCTTGTAATAATGGAGAAAAGGGATGATTTAAACTCTATAATACTACCTATTTTAAAGGGGATAGAAATTGAAGGAAAAGACCTTGGAGAAAGTATAACTTCTAGTAAGGAAAGAATAGATTTCTTAAAAAAATTAAAAGTAGCGTCTGATGATTATTCTGATATGAAGATTGAAAGTGTTGATGTCTCGGATATGAACAATATAAACTTATACCTAGATAATTGTAAGATAATATTAGGTAATACTGAGGATATAGATAAAAAACTATCAAAGGCTATAGATATATTAAAAAGTGACAAGGTAAGTATAGAAGATGGTTATATAGACATAAGCTTTAATGGAAATCCAGTGGTTTATGAAGGTAGTAACAATAAAAATTAATTTTATAAAACAAATTATATCTTGAGAACTAGTGATGATAATGATATTATAAACTAGTAAACGAATTAAATTAAGTGTCATATAAATAACAAAAATATTATTAATTTTATTGATTATTCATTATATATAAATAAAATTGCAATAAAAGCCTTAATAGAAATTCTACTTATATAGAGAAGGTTATTATATAGGTTAAAATAAAGAGGGTGTGATAAATTTGAATATTGATATAAAGAAAAAAATAGAACTTATAAATAGCCAAGTACCAGATGGAGTACAGGTTATTGCAGTATCTAAAACTAAACCTATAGAAGATATGGAAGTTGCATATAGCCTAGGAGTAAGAGATTTTGGTGAGAATAAAGTTCAAGAAATTCTATCAAAATATGATAATTTTCATAAAGATGTTAGATGGCATCTTATAGGACATCTTCAAACAAATAAGGTTAAATATATTGTAGGTAAAGTGCATCTTATACAATCTTTAGATAGTATAAAACTTTTAAATAAGATAAATAAGGTTTATGAAGAACATGGTGCTATAGCTAATGTACTTATACAGATAAATATAGGTCGTGAGTCACAAAAGTATGGGATATTAGAAGAAGAATTAGAAGAACTTTTGTTAGAAGTGGAAAAGTGTAATTTTGTAAAGGTAAAAGGGCTTATGACAATAATACCTAAGGGGAATACAGAAGAAAATAGGATATACTTTAAAAAGATGTATGATATATATAATAAACTAAAGGGTAGGTCTTATAAAAATATTGTTATGGAGACACTTTCTATGGGAATGTCTAATGATTATAAAATTGCTATAGAAGAGGGTAGCAATATGGTGAGAGTTGGTCAAGGAATCTTTGGAGAAAGAAATTATAATAACTAGGAGGATAAAATATGTTTGAAAGAATTAAGGGATTTTTAGGATTTAACGATGCTATGGATGATGAAAATGAAGAATTTATAGAGGAATCTATAGTAGAAGAAAAGGAACATCATCATGTTCAAACATCTAGCAATATAGTTCCACAACAAAATCAACCTATAAAAAAACAACCTAAAGTTGTGAATATTCACAGCACAAGTCAAGCTAAGCTTACAATAACTAAGCCATTAAAATATGATGATGCTACAGAAATATGTACAGCGTTAAAAAATAGAAAAATAGTAGTTGTAAATACAACATCATTAGAACTTAGGGTAGCACAAAGACTTATAGATTTTATAAGTGGTGCATGTTATGCTTTAGAAGGTGATTTTCAAGAAGTTGAAAAGGGAGTATTTATAGTAACTCCATCAAATATTGATGTAAGTAATGAGTTTAAAAATGAATTAACAAATAAAGGATTATTTAATTGGTCTAAATAGTTATGAAAAAAGAAGAATTTTTGAATTTATTAAAAAATAGTTTAGATGATTTTAGCTTGTTAAAACTATATAATAAAATGCAGTTAGCTCTTTCAAAAGGAATAACAGTTTTTACAGATGAGTTTTATACTCCAGATATTTGGGGAACATTACAAGAAAGATTAAAGGGAACTATTAATATTGAAAGTTATGGTATATTTTTAGATAGTGATAGAAGGATTATAGCATTTAATAAAGAGGAATATGAAGATTTCCCAATTAAGTTAGTGGAGATAAAATGTAATACTAAATTTTCTAATTTAGCCCATAAAGATTATTTAGGTGCATTAATGTCCCTTGGAATAAATAGAAACAAAATAGGTGAGGTCATTTTAGATAGGGATAGAGCCTTCGTTGCAGTTTCATTAGATATGGTAGATTTTATTATAAGTAGTTTAGATAAAGTTAAAAATTTACCATGTATATGTAATGTTATAGAGGAGTATGATAATCTTCCAGAGGCAAATTATGAAGAAAAAACAGTAATATCAACATCTAATAGATTAGACTCTATAGTTTCTGCTATTTCAAATATATCAAGGAGTAAAGCCTGTGAATATATACAAAATCAAAAAGTTTTAGTAAATTACGTTATGATTAAAGAAAAAAATTTTATAGTTAAAGAAAATGTAAAGATAACTATAAAGGGTGTTGGAAAATTTAAGATAGATAAAATTTTAGGTACAACTAAAAGTGGTAGGTTAAAAATTAATATATATAAATACACGTAGGAGTGAGGGGAACTTATGAGATTAATGGCAAGGGAAATAACTGGAAAAGAGTTTAAAAAGGCAGTAAGAGGATACGATATAGAAGCTGTTGATGAGCATTTAAGAGAAATTGAAGATAATTATCAAGGTTTATTTAGAGAAAACCAAGATTTAACTAAAAGGGTTGAGATTCTAAATGAAAAATTGGAGCATTATGTAAAAATAGAAGATACTATACAAAGTGCTCTTATATTAGCTCAAGATACGGCAAAGCAATTGAAAATAAGTGCAGAAAAAGAAGCAGAATATATAGTGAAAAATGCTAATGATTCAGCTCAAAGAATTTTAGATAAGGTACAGGAAGATATAATAAAATTAAAATGTGAGTATGATAAGGCAAAACAAGAATTTAATATGTTTAGAGCTAAATATAGAAGTTTTATGAATATTCAGATGGAGTCTTTTAATGATTTAGAGAAAGATTTTTATAAGGATTTTAGTATATCAAAGCCTGAAGAGACAGAGTTGCTTCAAGGTATTCACTTAGTTGAACCATCAAATAAAACAATAGTTGAGGAAAGTACTGAAGTGTATATAAAAGATATATTAGATGATGAATATAGTGACGTAGATGAAATAAAAAGTTTCTTTGCAGAGGGCTAAAGAGTAAGAAAATCTCACTTAAACATTTATAGTGAGATTTTATTATTTTTTATTGCAAGAATTGTAATATTTATATAATATAAAGAAAGATAGAAGTTTTAATTTTGTATAAATATTAGTTAAATGTTAATAGTTTTAAAATAATATAGTTATCTTAGATTGGAGAAATTTATAGCAATGGCTGTTGAAACAAAAGAAATCATAATAGAAGATAAATATAATGGCCTTAGGGCAGATAAAGCTTTATCCATTATTTTTGAAAATTTATCTAGAAATTTTATTCAAAACTTATTTGAAAATAATAATGTGTTAATAAATGGAAAAAATTCAAAAGGTAAAACTAAGTTAGTAAGTGGGGATAAGGTTAAGATAGATATTCCAGAACCTGAGGAGTTAAGTGTTCAAGGAGAAAATATTCCACTTGATATAATTTACGAAGATAAGGATGTAATAATAGTAAATAAGCCAAAGGATATGGTAGTCCATCCAGCACCAGGAAATTACAGTGGAACTTTAGTAAATGCACTTCTTTATCATTGTACTGATTTATCAGGAATAAATGGTGTTATAAGGCCTGGAATAGTACATAGAATAGATAAAGATACATCAGGTATATTAGTTATTGCTAAAAATGATTTAGCTCATAATGATTTAGCAGCTCAGTTTAAAGAGCATAGTATAAAAAGAGAGTATTTCGCTTTAGTTGAAGGTAGAATAAAAAACGATGAAGGAACAATAGATGCCCCAATAGGAAGACATCCTAATAATAGATTAAAATTTGCTGTAAGTGATGGGGGTAAAAGGGCTATAACTCATTATAAAGTTTTAGAAGTTTTTAATTCATGTACTTTAGTAAAGTGTACTTTAGAAACTGGAAGAACTCACCAGATAAGAGTTCATATGGCATTCATTGGTCATCCCTTAGTTGGAGATACAGTATATGGACTTAAAAAGCAAAAATTAACTAATAGTGGTCAAGTGCTACATGCAAAAACCCTAGGGTTTATCCATCCAAGTACAAAGGAATATGTTGAATTTAATTCAAGTCTTCCAAAAGAATATAAGAAAATTTTAAGAAAGTTAGGAGGCAAAGAGGATTATGAAACTTAAAGCTATGTTATTAGATGATAGTTCCATAAGAAGGGCTTTAGTTAGAATATCTCATGAAATTATAGAAAAAAATAAAGGAGTTGAAGATGTAGTATTAGTTGGGATAAAGAGAAGAGGTTATCCTCTTGCTAAAAGAATAGCAAGTCAGATAGAAAAAATAGAAAATATAAAAGTACCTGTAACTTGTGTTGACATAACATTATATAGGGATGATTTAACAAGTCTTAGTGATTTACCAAATGTAAATCATTCAGAATTAGATGTTTCCATAAAGAATAAAAAAGTAATATTAGTAGATGATGTTTTGTATACTTGCAGAACTGTAAGGGCAGCAATAGAGGCTATCATAGATCAAGGAAGACCACAGTTTATACAACTTGCTGTATTAGTTGATAGAGGACATAAAGAGCTTCCTATAAGAGCGGATTTTGTTGGAAAAAATGTACCAACATCAAAAGATGAAATAGTTAGTGTTATGATTACAGAAATTGATGGCGAAGATTCTGTTAAAATATATGAAAAATAAACTTAAGGAGAAGCTTTAATGAATTATAAGTTAATTGCTACAACAACCTTTGGTATAGAGGCTATTGCAGCTAAAGAGTTGAAAAATTTAGGCTATAAGAATTTAAAAATTGAAAATGGCAGAGTAGAGTATGAAGGAGATGAAATGGATATAGCCATTTCAAATGTTTGGCTTAGAACAGCAGAGAGAGTTTTAATAAAAGTTGCTGAATTTAGAGCAGAAAGTTTTGAAGAATTATTTAATGGAACTACAAGTATAGATTGGGGAAAGTATATTCCTGTTAATGGTAAGATGCATGTTATAGGTAAATCAGTAAAATCAAAACTTTACAGTGTTCCGGATTGCCAATCAATAGTAAAGAGAGCAGTAGTTAAAAGCATGGAGGAAACTTACAATAAAAATTGGTTTTCAGAAGATGGTCCAGTTTATAAAATAGAGGTAGGTATATTAAAAGATATAGTTACTTTAACTATAGATACATCAGGGGAAGGTCTACATAAAAGAGGTTATAGACAAAATTCAGGAGCAGCACCCCTTAAAGAAACACTAGCTGCAGCTATGGTTTTATTGTCTAGATGGAATAACGATAAAACTCTTATCGACCCTTTTTGTGGTTCAGGAACTATTCTAATAGAAGCTGCATTAATTGCTAATAATATAGCGCCAGGTTTAAAGAGAAGATTTGTTTCAGAGACATGGCCTTCAATGAATAAGACTATGTGGATGCAAGTTAGAGAAGGGGCTATTAAAGCCGTTAAAAAAAGCTCTGCTAAGTTTATAGGATTCGATATAGATGATTGGGTTTTAAAAACAGCCAGAAATAATGCAATAAAGGCCAGTGTAGGAAACTTTATGGAGTTTCATAAATTAGATTTTAATAAGTTTTCTTCAAGTAAGAAGGATGCAATTATAATAACTAATCCACCTTATGGTGAACGTTTAGGTGAAAAGGAGCAAATAGAAAAGCTTACTGAAAAAATGGGAGATGTTATAAAAAGTTTAAACACATGGGATATAAATATTTTAACAGCTTACACAGATTTTCAAAAGGTAGCTAAAATAAAAGCTTCTAAGAATAGAAAATTATATAATGGAAGATTGTTGTGTTATTATTATCAATATTTAGTTAATAAAGGAAAATAATCAATAAGGATATCTTATTTTCTTAATAGATTCATAAGATATCCTGTTTTTATGGTATAGATGCTAAATATTTACTAAAGGAGAATAATTATGATATGTACATACTGTGGTAAAGATATAAGAGATTTAGAAAATTTAAAAACAATAGAGTACGAGGATGATAAAGTTTTAGTTTGTTGTGATAAGTGTGCCAATGATTTTAGGGAATATAAGAGAACTAACAGAAGAAATAAGAATAAATTTTTAGGAATAACGGCTTTAAATTCAATTATTGCAATTATTTTATATGTATTTGGGTTTGTATATAACAATATTTTAGATGTTATAGCTACATTATATATATTTGAAACAGTCGGAGTAGCAACTCTTAAATATCCTCACATATCTGTTAATAGCGTTAAAAATTATGGTATTTTAAAAGGGACAAGTAACTCTAAAAAAAGAGGTATTATTCTATTAATTTTAGGATTTATAGCTTCTATTAGTGTTTTTTTATTTATAAAAGAGTTGAAATTAATGAGATAAATAACTCTTCAAGAAATAATTTTAAATTTAAATTATTCAAAACAAGGAGTATAATAGTAGTTAATTAAAAGTTAAGTATTTTACTAAGGGAGAAGAAATATATGAGGAACAATGATAAGAAAATAGACCCATATAAAAGAAGAAGAGTTTTATTAACAAGGCTTATTGGAGTTTTTTTAATTGTAGCAATGACGGCATTATTTACAGCTGGAATAATGCTTGGAGGAAATTAATATTTTATTTAAAATATTTTAAGGTATACTTAAGTTTTAAGTTTACCTTTTATTTATATCCATAATATTATAGAAAGTTATAATGGAAAAGTTTTATTAATATTTTTTATTAATTATTTTACTTTAGTCTAAAAAGTAGTAAAATAATAGTTAAGCAGTTAAAATACAAATAAGGGAGTGTAATAATGGGAAGTTATAATAAGAAAAGAATAATGTCAGAAGGTCTCTTTGCATTATTATTTTTAATACTTTTATTAGGGGCTAGAGGAAAAGTAGATATTATTACTGTAGCTATAATTGGTCTTATTATATCATTTGTAATTTCAGGATGGTACATATTTAAAGGAGCTAAGAGAAAAAAGATTACACAATAATATAAATATATATTATATTTAAAGTAACTATGTTTAAGGGTAATGGTATTAAGAGAGGAGAGATTAATAAATTATTTAATTTAGAAAATGAAACTTAAAAAGTGTTTATTTATAGATGAAAAATGATAAAAGAAACAAGAGCATTTGTTTCTTCTATCATTTTTTTATTTTTCTTGAGTTAAGGTTATATTTTGAGGAGGATCTACATACATAGTTTTATTAGTGGAATAAATTACCATGCCAGGCTTAGCACCTGATGGCTTTTTAATATTTTTAACTAGTGTATAATCAACAGGAACTTTAGTAGAATTTTTTCCTTTGCTATAAAAGGCTGCTAAAGTTGCTGCCTCTAAAAGTGTAGTCTCAGGAATATTTTTCCCTTTTATTATGACGTGGGACCCTGGAATTACTTTTGTATGAAGCCAAGTATCAGTTTTTTCAGCAAATTTTAAAGTTAAATAATCATTTTGAATATTATTTTTTCCTACATAAATATCTATACCATCAGTAGATACGAAATGGAGAGGTTTATTTGTTTTTCCTTTAGATTTATTTTTTTCTTTTCTAAACCTAATATAACCAGTTTCTATAAGTTCTTTTTTTATTTCTTCTATG
>CAUWNL010000044.1:0-22267 GCA_963559995.1 uncultured Sarcina sp.
GTTTAATAAAACTGAAGTTGATAATATAGTTTATAAATATAGTCCTGATGCCATAACAACTACTGCTAATAATGGTACAGAACTTGATATAAAAGCAACAAATTTTTCGACAGAAAAAACTGATGCAATGATTAAAGAAATTGAAAGTACTTTTAATTTATCAAATGATGCCTTAGTTTCACAAAGTGAAATAGGACCATCAATTGGGCAACAATTGACAAGAGGTGCAATAATAGCTTTAGCTATAGCTGTTATTTGTATGCTTATATATGTTGCTATAAGATTTGAAGTAGCCTATGGGGTATCAGCAATTATTGCCTTAGCTCATGACGCTTTAATTACTATAAGTATTTATGCAATATTTAATATTCCAATTAATACACCATTTATTGCAGCTATCTTAACTGTAATTGGATACTCAGTAAATGATACTATAGTTATATTCGATAGAATAAGGGAAAATAGAAAAAAAATGAAGGGTATAAGTTTTAATGATATAGCAAATAAAAGTTTATCTCAAACTATGTCAAGGTCAATCAATACAACAATAACTACTTTAATAACAATAGTAGCTATGTATATACTTGTTCCATCAATTAGAGATTTTGCTTTTCCTTTAATAGTTGGTATAGTATCAGGAGGATGTTCATCAATATTTATAGCAACTCCTATGTGGTGTTTAATTAAAAATAGAAAATCTAAGAAAAAAGTAAAAAAAGTATAAATAAAGAACTACCTTTTATTGAATTAAAAGGTGGTTTTTTTAATTTAAATTGATAGACTCTTTAAAAAATCAATAGAAATATTAAATTGTTAAGATAAAAACATATAATTTTGTAAAAATATTTGTAAAATACTTAGTTTTAAATTATAATATATTTGTTTTCTAAAATTTATGGAGGGGTTAATCATGCGAAAGGCTTGGGAGAGTATTTATTGCCCAAATTACATATCGGGATACAATCCATTTAACGTAAAAAATATGAATAAAGCCATAGAACGATTAGTTACTGCCATAAATAACAGGGAAAAAATTGTTATATATGGTGGATGCGACGTAGATTCAATATGTGGCATATCATCCCTATTATTAATATTAAAATATTTAAATGCTGATGTAGAATATTGTGTTAGCTCTAAAGTTGGAGATAATTATGATATAGATAATAATATAATAGAAAGCTATATATCTTTTTTGGGGGCTCAAGTTTTAATTACAGTAGGATGTGGTTTAATTGGAAAAGAGCAAGAGCTTCTTTGCAAGAGTTTAGGTATAGATTTAATTATAACGGAAAATAAAGAAATCAAGTCAAATTATAATTCAATATATATAAATCCTAGTGAAAAGAATTGTTTTTATAGGTATAAAGATTTATCTAAAAGTGGCGTAATTTTTAAGCTTATGCAGGGAATAGCCATATATTATAACATGAAAAGCATAAACAAGTACTTAGACTTGATATTAATAGGAAGTATGTCTGAAAATATTAATGATGTGGGAGAAAATAAGATAATATTAAAAGAAGGCGTAAAGTACCTTGAAAATACAAATAGTGTAGGATTAAGAGCTATAAAATCTTTTCATGGGATTAAAGAATTAAAAAGAGAAAACATTAATAAAATGATAGAGGAAATAACTCCGGCAGATGGAGCTGTTTGTAAAAAGGACAATGCTAAAATAATAGTAGAACTTTTAACCACAAATGATGAGGATAGAGCAGAGCAAATAACTAAGTATCTTTACAATGAAAAAAAAAGATAATTCTTATAGATGAAAGTCTATATAAATTTGGAGGTAAAAATGGATTTAAGAGAAAAAGTTAGAGTAATAGAAGATTTTCCAAAGAAAGGAATAAGCTTTAAAGATATCACAACATTAATAAGCGATGGAGAGGCCTTAAAAGAATCAGTTGATAAAATAGCTGAATTTTTTAAAGATAAAAATGTAGATCTTGTAGTTGGACCAGAAGCTAGAGGATTTATTTTTGGTGTTCCTGTAGCTTATGCATTAGGAGCTGGTTTTATTCCGGTTAGAAAACCAGGAAAGCTTCCAGCAGACACTGTAAAGGTTGAATATGATTTAGAATATGGAAGTGACGTATTAGAAATACACAAAGATGCAATAAAAAAAGGTGCTAGAGTTGCTATAGTTGATGACTTACTTGCAACAGGTGGAACAATTGCAGCTGTAACTAAACTTGTTGAACAAGTTGGAGGAGAAGTTGTTGGTTTATCCTTTGCCATAGAACTTATGGATCTTAAAGGAAGAGAGAAGCTTAAAGATTACGAAGTTATGTCATTATTAGAATATGATGTTTAATATTGTTGAAAATATAAAACTATTATAATATAATTAGAATTAGATAAAATGGCTGGTTAAATAACCAGCCATTGACTTTATTTAAATGCCAAGATAGAGATTATAAAATATTAAAAAGGGAGAATCATCTAAATGCTGGAAAATTTGATATCTAAAATAAAAACTAGTGGCAATAATATAGATGTTGATATGGTAAAAAAAGCTTATAATTTAGCTTTTGAAGCCCATAACGATCAAAAAAGAGAATCAGGAGAACCATATATAACCCATCCAGTTAGTGTAGCTATTATTTTGACTGAAATGGGCATGGATACCAATACTATCGTTGCTGGATTACTCCATGATGTTATTGAAGATACAGATTATACCTATGATGATATTGCTAAAATATTTAATAAAGAAATAGCAAATTTAGTAGATGGAGTAACTAAAATAAACAAAATAAAATATAAAACAAAGGAAGAACAACAAGCTGATAATGTAAGAAAAATGCTTTTAGCTATGGCTCAAGACATAAGAGTTATAATAATAAAACTTGCAGATAGACTTCATAATATGAGAACATTAAAGTTTATGCAACCTGAGAAACAAAAGCAAAAAGCTCAAGAGACATTAGATATTTATGCTCCAATTGCCCATAGACTTGGTATGTCTAAAGTTAAATGGGAACTTGAAGATTTATGTTTAAGATATCTACATCCAGATGAATATTATAACCTAGTTAAGGACATTGCAGAAAAGCGAGTTGAAAGAGAAAAGTATATTTCATACATTATAGAGGAACTTAAGCAAAAGTTAAAGTCTGCTAATATAGAATGCGATATAGAGGGAAGACCTAAGCATTTTTATAGTATATACAGAAAAATGGTAGACAAAAATAAAAGTATAGAGCAGATTTTTGACTTAACAGCCATAAGAATATTAGTTGAAACAGTAAAGGATTGTTATGAGGCCTTAGGAATAGTTCACACAATATATAAGCCAATACCCGGTAGATTTAAAGACTATATAGCTATGCCAAAGCCTAATATGTATCAATCACTTCATACAACTGTAATAGGTGAACAAGGAAAGACCTTTGAAATACAAATTAGAACCTTTGAAATGCATGAAACAGCAGAATATGGTATTGCTGCCCATTGGAAATACAAGCAGGGTATAACATCTAATGATAAAGATGAAAGAGAAGATAAGAAACAAGGAAAAGAAGTAACAATAGCTAATAAATTAAGTTGGCTTAAAGAGATATTAGAATGGCAAAAGGAAGCAGCAGATGCAGAAGAATTCATGGAAGGGTTTAAGTTAGACTTATTTTCAGATGAGATATTTGTATTTACACCTAAAGGAGTTGTTTTAAGTCTTCCTGCAGGAGCTACACCTATAGATTTTGCTTATAAGATACATACAGACATAGGAAATAGATGTGTTGGAGCTAAAGCTAATGGAAAAATGGTAACTTTAGACTACAAGCTAAAAACAGGTGATATAGTAGAAATACTAACAACATCAGTTCCTAAAGGACCTAGTATGGATTGGCTTGGGATTGCAAAGAGCAATCAGGCTAGGTCTAAGATAAAGCAATGGTTTAAAAAGGCTAAAAGAGAAGAAAATATTGAAAAGGGAAAAGATTCTATAGAAAAAGAATGTAAAAAGCAAACAGTTAATTTTTCAGATATATGTAAGGGTGAAAAATACGAAAAAATATGTAAAAAGTATCATCTAAACTCTTTAGATGATTTATATGCAAATGTTGGAGAAGGTATTGTAACAGCTTCAGTAATAATTTTAAAACTTAGAGGTGAAAGTACTAATCAAGATAAAGTAGTTTTAACTGAAAAGGTAAATAAGGATATTGAAGAACAAATGTCAAAGATAGAGAGAAGCAATAAGGCAGGAGATAATGGAGTAACAGTAAAAGGCCTTAGTAATATAATGGTGAGATTTGCAAGGTGTTGCAATCCTGTTCCAGGAGATGAAATTGTAGGTTATGTTACAAAGGGTAGAGGAGTATCGATTCACAGAAAAGATTGTAGTAACTTTAAAAACGTAGTTGAGAAACAAAAAGAAAAAGTAGTTGAAGTTAGTTGGGGAAAGGCAAAAGGAACAGCTTATGTTGCAGAGCTACAAGTAAAAGCTGAAGATAAACTAGGCCTTTTATCAGAAGTTATGGTTATAATAACTCAAGCAGGACTTCCTTTAGTTTCTTTAAATGCAAAAACTGATAAAACTAATACTGCAAATATTAATATTCAAGTAAAAATAGATAGTATAGAACAGTTAAAGGCTCTTATTAAAAAGATTAAGAGTTTAAAAGGAATATTAGACGTTTATAGAGTAAATAATTAATAAATAGTTTTAGGAGGGTTTAAATTATGATAATAAAGACAGTTATAGCTGGTGTATATGATGAAAATTGTTATATAGCAATGGATGAAGCTACAAAGGAAGCTGTAGTTATGGATCCTGGTGGAAATGCTGATTTAATAATAAATACAATAGAAAAAATGGGCGCAAAACCTAAATTTATATTATTAACCCATGGACATTTTGACCATGTAGGAGCAGTAGCTGAACTTAAGGATAGGTATAATATAAAATCATTTATATCAGAAGAAGATGAAAACATGATTGAAAAAAAAGAATCAGCTTTTGGGCCTTTAGATAAAGTAGATGCATATATAAAAGATGGATCTATATTTAAAATAGGTGAAATAAATATAAGATGTATAGCAACTCCAGGTCATACTCCTGGTGGAATGTGTTTTCTTATAGAAAATAGTTTATTTTCAGGAGACACATTGTTTAGAGAATCAATAGGAAGAAGTGATTTCCCAGGTGGAAGTTTTAGTCAACTTGTAGATGGAATAAAAGCTAAGCTTATGACTTTACCAGATGATATAGTTGTTTATCCAGGACATAATGCTTCTTCAACTATAGGTCACGAGAGATTAAATAATCCATTTTTAGGAGATATGTATGCATATTAATATTTACTTAGATAATCTTGATTATAGATATGATGTATATCAAATGTTTAATATATTTTATACATTTTATGAGTTAAGATTTATAAGTGAGACGGATATATGGGACTATAAAGTTGAGATAAAAGAAGATTTTATAAAGGTATCTTCAAAAAATGATTCTTATAGTAACCAAATAATGAAAGAAGATAATTTTAAGGAAAGGTTAAAAAGATGTATTTTTAGCTTTTTAACAACTAAATTAAAGGATTATTATCCATGGGGAATATTAGTTGGTATAAGACCTAGTAAAATAGCTCTAAAGGAATTAAATAAGGGAAAAACGGAAAAAGAGATTATAGAGTACTTTGAAACCAATTATTTAGCTAAAGAGGAAAAGGCTAAGCTTTGTATAGATGTTGCAAAACGTGAAAAAGAATTTATAAATAAAGATGAGAAAATAATTAGTATATATTTAGGAATGGCTTTTTGTCCAACTAGATGTCTATATTGTTCCTTTGCAGCAAATCCAATACAGGGAAAGCTTAAAAAAGAAGTTGATAATTACATAAAGGCTTTAAAAGTAGAAATTAAGGCTATAAATAACTATGTAAGAGAAAAAGGTTTAAAAATAGAAACAGTTTATTTTGGTGGAGGAACTCCAACATCAGTAAGCAACGAGCAGTTTGAAGATTTAATGAAAGACATATATAATAGTTTTGTGGAAAGTAGAACCTTAAAAGAGTTTACAGTAGAATGTGGAAGACCAGATTCTATAACCAAAGAAAAATTAGAAACTATGAAAAAATATAGTGTTTCTAGAATATCTATAAATCCACAAACAATGAATGATAAAACATTAAAAGCTATAGGCAGAAATCATAGCGTAGAAGATGTAGTTGATAAGTTCAACTTAGCAAGGAGCTTAGGTTTTGATAATATAAATATGGATATAATAGTAGGGCTACCAAATGAGGGAGTAGAAGAAGTTAAAAATACTTGTGATTTAATAAAAAAATTAAGTCCAGATAGTTTAACTGTTCATGGTATGTCTATTAAAAGGGCCTCAAAGCTTTATGAAAATCTTGTTCTTAAGGAAAGTATAAAGATTGAAAGTCAAGAAAATTTAAATACTATGTATGAAATGAGTAAAACTTTAGCTAAAGAGCTAAATATGGAACCATATTATATGTATAGGCAAAAAAATATGGTGGGAAATATGGAAAACGTAGGTTTTTCTGTTTTAGGAAAAGAATCTATATACAATATGCAAATGATAGAAGATAGTCAAAGTATAATAGCACTAGGTGCTGATGCTGTTTCTAAGGTTGTTTATTTAACAGAAGGAAAAAACCGTATAGAAAGATTTGCAAATATCAAAGATGTTAAAGAGTATATAGATAGAATAGATGATATGGTTAAAGGTAAGATTGATTTACTAAATACCTTATATAAATAAAAATTAGGAGGTAGTTTATGGCGATTCAGGGTCAAAAGGGAACAAAGGATATGCTTCCAAGCGAAGCTTATAAATGGGATTATATAACAGATAAGTTAAAAGAGATATCAAAAGAATATGGAATACGTGAAATAAGAACACCTATGTTTGAAGCAACAGAGCTTTTTAAAAGGGGGGTTGGCGAAACTACCGATGTTGTTCAAAAGGAAATGTACACTTTTGAAGACAAGGGTGGAAGAAGCATAACACTAAAGCCAGAAGGAACCGCACCAGCTGTTAGATCTTTCATAGAAAATAGTTTATATGCAGATGCACAACCTACAAAAATGTTTTATTTTACTGATTGCTTTAGATACGAAAAAATGCAAAAAGGAAGATATAGACAGTTCCATCAATATGGTATTGAAGTTTTTGGATCTCAAGAACCTTCAATAGATGCTGAGATTATATCTTTGGTTATGAGAGCCTTAGATGAATTTGGAATAAAGGGTATATCACTTAATATAAACAGTTTAGGATGCCCAAGTTGTAGAGCAAAATATAATGAAGCATTAAAAGAATACCTAAAAGAAAATTATGATAATTTATGTGAAACTTGCAAAACTAGATTTGAAAAAAATCCAATGAGAATAATAGATTGTAAAAATGAATCTTGTAAGAAAATAGTTAAAAATGCACCAACTATATTAGATTTTATTTGTGAAGAGTGTACAGAACACTTTGAAAAACTTAAAAGTTATTTAGATGTTATGGGTATTTCTTATACTATAGACCCTCAAATAGTAAGAGGATTAGACTATTATAGTAAAACTGTTTTTGAAGTTATAAAGGACGGTTTAACAATCTGCGGTGGTGGAAGATATGATTACCTAGTTGAAGAAATAGGTGGACCTAAAACTCCTGCTATGGGATTTGGATTAGGTTTAGAAAGACTTCTTTTAACTTTAGAACAAGAAGGAATAGAAATTAAAGAGCCTAATAGATGTGATTTATTTATTGGTTCTATGGGAGAAGCTGCAAAACTTAAGGCCATGAAACTTGCCTTTGATTTAAGAAAAGAAGGCATAAAGGTTGATGTAGATCACTTAGGTAAAAGTGTAAAGGCTCAAATGAAATATGCAAATAAAATAGGGGCTAGATTTACTTTTGTAATTGGAGACTCTGAAATAGAAGAAAATAAAGTTAAAATTAAGAGAATGAGCGATGGAGAGCAATTCGAAGTTGCTTTAGATAATATAAAAAATATAGTAAATATATGTAGATAAAATAGGAGGACTTAAAAATGGGTGAAGCTTTAAATGGACTAAAGCGTAGCATCATGTGTGGTGAAGCTAGGAAAAGTCACATAGGACAAAAACTAACTGTAATGGGTTGGGTTCAAAGAAACAGAAATCTTGGAGGACTTCAGTTCTTAGATTTAAGAGATAGAGAAGGAATACTTCAAATAGTTTTTAAAGACACTTTAAGTGAAGAAATATTAGCTAAGGCTAAACAAATAAGACCAGAATACTGTATAGCAGTAACTGGAGAAATAGCAAAAAGAGAATCAGTAAATAATAATATACCAACTGGTATGGTAGAACTTATTGCTGAAAGTGTTAAGATTCTGTCTGAATCAGAAACTCCTCCAATCTACATAAAGGAAGATTTAGATGCAGCAGAAAATATAAGATTAAAATATAGATATCTAGACTTAAGAAGACCAGATATGCAAAAGATATTTGCAATAAGAAGTAAAACTACTAAGGCTATAAGAGATTATTTAGAAGAAAATAACTTCTTAGATATTGAAACTCCAGTACTTGGAAAATCAACTCCAGAAGGAGCAAGAGATTACTTAGTTCCATCAAGAAATTTCCAAGGAAAATTTTATGCACTTCCACAATCTCCACAATTATATAAACAATTATTAATGATGTCTGGCTTTGATAGATACTATCAAATTGCTAAGTGCTTTAGAGATGAAGATTTAAGAGCTAACAGACAACCAGAATTTACTCAAGTAGATATGGAATTAAGCTTTGTTGAAGAAGATGATATAATGGCCCTTAACGAAGGATTAATCGCTCATGTATTTAAAAAAGTTGCAGGCGTCGATGTTAAACTTCCTATAAAGAGAATGAAGTTTAAAGACGCTATGGAAAAGTACGGAAGTGATAAGCCAGATTTAAGATTTGGAATGGAAATCACAAATATAACAGAAGACGTTAAAGAGATGGATTTTGTAGTATTCAAATCTGCAATTGAAAATGGCGGAAGCGTTAGAGCATTATGCTTAGAAGGTGGAGCTTCTCTTGGAAGAAAACAACTTGATAAATTAGGGGAATTTGTTAAGACTTATAAAGCTAAAGGTCTTGCATGGATGCAACTTAAAGAAGAAGGAATGAAATCTTCAATAGCTAAATTCTTAACTGAAGATGTTACAAATAGCATAATTAACACAATGAATGCTAAGACAGGAGATGCTATTTTAATAGTAGCAGATAAAGATTCTGTAGTATTACCAAGCCTTGGAGCATTAAGATTACACTTAGCTAAAGAATGTGATTTAATCAAAGATAAAAATGAATTTAACTTTACTTGGGTTACAGAATTCCCATTCTTTGAATATAGCGAAGAAGAAGAAAGATTCAAAGCTTGCCACCACCCATTTACAGCACCTATGGATGAAGATTTAGAATTTGTTGAATCAGATCCAGCCAGAGTAAGAGCTAAAGCTTATGACTTAGTATTAAATGGGGAAGAACTAGGTGGAGGTTCAATTAGAATCCACGATACAGCAATTCAAGAAAGAATGCTTAAAGCTTTAGGATTTACTAAAGAAAGAGCTTGGGAATCATTTGGATTCTTATTACAAGCATTAACATTTGGTGCACCACCACATGGTGGATTAGCATTTGGTTTAGATAGAATGATAATGTTCCTTGCAGGAACTGAAAACATCAAAGATGTTATAGCATTCCCTAAAAATCAAAATGCATTCTGCTATTTAACTGAGGCTCCAAACGTAGTTGAAGAAAAACAATTAGAAGAGCTTGGAATTCAAGTTTCAGTGAGTGAAGAAACGGTAGAAGAATAATAAAAAGACCAAGATTTATTTATCTTGGTCTTTTTCTATGGAAACAGCCTCTTCGCCAATAATAGTGGTAGAGGAAGTGTTATTATTTTTAGTAGTTATTATAATTTCATCAAGATCATTATCTAAATTTACATTTGAGTTACCTAGTTTCTTTTTCTTAGGCTTTAATATAAGTTTAGTCACAGAAGATACAAAAATAACACCAAGGGCTAATGCTCCAGCTGATAAAAGCGTTGAGGAAGCTTTGTCCCATGTAGCTACTGCATTGCCGTGTATAGCCTCATACATAGTGTAATACATGCCTCCCCCTGGAACTAATGGAATAAGAGCACATACTACAATAGTTGTTACAGGGGTTTTTAATATTCTTGCACAAATTTCAGAATAAGTACTAAAAACTAAAGCTGATACAAACATTGAAGCCACAACAGAAAAGCCAAGTAAAATGCCTCCCTCATATACAAACCAACTAATACCACCACCGATACCTGCAAATATAAGGTTTTTTCCCTTTATATTAAAAAGTATTCCAAAGCCTATAGTAGCAAAAAAAGATGCAAAAACTTCTAAAATAAATCTAATAATCATAAAGCACCTCCTAAAACAATCCATAAAGTTAAAACAAGTCCAGTTCCAACAGCTATAGATATAGCAACAAAAAATGCTTCAGCAGCCCTTGTAAGTCCAGACACTAAATCTCCAGCTATAGTATCACGAATAGCATTTGTTATAGCAAGTCCAGGAACTAAAAGCATGATACCTCCGATTATTAGAGTATCTAAATTAGAACCAAAACCAAAAGAATTAAATATTAAAGATATAAAGGCTGCAATAGCACCTCCAATACAATTTATAAAAAAACCATCTATATTAAGCCTAGATGCTTTTTCAGTAAATAACTTTATAGCTATACCAACAAAAAATGCTGCCATAGAATCCATAACATTACCTTTAAAAAGGAAGGCAAAGCAACCAGCCCCTATTGCTGAAGATAGTATTGTAATAGCAAAGGAGTATCTTTTTATATTTTGTATTTCATTTAGTCTTTCCTGAACTTCACTAAGAGTATAGTCATTTTCATAAAGACTTCTAGAAAGATCATTTACAAGGTGTATTTTTTGCAAATCAATAGTTCTAGTTTTAACTCTTTTTACAAGTGTTGTAGTATTTAACTCATCGTCACTTACAGATACCATTATTCCTGTAGGTGTTACAAAGCTTTCAGAAAATTTAACACCAAAAGCTGTACAAAATCTGCAAATAGTTTCTTCAACTCTGTATGTTTCACCGCCACTTTCAAGTATAATTTGCCCAGCAAATGTGGCAACATGTAGTATTTTATTTATCTCCATTTTAACACCTCTATAAAGCCTAAAATAATAAATGTATTATAACATAGTACATCCTTTTATTATAGAATAAAGATAGAAATTTACATAATAATATATAAATATAATATTGCATATAAAATATAAGTAGGTAGTATTAATATATGATTAATAAAATATTAGCAATAATGTAATAAAGAAAGTGTTTTGGGGTAGTATAATAAAATTAAAAGGATTAAGAGGTGATTTTATGAACTTTGAAAATGTGCAAAAAGTAGATCCTAAAATAAGTGAATTAATTAATGAAGAGGTTAAAAGGCAAAGAGATAGCATAGAACTTATAGCATCAGAAAACTTTACTAGTAAAGCTGTTATGGAGGCTATGGGGTCATATTTAACAAATAAATATGCTGAAGGATATTCAGGTAAGAGATATTATGGAGGTTGCTCTATAGTTGACAAGGTTGAAACCCTTGCAATAGATAGAGCAAAAAAGCTTTTTGGTGCCGAACATGTAAATGTACAACCACACTCAGGTTCACAAGCTAATATGGCGGTATATTTTTCAGTTTTAAATTATGGGGATACTGTTTTAGGAATGGATTTAAGTAATGGTGGTCATTTAACTCATGGTTCACCTGTAAATTTTTCAGGAAGATTATTTAATTTTGTATCATATGGAGTAAGTAAAGAAACAGAGAAATTAGATTATGAAGAAATTAGAAAATTAGCTTTAATTCATAAACCTAAAATGATAGTTGCAGGGGCTAGTGCATATTCAAGGACAATAGACTTTGAAAAGTTTTCAGAAATTGCAAAGGAAGTTAATGCTTATTTAATGGTTGATATGGCACATATTGCAGGTCTTGTAGCGGCTAATCTTCATGAATCACCAGTACCTTTCGCAGATTTTGTAACATCTACAACTCATAAAACATTGAGGGGACCACGGGGAGGTCTTATACTTTGTAAGGAAAAGTATGCTAAGGTTTTAGATAAAAATATATTCCCAGGAATTCAGGGAGGACCATTAATGCATGTTATTGCAGGAAAGGCGGTTTCTTTTAAAGAAGCATTACAGCCAGAATTTAAGGAGTATATGAAACAAGTAGTATTAAACTCTAAAGTTTTAGCTAAATCACTACAAGAATATGGATTTAAATTAGTTTCAGGTGGAACAGATAATCACTTAATATTAGTTGATTTAAGTAATAAAAACATAACAGGAAAAGAAGCTGAAAATATTTTAGATAGCATAGGAGTAACATTAAATAAAAATACAGTACCCAACGAAACTAAAAGCCCTTTTGTAACTAGCGGGGTTAGAATAGGTACGCCTGCTGTTACAACTAGAGGATTTAAGGAAGAGGATATGAGAGAAATTGCAAGTATAATAAATGATGCTATAGAAAATAAAGATAAAGACTTAGAATGGGTTAAGTTAAAGATTAAAAATCTTTGTAGTAAATATCCATTATATTAAAATATATTTTTAAGCTCTATAATAGAGTTATTTTTCCTTTGTTATAGAAAATAAGATAAAGCCTTATTTAGGTTCACTTTTATAGTGTTTTTAAATAAGGCTTATTTTTGTTATAGGATAAATATAATTAATAATTATTAAAATAAGTTATATTATAAAGACATATTTATAGAGTATAAAATAATGATTAAGGGATAGTTATGAGGTTTATAGATTTTCACTGTGATACAGCTTATGTTTTATTTAAAAATAAGGTAAAGACATTAAAAGACAATGATTTGAAAGTTAATATAAAAAAGCTAAAAAAAGGAGAGGCTTTAGGGCAATTCTTTGCCCTTTTTATAGATGATAAGGAAAATATAGATAATTTTGAAACCTGTTTATCAATGCTTAATAATTTAAAAAGTGATTTTAATAAAAGTAAGGATGATATAAAGCTTTGTAGGGGATATAATGATTATATAGATAATAAAATAAAGGGAAAAATAAGTGGATTTTTAACTATTGAAGGTGGAGAAGCAATAAAGGATAATTTAGATAATATTAATTTTTTTAAAGAGCAAGGAGTATCCCTTATAACCCTTACTTGGAACTATAAAAATAATATAGGTTACCCTAATTATAAATATACCTATAAAGATAAGGGACTTAAAAAATTTGGAATAGATGCTATTGAAAGAATGAATGATTTAGGGATGATAATAGATGTGTCCCATTTATCAGACGGTGGGTTTTATGATGTATTAAAGTATTCAAAAAAGCCCTTTGTAGCTTCTCACTCTAATTCAAGATTTATAACAAATCATAGTAGAAATTTAACTGATGATATGATTAAAAAGTTAAGTAGTAAAGGTGGAGTTTTAGGAATAAATTTTTGTAGCTCATTTTTAGGAAAAAGTAAAATAGCAAGGATAGATGATATGATAAAACATATAAAGCATATAAAAAATATAGGTGGAGTTGAGTGTATTTCTATTGGAACAGATTTTGATGGTATTGAAAATGAAGTTGAAATAAAAGATTCAAGTGAAATGGAGAAACTATATTACTCTTTGGTAAGGGAGAAGTTTACTATAGATGAAATTGAAAAAATATTTTATAAAAATACAGAAAGAATAATAAAGGATATTCTTTAAAATTTAGGAGGAAATATGGATAATTTATCTGGGAAAATAGCTTATGTAACAGGAGGATCTAAGGGAATTGGACAAGGGATAGCAATAGAACTTGGAAAACTAGGTGCAAGTGTTATAGTTGGATTTAATAGTGATGAAGATGGAGCAAAAGATACATTAAATAAAATAAAAGAAAATGGTGGCTATGGAGTTATTTTAAAGGGTAATATATCTAAAAATGAGGATATAATAAAGATAAAAGAGTTTATAGAGAAGAATTTTGGAAAACTAGATATACTTATAAATAATGCTGGAGTATCAAATATAGGGTTGTTTATGGATTATTCCTTAGATGATATTGAAAGTATTATAAATACAAATTTAATAGGAACTATGAAAATAACTAATATTTTATTTAATTTAATAAGAAAGGGGAAAAATTCTTCTATTATAAATATATCTTCTATATGGGGGACTGTAGGGGCATCTTGCGAAGTTTTATACTCAGCATCAAAGGGAGGTATAAATGCTTTTACAAAAGCTTTAGCAAAAGAAGTTGCACCCTTTGGTATAAGGGTAAATGCAGTAGCACCGGGGGTTATAAATACAAAGATGAATGAATGGTTAAATGAAGAGGAAAAAGAATCATTAATAGGTGAAATACCGCTAAATAGATTTGGTGAAACTTCTGAAATAGGAAAGGTTGTAGCATTTTTATGTTCAGAAAGTTCTAGTTACTTAACAGGGCAAATAATAACAGTAGATGGTGGAATGCTTTAATTTATATTTTTAAAATTTAAAATAGGCTATATTTTATAATTATTGATTTTAAAGAATCAATATCTCTAAAAATATAGCCTAAAATTATATTATTTTGAATGTTCTAAGTCTTGTTTAAGAGTAAAATAAAATTTCACACCATCTTTAGTATTTACAGCACCAAAATCACTTTTATGAAGTATTAAAATGTTCTTTACAATAGATAACCCAAGACCAAAACTTTTACTTATTCTAGTTCTAGATGAGTCACATCTATAAAATTGAGTCCATATTTCAGAGAATTCTTTTTCATCTATATGAGTTCCTGTATTTTCTATAGAAAATTTCACAATAGAGTTTTCCTCAGAAATATCAACAATTATTTTATTTCCAGGGGGAGAGTATTTTATAGCATTAGTAAGAAAGTTTGTTATAACTTGTTCTATTTTAAATTCATCTGCTATAACTAAGTAATTAGAATTTATATTAGTTATAATCTCTAGAGTATTATTATTTATATCTACTGAGTTTTTAGTTATTATACTTTGAGCTAGTTTGCTTAATGAAAAGGAGGATAATAAAATATCACTTTTACCATTTTCAAGTTTAGAAAGCTCTAACATATCCATAACAAGTTTATCCATTTTTTTAGCTTCATCTATTATTATGTCTAGATAAACATCACGGGATTCATCATCTGCAATACCGTCTTTAATTCCTTCAGCATATCCAGAAATTATTCCAATTGGTGTTTTAAGTTCATGGGATACTCCAGCTATAAAGTCTTTTCTTAGTTTTTCAAGATGTCTTTCTTTTTCAACTTCTTCTTTAAGTTTTGCATTTTTAATCTTTAAATCCTCTAGAGCATTGTAAAGATTTTGAGATAAAAAGTTTAATGTTTTAGCTAAACTTCCAATTTCATCATCCCTATTTACAGTACATTTTTCAGAAAAATCTAAAGCACTTAATTTTTTAGCAGTTTTATTTATACTAATTAAAGGCTTTGATATAAGGTCTGAATAGATATAGGATAGTATAAGACCAAGGGCTATAACTACAATTCCTATATATTTATAAAAGTCTTGTATAACTTGAGTAGCTTCTGTAATATTTTGAAAAGATGTAACTGCAATTACTATATAGCTTTTACCGTCAGATGTAGTAAAGGGAGACATGCAAACTATATATTTTGAGTTAAAATTTGAACTATCTAAAACTGTTGTAAAAATCTCATTAGAACTAAGTACGGATTTTTCATAGTATGGGTCACTATATAGCTGATTAAATATCTTATTTAGTGTTATAGTTATTTCAGAATCAGAGTTTGTAGGGTTTGCTATATATTTTACTGTGCCATCTGTAGAGTAAATTGCTATTTTAGCGTTGTTTTGAAACTCAAAATTATTAAGAGCAGTATATAAGGTTTGTGAATTGCTTATATCCCTAGCATAATCTGAAACAAAAGATTTAACACTAGAGGCCAAATTTGTACTTTTGCTATTTAAGTAAAATTTTTGAAAAAATATTATTTGAAAAAACATAGTAAATATAATGAGAAATAATATAGTTCCAAAGCTTATTAAAAAAAGTCTTTTAGAAATACTTTTTTTCATAGCTATTTCACCTCAAATTTATATCCACTTCCTCTAACTGTAGCTATATAGTTTGCTTTATCTAATAATTTTTCACGTAATCTTTTAATATTAGTGTCAACAGTTCTTATATCTCCATAATAGTCAAAACCCCAAACGTTATCTAAAATTTTATCTCTTGAAAGAGCAATTCCTTCATTAGAAGTTAAATATATAAGAAGGTCATATTCTTTTGGTGATAGATATATCTCATTGTTATCTATAGTTACTTCATGGGATGATTTATTTATTTTAAGTCCGTTATATTCTGATATATTTAAGTCTTTAGGTGTATTAGCTCTCTTAAGAAGGGCCTTAACCTTAGCAACTAGGACTTTAGTACTAAAAGGCTTAGTTATATAATCATCTGCACCAATTTCATAACCAAATAATTTATCTTCTTCTTGGCTTTTAGCAGTTAAAAGTATTACAGGAACACTAGAAACTTTTCTTATAGCTTTACAAACATTAAAACCATCTAATTTTGGCATCATAACATCTAAAACTATTAAATTTACATTGTTTTGAGAGAATATATTTAAAGCTTCCTCTCCATCTGAGGCCTCAAGAACAGTAAAGCCATCTTTTTTTAAATAATCTCTAAGTAAAAATCTAAGTCTTACTTCATCTTCAACGATTAATATAGTATCATTCATACAATACACCTCTAAAATCTTATTATTGCTTTTATTGCAACTATTATTATACAATGAAAATTAGAATTTATATAATATTTTAGGAGTGTTTTAATGAATAAATTAAGTTTAGATAAAAATATTACTAAATTACCAAATGGGATAAAGGTAGTTACTATAAAAAAAGATACCATGTTAGTTGCTATAAATGTTGCTATAGAAATAGGTTCCCTGTATGAAGAAGATACAGAAAGGGGTATGTGTCACTTTATAGAACATATGATGTTTAAGGGAACCAAGGTAAGAAATAATGAGGTTTTAAATGAAGAGTTAGAATCTTTAGGTGGAGAGTATAATGCTTATACAGATTATACATCTACAGTTTATTCAATAAATTGCATAAATGAAGAAGTTAAAAATGCTATGATCCTTCTATCTGATATGATGATTAATTCTACATTCCCAGAAAATGAGATAGCAAGGGAAAAAGGTGTAGTAATTGCTGAAATTAAATCAAGTAGGGATGATGTTGAAGAATTTAGTTTAAATAAGGTTAATGAAATTGGATTTTCTAAGTCACCTTTAAGATATGATGTAGCGGGGACGGAAAAAACAGTAGAAAAATTCACAAGAGATGATATAATTAACTTTTATAAGAAGTATTACACCCCGGATAATTGTACAATAGTTATTGTTAGTTCTCTTGAACACAGTGAAGTATTAAACATGATTTTAGAGAATTTTAAGTTATGGGAAGGAAAATGTCATAAAAAGATAGAAATTATAAAAGAAAAAAATAGGAAAATAGTAGAGACAACTCATAAAAAACATATAGAGCAAAGTACAATATCCTATCTTTATTCATTAGTAGATATAAAAAAAGAAGATGAGTTGCCTCTTAAAATATTAAGTCATAAGCTAGGAGATAGTGATAATTCAATACTTTTTAGAGAACTTCGTGAAAAAAAGGGTTTAGCCTATGATGTATATAGTTATTTAGATATAGGTCATGATGTTAATATAATGAATATATTTGCTGCTGTATCTAAGGAAGATTTAAGAGAAAGTAAAAATATAATAGATGAATCTATTTTAAATATAAAAAATGAAATTATAGACTTTGATAATAAGTCATTAGAAATAATAAAAAAGATTCATAGAACAGCTGTTATATCAATGCTTGAAGATTATAGTGATTTATGTAGTTATGTTTTGAATCAGATCTTAGAAGGAGAAGACTTAAAAGATCTTGAAAAGAGCATAGAAGAGCTAGATAAAATAACAAAGGAAGATATATATAGAGTTTGTAGGACATATTTAAATGATCCTACAGTTCATATATTAAAATCTGAGAGGTAGATTGTTATGGGAAAAGTTACAAAGATAGAGACTCAAAAGAAAAATAAAGATAGAGTAAATGTTTATATAGACCATGAATTTTCTTTTCCTTGTGATGTAGAGTTTATATATAGATTAGAGATCAAAATTGATGATTTATTAAATAAAGAAGATATAGAAAGTATTTTAAGGGAAGATGAGCTTAAAAAATGCAAAAACTCAGCTCTTAGAATAATAGAAAAATCATATAAAAGTAAAAAAGAAATGTATGGAAAGCTATTAGGAAAAGGATTTTCAGATGATATAATAAATAAAACTTTAGAATTTTTAGAAGAGTATAATTTTATAAATGATAATAAGTATGTAAATTTATATGTTAAGGATAAAATTAAAAATCAGGGAAGAAATAAAATTAAATATTCTTTAATTAAAAAAGGAGTAAGCCAAGAAATTATAGAAGAAACCCTTGAGGATGTTGATAAAGATTATGAAAAAGAGCAAGCAATATTATTAGCTTCAAAAAGATATGAAATATTAAAAAAGAGAGAAAATGATGAGTATAAGTTATCTCAAAAGCTCTTTAGATTTTTAGCATCTAAAGGGTATGATTTTGAATGTTGTAGTGAAGTTATAAAAAAGGTTGTTAAAGAACAGGATATTTTGGAGTAGAGAATATGGAATTAA
Organism: uncultured Sarcina sp.; assembly: GCA_963559995.1. Classification (GTDB taxonomy): domain Bacteria; phylum Bacillota; class Clostridia; order Clostridiales; family Clostridiaceae; genus Sarcina. The sequence continues at coordinate 18,795 of CAUWNL010000044.1, forward strand.
TTATATGTGCATTATCAGTTATTTTATTTATAGTTATTTTATTTATGGAGTACCATAAAAAGTTTAATATAACTAGGATAAGAAGAAGTATAATAGAGGCAGGGAACTATCTTTGTATATTTTTATCCCTGATATTATCTTATATAACAATGACTCATGTTAAGGAGCTTGGACAATTAATGACTTTAGCTTTAGTTGGTTTAATAGATTTAGTAAATGATTATATGTATTTCCCTATAGTATTTGCAATGGTGGTATTTATAGTAATCGCTCTAGTGATTTATATTATACTTAGAATAATACTTGCATTATTAGTTAAATTGATTTTAAATCCTTATTTAAGAAGGATTAATAATTTTCAAGTAAATAAAACAGAAAAATCTCAAAGATTAACAGGAGTGTTTTTAAGTCTTCCAAGGGCTGCGTTTTATATGTGTTTAATTTTTCTTATATTAAGTGTTACAGTAAAAAAATTTTAATATATAATTAAAATGTAAATAAAATACTTAGAATTAATAAGGGCTGTTTTAAAAATTAAACAGCTCTTTAATCTTATTCTTTTTTAATTTTTGATGTTATAAGCTTTATAGCTCGTTCACAGTCTCCATCACTATGGTCTAGTGCCCAAGCTAAGTTAAAGTATCTAAGAGCTTTGATATCATCTTTAAGCATTGAATAGCAATAAGCTATATTAAAGAAGTATTTAGAGTCCTTATGGATTTCTAAAGCCTTATTAATCATATCTATAGCTTTTAAATAATTTTTGAGTTTTATATGGCAAACACCAGAATTATAAAAGGCGTGGTATTCACAATCTTTATTTTCAATAGCTTTTTTATAATAAGATAGAGCTTCTTTGTAATTTTCATTGTTATAAAACTCATTTCCTTTTGAAAAATAATTCATTACATAATCCTCCAAGGTAAACATTATATTAGAATTATTATCACTTTTAAATATAATATACATATTCTGATTTTTAATTTAGTAATATTTAAGCATTAGCGTAACTTATAGAGTATAGGTTTTAATAGCTTTTTTATTTAAGTGATTAAATTTTCACTTGTATTAAAAACCACATAAGATTTTAGAATAAGTAATTGGTGCTAAGGAATTAAATATTAAATAGTATATAAATATATTATATATTGAAATAGGGTCTCTAAATTTTAATATAAAATTTACTTAATTATTTCTATGAAACTCTAATAAATTTTTGCTACTAAACTAATGAAGTTTTTTTATTTGTAACATATATATTAAAAATTATCAAGTTACAATTTAATGTTTATAAGCAGTTATAATACTGTGCTATAGATAATCTACGATGAGTATAACATTAGGTAAAAGTTATCTTGACAAGAAAAATATTATATTATAATATAAACTGTAAATAATATAGAAAAACTGTGATAAAGAGGAGTAAAAATAGGAAGAGTTTTAAGAGAGAAAAACCCTAGGCTGTAAGGTTTTTTATACTTGATATTTTGAAGTAGCTTTTGAGTTTCTTTAGCGAAAATAAAAAGTAGCTAAAGACGGCTTTAACTTAGTCGTTATTAATTTAAGTGTCCTTAAAATATTTTTAGGGAAAAAAAGGTGGTACCGCGAATCTTCGTCCTTTTATGGATGAGGGTTTTTTATTTTATTAAAAATCAAGGTTATGTTTTGAAGATAAGCATTTATTTAAAACAGATCCTAAATAAACATAAATTTAAGGAGGAAACAACATAATGGAAGATAAAAATATTTCTACAACCTATAACCCAAAAGAATTTGAAGAAAGATTATATAGCCTTTGGCAAGAAAAAAAATACTTCACACCAGAAGTTGATAAGAGCAAAAAGCCTTATACAATAATAATGCCACCACCAAATATAACAGGAAAACTTCACTTAGGTCATGCCCTTGATAATACGCTACAAGACATGCTTATAAGATTTAAAAGAATGCAAGGATATTGCACTTTATGGCTTCCCGGAGAAGACCATGCATCTATTGCAACAGAAGTTAAAGTTGAAAATGAACTTTTAAAACAAGGTCTTAACAAAAAAGAAATGGGAAGAGAAGCATTCCTAGAAAAAGTTTGGGAATGGACAGATGAATACAGAGATAAAATAAGAGAACAACTTAAAAAAGTTGGTGTTTCAGCTGACTTTACAAGAGAAGCTTTCACTATGGATGAAAACTTAAGTAAAGCTGTAAAACATGTATTTGTTAAGCTTTATAATGAAGGGCTTATATACCAAGGAAACAGAATAACTAACTGGTGTCCTAAATGTCAAACAGCTTTATCTGATGCTGAAATAGAATATGAAGAAAAAGAAGGAAGCTTCTGGCATATAAAATACCCTGTTGTAGGTTCTGATGAATTTTTAGAAATTGCAACAACTAGACCAGAAACTCTTTTAGGTGATACTGCTGTTGCTGTAAATCCTAATGATGAAAGATATAAACACTTAGTTGGTAAAATGTTAAAATTACCTCTAACAGATAGAGAAATACCAGTTGTAGCTGATGATTATGTTGATTTAGAATTTGGAACTGGTGCGGTTAAAATAACACCTGCCCATGACCCTAACGATTTCCAAGTAGGTTTAAGACATAATCTAAAACAAATAAGAGTTATGGATGATGCTGGAGTTATAAACGAGTTAGGTGGAAAATATCAAGGCTTAGATAGATATGAAGCTAGAAAAGCTATGATATCTGACTTAGAAGCTCAAGGCTTACTTGTTAAAATAAAACCTCATACACATAACGTTGGAACTCATGATAGATGTGGAACAGTTATAGAGCCTATAATATCAAAACAATGGTATGTAAAAATGGACTCTTTAGCAAAACCAGCTATAGAAGTTGTTAAAAATAAAAAGACTAAATTTGTTCCTGAAAGATTTGAAAAGACATACTTTAACTGGATGGAAAACATTCAAGATTGGTGTATATCAAGACAATTATGGTGGGGACACAGAATACCAGTTTACTACTGTGAAGATTGTGGTGAAATAATGGTATCAGAACATGATGTAACTACATGTACAAAATGTGGATCTAATAAAATAGAACAAGAAACAGATGTTTTAGATACATGGTTTAGTTCTGCTCTATGGCCATTTTCAACTCTTGGTTGGCCAGATAAAACAGAAGATTTAGAGTATTTTTATCCAACATCAACTTTAGTTACAGGATATGATATTATATTCTTCTGGGTTGCAAGAATGATATTCTCAGGAATACACAACATGGGAGAAACTCCATTTGATACTGTATTAATTCACGGTATTATAAGAGATTCTCAAGGAAGAAAAATGAGTAAATCTTTAGGAAATGGTGTAGACCCACTAGAAGTTATAGATGAATATGGTGCAGATGCCCTAAGATTCATGCTAGTTACAGGAAATGCTCCAGGAAATGATATAAGATATATGCCAGAAAGAGTAGAAGCTGCTAGAAACTTTGCAAATAAGATTTGG
>CAUWNL010000045.1:0-21348 GCA_963559995.1 uncultured Sarcina sp.
ACAAGAAGAGGGAACACCAGCTGCAATTATGGAAAATCAAATAGATGAAGAGGTTAAAGAATTTAGAGAAAAATCTCTTATGGCAATTCAACAAGGAGTATCTAAATCAATAAACAAAAAAAAGGTAGGAAAAGTTTATAGAGTATTAATTGATAATAGAAATAATGAATACTTTATAGGCAGAAGTTATGAAATGGCTCCAGATATAGATGGAATGATATATGTAAAAGGAAAAGATTTAGCAATTAATAAATTCTATGATGTAAAAATAACAGAAGCATTAGAGTATGATTTAATAGGGGTGGTTTTAGATGAATCTTGCAAATAAGCTTACACTTTTGAGAATAATCCTAGTACCTGTATTTTTAATATTTTTCTTGGTACAAGGAATAGATTATGGAACTATAATAGCTACAATTATTTTTATAGTAGCCTCTATAACAGATCAGTTAGATGGGCATATAGCAAGGTCTAGAAATCAAATAACTACTTTTGGAAAGTTTATGGACCCATTAGCGGATAAACTTTTAGTTACAGCAGTTTTCGTATGCTTAGTTCAAATAGATATGATTCCAGCTTGGGCTGTTATAATAATATTGTCTAGAGAATTTGCAGTTTCAGGTTTAAGAAGCATTGCAGCATCAAATGGTCTTGTAATTGCAGCTAGTTGGTGGGGAAAAATAAAAACAGTTATTCAAATGATAGCAATAATATTATTCCTATTAACAGTTAATATAATGTCACTAAATAATATTTCTTTAATAACAAATTATCTACCATTCTTTGTATGGGCAGCAAATATAGTATTTTATATTGCGGTTATTATTACTATAATATCAGGAATAGATTATTTTGTTAAAAATAGAAAAGTTATAACTGTTGACAAATAGTGGAATAAATTTTGATAATGAGTTAATAATTAAGTATAAAGAATTAAATATTTAATGCTTTATACTTTCTTCTATATTGACATCTTTAGGGGTATACTCTATAATCAATATAGAACTTATGTTCGTAGTAGGAGGGTTTTTATGGCTAAGATAGATGAAAATAAATTAAAGGCTATTGAGATGGCAATGGGTCAAATAGAGAAGCAATTTGGTAAAGGTTCTGTTATGAAGCTTGGTGAAGATACTACAGCTAATATAGATGCGGTATCTACAGGTTGTTTAGATTTAGATATAGCCCTTGGAATAGGTGGAGTTCCAAGAGGAAGAATAATAGAGATATATGGACCTGAAAGTTCAGGTAAAACAACAGTAGCACTTCATGTAGTTGCAGAAGCTCAAAAGACAGGTGGTGCGGCAGCTTATATAGATGCAGAACATGCATTAGATCCAGCATATGCAGCAAAACTTGGTGTTGATATAGATAATTTAGTAGTTTCTCAACCAGACACAGGAGAGCAAGGTTTAGAAATTGCAGAGGCTTTAGTAAGATCAGGTGCAATAGATGTTTTAGTTGTAGATTCAGTAGCTGCCCTTGTTCCAAGAGCTGAAATAGAAGGTGAAATGGGAGACTCCCATGTAGGACTTCAGGCAAGACTTATGTCACAAGCCCTTAGAAAACTTGCAGGTAGTATAAATCAAACTAAATGTGTTGCTATATTCATAAACCAATTAAGAGAAAAAGTTGGAATAATGTTTGGAAACCCTGAAGTTACTCCAGGTGGTAGAGCACTTAAATTCTATGCTTCAGTTAGAATGGATATTAGAAGAATAGATTCAATAAAACAAGGTGATGCTATAATGGGGAATAGGACTAGGGTAAAAGTAATAAAAAATAAAGTTGCTCCTCCATTTAGGCAAGCAGAATTTGATATAATGTATAATGAGGGTATATCAAAAACTGGTAATTTAGTAGATGTAGGGGTAAAAGAAGAGATAATTCAAAAAAGCGGGGCATGGTTCTCTTATGGTGATATAAGACTTGGCCAAGGTAGAGAAAATGCTAAACAATATTTAAAGGATAATGAAGATGTTGCTTTGGAAATAGAGCGTAAGATAAGAGAAAAGCATCACCTTCCAATGTCAGAGGTTGCTTCTGATAAAGCTGAATAGAAAATAAATAAAGTGTCATTAGAGCATATAATTAAGCTACATTAAAGTTAACATAAATAATGTGTTTTATTTAAGAATAATTAATATAAAACATATTATAAAAAAGAACTTTAGTGTAGCTTTTAATTTAAAATGTTAACTTTTCTAAAAATATAGAATAAAAAGTTGTAAATAATATATAATATAAATGAAAATAGACTTATTATAAATAGCAAAGCTAGTGGTATAGCACCTTGACACAAAGATAAATTTACTATACAATAATAACAAATACTGGTTTATCATGTTCAATAAGAATTACAGTGAGAATATATTATGACACCTTTCTATAAATATTTATATTTTACGAAATAATATTATACAAGGAGGTGTTCATATGGATATAATTATAGCAGTAATTATAGCAATTATTATATTAATAGTAGTAGGATTTGTTCAGTATACTATGATAAATAAGGCTTCAAAAAGTAAAGTTGAAAGCCTACAAAAGGAAGCTGAAGGAGTCTTAGAAGACGCAAAAAAGGAGTCAGAGGCCTTAAAGAAAGAAGTTATATTAGAGGCTAAAGAAGAGGCTCACAAACTAAGAAATGATTTAGAAAAAGAGTCTCGTGAGAGAAGAAATGAGTTACAAAGATTAGAAAGAAGATTATTGCAAAGAGAAGAATCTATAGATAAAAAGAGTGATTTATTAGAAAAGAAAGAAGAAGGTCTTAATAGTAAAGCTATTGAGATAGAGAATGTTGAAAATAGTGTTAAATCCCTTTATGAAGAACAAAGAAATGAACTTGAGAGAATTTCAAATCTTACAACAGATGAAGCTAGAAAGATTTTATTAGATCAAGTTAATAAAGAGGTAAAACATGAAGCTGCAATAATGATAAAAGATGTTGAATCTAAAGCTAAAGAGGAAGCAGATAAAAGAGCTAGAGAAATAATAACAACTGCTATTCAAAGATGTGCTGCAGACCATGTTTCAGAATCTACAGTATATGTTGTTGCATTACCTAATGATGAAATGAAGGGTAGAATAATAGGTAGGGAAGGAAGAAATATAAGAACATTAGAAACATTAACAGGAGTTGATCTTATAATAGATGATACTCCAGAAGCTGTTATTTTATCAAGTTTTGATCCAATAAGAAGAGAAATTGCAAGAATAGCACTAGAAAAATTAATTGTAGATGGAAGGATACATCCAGCTAGAATTGAAGAAATGGTAGAAAGAGCTACAAAAGATGTAGAAAATGATATCAAAGAAGAAGGAGAACAAGCAACCTTTGAAACAGGTGTTCATGGATTACATCAAGAAGTAATAAAACTTCTAGGAAGATTAAAATATAGAACTAGCTATGGACAAAATGTATTGAAACATTCTATTGAAGTTGCATATTTAGCAGGATTAATGGCATCTGAATTAGGCTTAGATGTTAATTTAGCTAGAAGAGCAGGACTTTTACACGACATCGGTAAAGGTGTTGACCAAGAATATGAAGGACCACATGCTTTAATAGGTGGAGATCTTGCAAAGAAATATCATGAATCTCCAGCGGTAGTAAATGCTATTTCAGCCCATCATGGCGATGTAGAAATGCAAACTTTAGAAGCTGTTCTTGTTCAAGCAGCAGATGCTATATCAGCAGCTAGACCAGGGGCTAGAAGAGAAACTTTAGAAGCTTATATAAAAAGATTAGAAAAATTAGAGGAAATAGCTACTTCATATGAAGGTGTAGAAAAGTCATATGCAATTCAAGCTGGAAGAGAAATTAGAATTATGGTTAAACCAGATCAAGTTGATGATGCAGGTGCTGTTGAAATGGCAAGAAATATTGTTAAAAATATAGAAGAGCAATTAGAGTATCCTGGACAGATTAAAATAAATGTTATAAGAGAAACACGTGCTATAGATTATGCAAAATAATCTAGTGCATTTTAAAAATACATCTTTTGGTAAGGTGTATTTTTTATTATATATTAATTTTTAATTTTAAAAAGGATTTTATGTTTTTTTATAGAATATAAACATATATAATATAATTATACGTTACAAAAATATGAAAACGTATGCTCTATTAAGAATTAGTAGGAGGAAAAGAAATGGAAGTATTAAAAGTATCAACAAAGTCAAGTCCTAATTCTGTGGCAGGTGCATTAGCTGCAATAATTAAAGAAAAAAATGTTGTTGAAATACAAGCAGTAGGTGCAGGAGCTATAAATCAAGCTGTAAAGGCAATAGCAATAGCAAGGGGATTCGTTGCACCAAGTGGTAAAGATATAGTTTGTATACCTGCTTTTACAGACATACAAATAGATGGTGAGAGTAGAACTGCTATAAAGCTTATAGTTCAACCTAGATAAAATATAAAGGTTTTAAAGTTTAAATCACTCTATAAGAAAATCTTTTAGAAGATTTAATTATCTTATAGAGTGATTTATTTTAATTAAATATATAATTTACTTTAAAAATTAAAAGTGATATATTAAATTTAGTTAGATAATTTAGATCTATATCTAACTAAATTTAATATATCAAAATAAAAATAGCAATAAAAAGGGGGATTTTTTCCTATGAATTTATCTAAAAAAGCATTAAATATGGAAGCGTCTATAACTCTAGCACTTACGGCTAAAGCGGGGCAACTTAAAGCAAAAGGTGTTGATGTTATAAGTTTTGGTGTAGGAGAACCAGATTTTAATACTCCTCAAAACATTATTAATGCTGCAATTACTGCGATGAATGAAGGTAAAACTAAGTATACAGCAGTTTCAGGTATAGTGGAACTTAAAAAGGCTATAGCTAAAAAACTTTATAAAGATAATAAATTAAAGTATGAAACTGAAAATATTATAGTTTCAACTGGTGGAAAACAGTGCTTATTTAATGTATTTGCAGCTATTTTAAATCCAGAAGATGAGGTTTTAATACCTAAACCATATTGGGTAAGTTACCCAGAACTTGTTAAATTAAATGATGGTATTCCTGTCTTTGTTGAAACAAGTAGGGAAAATGATTTTAAAGTAAATTATAAAAATTTAGAAAAGTATGTAACTAACAAAACTAAGGCTATAGTACTAAACTCTCCAAATAATCCTACAGGATCTATTTATAGTAAAGAAGAATTAATTGAAATAGCAGATTTTGCTAAAAAATATGATTTATATATAATATCAGATGAAATGTATGAAAAACTTATATACGGGGCTAACGAACATATAAGTATAGCAAGTTTAAGTAATGATGCTTTTAATAGAACAATAGTTATAAATGGTTTATCAAAGGCTTATGCTATGACGGGATGGAGAGTAGGCTATGCAGCAGGTAAAAAAGAAATTATAAAACTTATGAATAATATACAAAGTCATACAACATCAAATGTGAATTCAATAGCTCAATATGCATCATTAGAGGCTTTAACAGGTCCACAAGAAGAGATGAAAGTAATGCAAGATGAGTTTAATAAAAGAAGAAAAGTTATGATGAGATTACTAGATAAAATTCCTAATGTATCCTATATAGAACCAAAGGGCGCCTTTTATGTTTTAGTAAATATAGAAGATGTTATTAAAGAGTATAATATGGAAGGTTCTAATGAATTTTGTCAGAAATTATTAGATAAGGAAAATGTGGTTGTAATACCAGGATTAGCTTTTGGTGAGGATAATTCAATAAGATTATCTTATGCAACATCTATGGATAATATAGAACAAGGATTAGATAGAATTTCAAATTTTATTAAAGGTTTAAATATTTCGACAATTAAATAAAAATTATTGAATTATATATGAAAAATGATATAATAATATGTATAGGAATCAATTACAAAACAATATTTAATAAAAGTGTAAGATATTTGTTTAACAAGATAAAAATTCCTGAGTTTCTAAAAATAAAGTTTAAATTTATAAAACAGAAAGTAAGAGGTGTATTCAATGATATCTAAAGAAGTTTTAGTAAAAAATTCAACAGGTTTACATGCTAGACCAGCTACACTATTAGTAAAGAAGGCTTCTTCTTTTAAATCAGATATAAGTCTTGAATTTAATGGTAAAAAAGCTAACGTTAAGAGTTTAATAGGAGTTTTATCATTAGGCGTTTCAAAGGATGCAACTGTAAAAGTTACTGCTAGTGGAGATGACGAAACTTTAGCAGCAGAAGAAATAGCTAAATTAATAGAAACTTTAGAAGACTAATATAAAAAATAGCCTAAAGTAAAGGTTATTAAAAGGCTCTAATTATAAAGTTTATAATTAGAGCCTTTTAATATTAAATAGAAATTGTGTAAAATGACATAAAGTTTATTAATGTAGTTTTAAAATAAAATAAAGTATGTTATAATACGAACTATAATATATAAAAAAAATGTTTTGTACGTTGGAGGTTGTTTCACTATATGAAAAATTTATATAACACACCATTAAATTCTAGGTATGCTTCAAAAGAAATGTCATACATATTTTCAGATGATATGAAATTTTCTACTTGGAGAAAACTATGGGTTGCTCTAGCAGAAGGGGAAAAAGAATTAGGGCTAGATATAACGCAAGAACAAATAGATAAGTTAAAAGAGAATATTTATAATATAAATTATGATGATGCAATAAGAAAAGAAAGAGAAGTAAGACATGATGTAATGAGTCATGTTTATGCATATGGTCTTTTATGTCCAGAGTCTAAAGGAATAATACATTTAGGGGCAACTAGCTGTTATGTTGGTGATAATACAGATATAATAATTATGAGGGATGCACTTGTACTTATAAAGAAAAAAATTGTTACAGTTCTAAATCATTTAAAAGAATTTGCTCTTAAGTATAAAGATATGCCAACCTTAGGATTTACTCATTATCAACCAGCTCAGTTAACTACAGTAGGGAAAAGGGCAACTCTTTGGATGCAGGACTTGGTAATGGATATAGAAAATATAGATCATTTATTAAGCACATTTAAATTAAGAGGAGTTAAAGGTACAACAGGAACACAAGCAAGTTTTATGGAACTTTTTAATGGAGATGAAGAAAAGGTAAAAAGTTTAGATAAAATAGTAGCAAATAAAATGGGATTTACAGAAAGCTTTGCAGTTACTGGTCAAACTTATCCAAGAAAGTTTGACTCAATAGTACTAAATACACTATCAGAAATTGCCCAAAGTGCTTATAAGTTTTCAAATGATTTAAGGCTTCTTCAAAGTATGAAAGAGATGGAAGAACCTTTTGAAAAAAATCAAATAGGGTCATCTGCTATGGCTTATAAAAGAAATCCTATGAGAAGTGAAAGAATAAGTGCTTTAGCTAGATATGTCATAGTAAACTCATTAAATCCAGCAATAACAGCTGCAACTCAGTGGTTTGAAAGAACTCTAGATGATTCTGCTAACAAGAGAATAGCAGTTGCAGAAGCTTTCTTAGCTTTAGATGGTGTACTTAATATATATATAAATGTTGCAGAAAATATGGTGGTTTATGATAAAGTGATAAAAGCCCATGTAGAAAATGAATTACCATTTATGGCTACTGAAAATATACTTATGAAGGCTGTTAAAAATGGTGGAGATAGACAAGAACTTCATGAATGTATAAGAGTTCACTCAATGGCGGCAGCTCAAAGGGTAAAGGGTGAAGGATTAAATAATGATCTTATTGAAAGAATAATAAAGGATAAATCTTTTGGCCTTTCTAAAGAAGAAATAATAGAAGTAATAGATCCGATAAAATTTGTAGGTAGAGCACCAGGTCAGGTAGTAGAATTTGTAAAGACTTGTGTAGATCCTATTTTATGGGATAATGATGATGCATTAAACATAAAAGGTGAAGTTAACGTATAGGATAAATTCATATTAATTAATATAGATAGATATTATAATAAACCCCCTAAAATTATATATTTTAGGGGGTTGTCTTTTATTTAGATAAGAGATTTGAAAAATAGTTTCTTTTTATATAACCTTTTTTTATACCTTCAGTTACTGTTAGGTAAGTAGCTGCTGTATCAAATCTTGCATCATGATAATTTCCACTTCCCATAAATAATTTGTCAGCAGTTTCTGTAATTTTTTCTTTAGAAATATTTAAAAATTTAATGACTTCCTCAAGTTTGGGATTTTTAAAATCACCAGAAGATTTAAGTATTTTACAAATATCTTTATAATACTGCATTGTACAAAATACATTTGAAGGTATAAATTCCTCTCCAAGACCTGAAAGTTCATGCTTTAAAAATTTTATATCAAATTGAACATTATGTCCTATTATAAAATCAGCTTCTATAAAGTCATTTAAAAAATCTTCAAAAAAATCTTCAAAATACATTCCATTACTTAATTCATATAGCTTTTCTAAGGAGAAACCATGAATTTTTTGAGCTTCTTCATTCATTTCGTCAACAGTAAAGAAGAAATTTTTTCCTATAGTTGTTTGAGGTTTTGTAGATGTATTAGTTAGTATATAACTAAGCTGACATATACTACCTGGTTTTATTCCAGTTGTTTCAGTATCAAAGAATAATAATTTCATTAATAAATTCCTCCACAGTTTTATATATAAATATATAATAATATAAAAGTTAAACCCTCGCAATAAAGTTTTAGTCTATATAATATTAAATAAATATGTCCTTTTAGGAATTATAAAGATTTATTAAAAATATTATATATAAATGTTAAAATTAAAAATTTGTTTTAATTTACACTTTTAATATAAAGATACTTATTCTAAAGGAGTGATGTTTTTGAGAAAAACATATGTATTAGATACTAATGTTTTATTATATTCACCAGGTGCTATTTTTACTTTTGAAAATAGTAATATAGTAATTCCAGAAGTTGTTTTAGAAGAACTAGATAACTTTAAAAAAGTAAATAGTGATTTAGGAATGAATGCTAGAAATGTAGCTAGAATTTTAGATAAATTAAGATTAAAGGGAAAATTAAGTCAAGGAGTAAGTATAGGAAATGGATGCACATTAAAGGTTATATCAAGCTTTTATAAAACCAAAATACCTGAATCTTGGAGTATTGAAAAGGCAGATAATAGAATCATACAGATTTGTAAAGCTTTAATGGAACAAGGAGAGGATGTTTGCTTAATAACAAAAGATACATTTGAAAGAATAAAGGCAGATACTGTTGGAATAATGACAAAAGATTACTATGAAGAGGAAGTTCCAGCTATGGATGAGCAGTATATGGGAAGACGTGATGTATATATGTCATCTTTAGATATGTCAAAATTTTTTAAAAATAAATATATTGACACAGATGCTTTAACAGAATATGATATGAAATCTAATAGTTACAAAAAACCAGAGCTTATAATAAATGAATTTTTAATAATTCATGGTAATGATAATGAAAAACAAACAGCCTTAGGAAGATATGATGGAAAAAAAGTTGTGCCTCTCCTTTATAAAAATAATATAAATATAATGGGTATAAGTCCAAGAAATGTAGGACAAAAGTTTATGCTTGAATGTTTATCAACAGACGCAGATAAAGCACCTTTAGTAATAATAAAAGGCCCTGCAGGAACTGCTAAAACATTATTTTCTTTAGCTGTTGGTCTTAAAAAGATTTTAGAAGAAGATAGTAAGGAGTATAGAAGAATATTAGTATGTAGGCCTAATGTGACTATGGATGAGGATATAGGGTATCTTCCAGGTACGGAGCAAGAAAAAATAGCTCCATTTATGAGACCTATATTTGATAATTTGGAAATTTTAATAGATTCTAATGAAAAGAGTAAATACACTAATGAAAAGGAATTAAATGATAAAATAGAAGAATTATTTGAAAGAAAGATAATAACAACGGAAGCAGTAGGTTATTTAAGGGGACGAAGTATAATACGTAATTGGGTTATTATAGATGAGGCGCAAAATCTTACTCCAAAGCAGGTAAAAGCTATAGTAACAAGGGCTGGCGAAGGATCTAAAATAATATTAATAGGTGACCCAGAACAGATAGATCAAGCGTTTTTAGATTCGAGAAGTAATGGTCTTTGTTATGCATCAGAAAAAATGAAGGGTAGTTCTCTTTGTTATCAAGTATCACTTCTATATGACGAGTGTGAAAGAAGTAAACTTGCTTTTGAGGCAGCTAAAAGATTATAAGAAAAAGGGTTATCTAATGAAGAGTTAATTAAATTAACTCTCTTTTAAGATAACCTTTTTAAATACTTATCTAATGAAAAATAAAAGTTACTATGATATAATAATTTAAGAAAATAGTAGGAGGAAACTTAATGGCAGATAAACTTTTAGAAATTTTTCTGGCTATACCAGCACTTTTAATAGCATTTAGTGCTAAAGAGTATTCTAGAGCAAAAATGGCTGATATGCTAGGAGATAAAACACCAAGGTTTCAAGGAAGGCTCACATTAGACCCCTTTGCACATATAGATATAATGGGACTAATATTTATGTTATTTCTTAACTTTGGATGGAGTAAAGCTGTACAAATAAATAAGAACGCTTTTAAAAATCCAAGGCGTGACGCACTTAAAGTTAATTTTATAGCACTTTTTTCTAATTTAGTTGTTGCAATTGTAGCGTCATTATTTTATGTTTTATTAATTCTATTATTTGGAACAAGCAGTGAGGCTATGCAAATAATAAGTTTAATTCTTTATTACATAATCTTAATTAATGTTGATTTATTTGTATTTAACATACTACCACTTCCAGGATTAGATGGTTTTAGAATACTTGCAGATTTATTTCCACAATTGTTTCGTAAAATTGCAGGAACTATATATAAGTATTATATAATTATATTAATCATAGTCCTTTTAATTGGGTCAAACTTATTAGTATATCCCTGTGGATATATAATAAATACTTTAATAAATTTCTGGGCTATTATATTATAGTTTTATATTATTTTAAAGAGAATGAAGATATAATTCATTCTCTTTAAATATTTTTATAGTTTAAAATGTAAACTGATGAAAGTATAAAATATTATAAAGAATATAAATTTAATATTTAAATATATGTAAAAATATGGTAGAATTGTATTTATAGGTGATTTTTATGAAGAATAAAAGTAATGTTTATAGGTGATTTTTATGAAGAATAAAAATAGTGTTTTAATTTCACTTTTTACCACAATGATATTATTTCTAATTGCTATATTTATAAACTATGGAAAAGAAATTGGTATAGTGGAAGCCTTTGAAATAAAAACTAGAAAAACAATAAATATAGTAGCTGTTGGAAATATATTAGTACATTATGATCAAATATTAGCAGCATATAATAAAGAAAGTTATGAATATGAATTTTATGATAATTTTAAATATATAAAAAGATATATAGAAGAAGCTGACTTTGCTTACTGTAATATAGAAGGTTCATATGGAGGAGAGAGCTTAGGGTATTCAGGATATCCAAGGTTTAATTCACCAGAATCTATGTTAAATGCTTTAAAAGATACAGGTTTTGATATAGTAAATGCCGCAAATGATAATGTGTTAGATTCCCTAGAAGAAGGATACTTTAACACTATAGATAACCTAGAGAAGATAGGACTAAAGTATACAGGAATTAAAAGAGATAACAATGTTATGGATTATATAATAGAAAAGATAAATGGAATAAAGATTGGATTTACTTCATATACATTTAATGATACTTTTAAAAGTAGTAAAGAAGAAGTAGTTAACTTAATAAATACTTATAACTACAATGAATTAGATAGTAGTCTTTTAGAAATAGAATATAAAATAAATGAAATGCGAGAAAAGGGTGCTAAATTTATAATAATTGGTGTTCATTGGGGAGATGAGTTTAATACAAAACCTAATGATACACAAAAATATATAGCGGAAAAATTAAACTCTTATGGAGTTGATGTTGTTTTAGGTTCACATCCAAATGTTGTTGAGCCTATAGAAACCATAATAAACGAAGAAAGTGGACAGTCTACATTAGTTGCATACTCTATGGGAAACTTTATATCTAATCAAAGACAAGAAACTGTGGGAAATAGATTATGTGAAGATGGAGTTATTTTAAATATAGAAATAGGAAAAAAATTAAATGGAGATGTAGAATTAAAATCCTATAGTTATATACCTACTTGGACATATAAGCACAAGAATCTAAATGGAGAAAGTAGTTATTATATATTAGATAGCAATAAAGTTTTAAGTTATGAGAACAAGGATGAAGTTCCAAGTAATATATTAACATCTTTAGAAAGGTCGGTAAAAGCAATAGAGAGTATAATTAAATAGTATAAATTAAAGGAGCTAGATATATGCTCCTTTAATTAATTGGTTTTATAATTTTTTTCATTATCTATTTTAAATATATTAAGATTTTTACCATAAGTATATTTGAAGATTTCGGAACTTCTTAAAGCTTGTCTAATTTCTAAATCTATATTATTAAAGGAATATAGTCCAATATTTACTACATCATTATCTACTTTTATCTCAATATCGAATATAGAACCTACTAAGTTTCTATCTAAACTTTCAGATATTTTTAAGAGCACACCTAATTTTTCTATATTGTATATATCTAATTTATTTATAAGTGCACTATACTTAGGAAGGGGCACTTCAAAATTATTATTTCTATGGGAAGCTGCACAAAGGGCGCTTAATAGTTTTTCTTTGTGGGTTAGGCCATTTATTTGTGAATTTAAAATTATATAAAAGGAATGAAGATGATGATCATAATATCTTATATTTATTCCACAGTCATGAAGAAGTGAGGCTGTTTTTAAAATATACTTATAATTATTATCTAGTTTGTGGAGGGATTGTAATTCTTTAAATAGTTTTAAGGATATTTTATAAACATTCTTACCATGTAGCTTATTTATATTTAGATCATCTATAACATTTTGTAAGCTAGAATTTAAAATTTCTTTTTTAGAGTTATAAAATTTATTTAAATAGTCATAAAGAATACCTTCTCTAAGGCTACTACCGCAAACACTTACATTATTTATAGAAGAAAGATTTAAAATTTCTTTTAAAATCTGGGTTGCTGCAACTATAGTATTTCCACGGGTTTTAGATAATCCATCAATATTTATTCTTTGTTTTAAGTTTTTACTTTTTAAAAGGCAAAATATTTCATCAATATCTTGAGTACTTAAAACATAATTATGGGATAATTCTAAAGGATATCTATTTTTTCTTCTGTGAATTTTACCTATATTTCTAAAAGGACCACCAATACCAATTGCTAAATTAAATTTATTTTCTTTAAGCCAAGTTAATTCTAAATTATTTAGCGCATTTCTTATATATAGAAGGGAGCTTTCACTATTACTAAATGATATAGTATCATCTAAATTAAATAAAGATGTTAATGTTACATATCCAAAAGGTAGAACACATTTTTTATAAATAGAATTATTAAAAATCCAGGCTAAGTAAGTTATATTACTATTTATATCAACTAATAGAGAATTATTACATTCCATAGAGTTTGTAGTACCTAGAAAGTTATAATAAATTTCTTTTTCACTATTTAGTATTTGCATATTTATATTTAGTTCTTTAAGTATTTTTTCTTTTAAAACAGTTATATTTTTAGCTCTTGATATATCTCCTGTAGATACTAAAATAATTTTATTTGCTCCAGAAGATAGGCACATTGACATAAATGAGCGAACTGTAGATAATATAAATCTTATATCCTCTTTCTTTATATTTGAACTATTAACTAAATAAAAGTCCATCTTAGTTCTTTCTTTTAGTTCATCAATTATTTTAAAATGTTTAGATTCAGAAACTTCTGCTAAGGTTATTCTAATTACATTTGAACTAATAGTTATAACACCAATTCGATTCATTATTTATTTTCCCCTTTTAAATAAACATATATTAAAGATATTATATAAAAAGACAAATAATTTCAATATAAATTTTACTTTTAAATATGATTTTTTATATCTTGACAATGGTTAGAAATCATATATATAATAAACTATATGTTAAACTAAAATAGAATATAATTTAAAAATCATTGAAGAGAAGAGTAATTTATTTGTATTTTTCAAGCGATTAGAGGATGGTGTAAGCTCTAAAAAATTAAATAAATGAAGAGAGCCTCTGAGATGCTGCCAGAATCTTTATAACTTAAAGTAGTAGGGTATAGTCGCAAAAATAATGCGTTAAAATAAAAAGTGGGTTTTAAACCAATTAGAGTGGTACCGCGGAAAATATCCGTCTCTTAGAATTTAAGAGATGGATATTTTTTTATAAACTTTTAATTAAAATTATTGGAGGAGTAGAATATGGATTATAAAAAAATAGTAGCCACAAGATTAAAAGAAAATATAGATTTAGATTTAGAGAAGATAGAAAGCCTTATAGAAATACCACCTAAAAGTGACATGGGTGATTTTGCATTTCCTTGCTTTCAATTAGCTAAGGTTATGAAAAAGGCTCCTAATATGATAGCTAAAGATATAGCAGATGTTATAAATAAAGATGGTTTTGAAAGAGTTGAAAATTTAGGACCATATGTAAACTTTTTTGTAGATAAGGTAAAGTTTAGTGAAGATATAATAAATGAAATATTATCTGAAAAAGATTCTTATGGTTCTTCAAAGGTTGGAGAAGGAAAGAGATATTTAGTTGAATATTCTTCACCAAACATTGCAAAGCCATTCCATGTAGGTCATCTTTTTACAACAGCTATAGGAAATTCATTATATAAGATGTTAAAGTTTGAAGGATATGATGCTGTTAGAATAAATCACTTAGGGGATTGGGGAACTCAATTTGGTAAACTTATATCAGCTTATAAAAGATGGGGAAATGAAGAAGAAATAGAAAAAAGTCCTATAACAGAGCTTTTAAGAATATATGTAAAATTCCATGATGAGGCTGAAAAAGATCCTACTCTAGAAGATGAAGGAAGAATGTACTTCAAAAAATTAGAAGAGGGAGATAAAGAGGCAGTAGAGCTTTGGAAAAGATTTAAGGATTTGTCTTTAAAAGAGTTTAACAACATATACGGTATGTTAGGTGTTGATTTTGATTCATGGGCAGGAGAAAGTTTTTATAATGATAAAATGGATGTAGTTGTAAAAGAACTTGAAGAAAAAAATGTATTAACAGAGAGTAATGGTGCAAAGGTTGTTATGCTAGATGATTACAATATGCCACCTTGTATAGTTGTAAAGTCAGATGGAGCATCAATATATGCTACAAGGGATTTAGCAGCTGCAATGTACAGAAAAAAACACTATAACTTTGATAAATGTATATACGTTGTTGGAAAAGACCAAATACTACACTTTAAACAAGTATTTAAAACATTAGAACTTGCAGGACATACTTGGGCAAAGGATTGTGTCCATATACCTTTTGGTCTTGTAAAATTTGCAGATAGAAAGCTTTCAACTAGAAAAGGAAATGTAGTATTACTTGAAGAATTATTAAATGAAGCAGTTGCTAAAACTTTAGAAACAATAAATACTAAAAATCCATCTCTTAAAGATAAAGAAGCGGCAGCTAAAGAAATAGGAATAGGTGCAGTTTTATTTACTTACTTAAAAAATTCAAGAGAAAAGGATATTGTTTTTGATTGGACTGAAATGTTAAGCTTTGAAGGAGAGACAGGTCCATATGTTCAATATTCTTATGCAAGAGCTAAGAGTATATTAAGAAAAGCTAAAAACTTAAAGGGAGAAGCTGATTTTTCAAAATTAACTTCTAAAGAAGAATTTGAACTTGCAAAAACTTTAGAAGGATTTAATAAAGCAATACTTCTTGCTATAGATAAATTAGAGCCATCTGTTGTAACAAGATATACAGTGGAAGTTGCAAAGGCATTTAACAAGTTCTATAATGCTCATAGTGTGTTAAATTTAGAAGACACAGGACTTAAAATAGCTAGAGTAAAACTTATAGAAGCAACAGCACAAGTTATAAAAAATTCTTTAAATTTAATAGGAATAAATGTTGTAGAAGAAATGTAGAAAAATTTAGTAAAATGTTAAAACCACCTAGAATTTTTAGGTGGTTTTTTCTTAATTCTCTTTTTTATATTTAGAACATTTAGAAGAACAATTTGAACAGTTACATTTTCCATTTGCCGAAGCCTTAATATTTTTAAATAATATATATATAACCAAAACAAAAATTAAAATAGTTATTAAAATTTCCATAATAATATCTCCTGTCTACATAAAAAGAGAGCCTATATTAAATATTAAAAATGCGGCTATCCAAGCAACAGCTAGTTGAAGAAATACAGAAAATAAAGTAAATTTTCCTCCGAATTCTTTTTTTATAGTTCCTACAGCACTCATACAAGGTGTATATAAAAGAACAAAAATCATAAATGCAAATGATGTTAAAGCTGTAAAATGGTAAGGTAAGATACTTGATAAATCTCCTCCATAAATAACCCCCATAGTTGATATAACAGTTTCTTTTGCCATTATTCCAGTTAAAAGTGAAACAGAAGCTTCCCATGTACCAAAACCTAAAGGTTTAAAAATTGGAGTTATAAATGTTCCTATATTATATAAGAAACTATCTTGTATATCATCTACAAGACCTGTAAAATTAAAGCTTTGTAAGAACCATATAAGTACGCTCATAGCAAATATTATAGTACCTGCCTTTTTTAAGAAACTAAGAGTTTTTGCGGATAATTCTTTAAATACAGATTTAGCATCAGGAATTTTATACTCAGGAAGTTCTATTATAAAAGGCTCTTCATCCTTTTTAAATATTGTATTTTTAAATATTAATCCAATTAAAAATGCCATAAGGATTCCAAAAAAATAAAGGGAAGCAATAACTAGTGTAGCGTGTCTTGAAAAAAATAATCCAGTAAAAACAACATAAACTGGAAGTTTTGCATTACAAGACATAAAAGGAATTAAAAGTGCTGTAAGTTTTCTATCTTTTTCACTTTCTAAAGTTCTTGCAGACATTATTCCAGGAACAGAACAGCCAAAGCCTGTTATCATAGGAATAAATGCCTTTCCAGATAGTCCAACCTTTCTCATGAGGCTATCCATTATGAAAGCTACTCGAGCCATATATCCGCTATCTTCTAAAATATTTAAACAGAAGAACAGCGTAATTATTATAGGCAAAAGCACAAAAATTCCACCAACACCACCTATAATTCCATCAACAATTAATGACTGAAACCAAGGTGAGCTACTTGATAAGAGATTAGCTACAAAAGGCATTAAGGTGCCTGTTAAAAATCCATCTAAAAGATCTGATAATGGTTGTCCTATCCAAGTAAAAGTAAATTGAAATATAAATAACATTATTCCTATGAAGATTGGATAGGCAAGGTATTTATTTAAAATAATTTTATCTATTTTATCTGAAAAAGATATATTTCCATTATTCTCATTAGTTTTAATACAATTTTGTAGCTTACTTTCTATGTAATTGTAAGCCTCTTTTTCATCATTAAAATTATATTTTTCATTATCTAGAAAGTTTTTAAAATCTTTTTTATCTAAGAATTCAAAAATACCATCTAACCCTTTTTCTTTAGAGGCCATTATAGGAATTACCTTAGCTTTAAAAGATTTTTCAAGTTCTTTATAGTTTATATTAACACCCTTTTTATCAGCAATATCTATCATGTTAACTAATATAACCATTGGCTTTTTAAATTCTTTAAGTTGCATAGTTAAATATAGGTTTCTTTCAAGATTTGAACCATCTACTATATTAACTATTAAATCAACAGCTTCTGTTTCTAAAAATTTTTTTGAAATTTTTTCTTCATTAGAGAATGTATCCATAGCATAAATTCCAGGCAAATCAACAATTTTTATATCTTTATAAGAACCTTCTTTTCTATCAACGGTAACACCTGCCCAGTTACCTACTTTTTGATGAGAGCCTGTTAAAGAATTAAAAAGTGTTGTTTTGCCTACATTTGGATTACCTAATAAGGCAATTGTTGTCATATATATGTCCCCCTATACTTAATTTAATTAATTAAAAATATATTTTTAGCATCCTTTTTACGTATAGCTAAGTTAAAACCTCTTAAACTTATTATTAAAGGGTCTCCTAATGGGGCAATCCCCTTTAAGGTAACTTTAGTTCCTTCTATACATCCAAGGGCTAAAAGTCGTCTAGTAAGTTTAGAATCTCCTGTTATATCTTTTATAAGCCCAGCTTGACCAACTTTTAAATCATATAAGGTTATAGGAGTGTTAATAGTATTTTTCATACTATTTTCTCTTTCTAATCTTAAATCAAATAAACTCATAATTATTAATACCTCCTAATGAAAATCATTATCAATTAATTCATATTATATATTATTATCTATAAGAACAAAAGTCAACAGAAAAAGTAAAATTAATAAAAAATTAACAAAATAACATTTAAGTTGGAAACTACATATTGAAATAATAGGAACTTGGTATATACCTATCATTTAATATAATGATATAATATATATGTTTAATAAAGTTTAACGGAAAAGAGTGATAAAGTGATAATAAAGGAGCATGAAATATCTATTTATGATTTAGATGATAGTTTTGCCCTTTCTTTCGTAGAAGGTGATGAATTATATAAGCACTCCGTATATTTTGATTTAGAGCATTATGTATATAAAAAACCTAAGTGCGTAGGGGTTTTTGGAGCAGGTTTTTATAATGCAGAAAAGAAGAAATTTATAGTAACTCAATACATGATAGAAAATAAAAGTGAAGTTAAAGATATATTATATTTAGCTAAGAAGTATTTCATAGATATATCAGCTGATAAAAAGAAGAAATACATAGTTACTTTTTCAGGAAATAATGATTTTACAGTTATAAATTATCTTTTTAATAAATACGGAATAAATTTTGATTTTGGAAATTATTTTAGATCTATAGATATACAAAAGGTTTATGAACACGCTTTTAAACAAAGTATTGGACTTAAGGCTTTAGAGAAAAAGTTTAACATAGAAAGACAAGGAGAGGTAATGTCAGGTTCTAATTTAGCTAAAACTTTTCATAAGGTTTTAAAAGACAGAGAATACTTTGAGAGAATGCCAAAGGAGAAAATAGAAAAAATTTTAGTTTATAATGAGCAAGATGTTGTAAATTTATTTCACATATTAGTAAAGTGGAATTTAATTATAGAAAATAATGAATCGGACTTAAAATAGAAATACTATAAATTAAAATTAATATTTACAATAAAGTTTTATATAGTTATAATAAATCTATAAAAAATAAATATAATTAGCTGTGATAAAGAAGAGTATATAGGACTTAGTATTAAAGAGAGTTAAATGTTTTGGTGAGAGTTTAGCATACTAATCTATAGAAAGAAGCTTTGGAGCTATAAGTTTAGCTTTAAATTAAAAGTGAAAACTATGGTTTTCTTCCATTAAAGAGAAAATAAGTGGGTTAATTTATTTTAATCAATTTAGGTGGTAACGCGGAAAAATAGTCTTTCGTCCTAAAATTATGGGATGGGAGACTTTTAATTTTTTTATAAAGGAATAGGTGAAAAAATGAATTTAGAAAAACAATTAGAACTTGCTGATTTAATATTTCCAAATGTTAAGGAAACAATAGAGGATTATTTAGAAAAATATCCAAAAAGAGATTTAAAGGAAGGAGCTAAAGTTACAAGATATGCCCCAAGCCCAACTGGATTTCAACATATAGGCGGAATATTTACAGCTTTAATAAATGAAAGATTAGCAAATCAAAGTGAAGGTGTTTTTTATTTAAGAATAGAAGATACTGATCAAAAAAGAGAGGTTGAAGGTGCTATAAAACTTATAATAGATAGTATTAACCAATATGGAATGAATTTTTCAGAGGGAGTAACAGGAGAGCATTCTGAAAAAGGAAACTATGGTCCATATAAGCAAAGTGAAAGAAAAGAGATATATAATGCCTTTGCTAAGGATTTAATAAAAAAGGGATTAGCTTATCCATGCTTTGCAACTCCTGAAGAATTAACAGCTTTAAGAGAAAAACAAATAGCAGAGAAAATAACTCCAGGCTATTATGGAGAATATGCAACTTATAGAAATTTAAGCACAGAGGAGGCTATAGAAAAGATAAAGAAGGGTGAAAACTATATATTAAGATTAAAATCACCTGGAAATCCTGAAAAAAGAGTAGAGTTCCATGATTTAATAAAGGGAGATGTATCATTCCCAGAAAACAATCAAGATATTGTTATTATAAAGGGAGATGGTCTTCCAACTTATCATTTTGCGCACATTGTAGATGATTCATTAATGAGAACAACTCACGTTATAAGAGGGGAAGAATGGTTATCATCTCTTCCAATACATCTTCAATTATTTGAAGTATTAGGTCTTGAAACTCCAAACTATGCTCATGTTCCAACTATAATGAAGTTAGATGGAAATTCAAAGAGAAAATTATCAAAGAGAAAAGATGTTGAAAGTGCAGTAACTTACTATGATGAGCAAGGATATCCTGTAGAGTCTGTTATAGAATATCTTTTAAATATAATAAATTCAGCTTTTGAAGAGTGGAGAATGGAAAACAAAGATGCAGATTACCATGATTATGTTATAGAATTAGAAAAAATGAGTAAAAGTGGTGCTTTATTTGACATAGTTAAATTAGGTGATGTAAGTAAAGATGTTATATGTAAAATGAGTGCAGAAAAGGTATATGACCTTTATGAAAAATGGTCAAAGGAACATGATAGAGAAATCAATGAACTTTTAGTAGCAAATGAAAACATGATGAAAAAAGTATTTAATATAGAAAAGAATGGACCAAAGCCAAGAAAAGATTTTGCTAAGTGGAATGAAGTAAAAGAAAAAGTATTCTATTACTTTGATGAACTATTTAGTAAAGAAACAGTAGAAAATGTAGAACTTCCAAAAACCTTAGATATGGAAAAGGCTAAAGAAATAATAAAAGAATATAAAAATTCTTATAACTTTAATACAGATAACACTGTTTGGTTTGAAGAATTAAAAGCATTAGCAGCCTCTTTAGGCTATGCAACAGATAGAAAAGCATACAAGAAAAATCCAGAAAACTTTAAAGGTATGGTATCAGATGTAGCAGGTGCTGTAAGAGCTGCAATAACTCATAGAAGCAATACTCCAGACCTTTATACAATAATGCAAATAATGGGTGAAGAAAAAGTTAGACAAAGATTTGAAGATTTTATAAATCTATAAAATATAATAGACATTAGATAAGTAAAAAAGTAGAGTTTTAATTTAGCTCTTATTTAAATTTGACAACAGTTTAAATAAAATAAAAAAGATTACCTAAATTGGTTATGTCAATAGAATTGTGTAAACTTTAAATAATTTTTGGATATATTAGTT
>CAUWNL010000046.1:0-20787 GCA_963559995.1 uncultured Sarcina sp.
TATAATTTAATAAATATTTTAAAGATTATTTGGAGGTAAAAATGGCAGTAGTTCATAGAAAAAGATTATCTACTTCTGTATCCAAAGAGCATTTTGAATTTTTAAATAAAACTTGTGAAAATAATAAACAAAAACAGTCAGCTATTATAGAAATTGCATTAGATTTATTAAAAACTGAGTTTAAAACTAAAAACTTATCAGAGATTATTCAATATGTGAATGATAGTAACAAGTAAAAAAATTGTTACTATCTTTTTTTATAATCATTATTGAAAGTAACGTATCTTTGTGGTAATATTAGATACATGACAAACCATAAAGATGCGTTACTTTAATATTTAAAAGAAGTAGCAGTAAAACTACTTCTTTTCAGGATAATTATTTTTAACGTATTCTTTAATAGCGTTAACAATAAATCCATTTAAGCTTCTACTTTCATCTTTAGCATATACTTTAATTTCATCTTTTAAGTCTTTAGGGATTGTTAAGCTTATTCTATCATTTATGCTAGTATTTATTGCCATAAATACACCTCTATCTTAATAATTTTAAATATATTATACTATTAAACAATTTAAAATACTAGTTTTTAATAAATTTGATATATTTTATTAATTTTGGTATCAAAACAATTTAAAAATGATATCACTTTAGCATAAAACAAATATAAAATTCACATTATAAATAATAGAAGGAGGAAAACGGTATGCAATTTTTAAAGATGCCCTACGAACTAATAACAGACAAATCAATAACTGCAAATGAGTTTAGAATATATACTTATCTTCTAAGTCTTTATAATGCTGAGAAAAAATGCTGTTTTCCTTCTTTAGAGGTGATTTCAGAAAGATTAGGCATATGTTTATCTACTGTTAAAAAATTAATAAAAAACCTTGCAAAGCTTAACTATATAGTTATTGAAAAAAGAAAAGGACTTGCAGGTAATTTTAATGTTTATAAAAGTTTAAGGCACATTATAAGCAATATAACTAATAAAAAAGCTAAAAGAAATGATTTACCTCATAATAATACTATTAAAGACATAAAGAATAAACTTTTTAATAAAATAAAAGCTAATAATAAAGACATGAATATTGAAGAGGAATATATAGATAACTTAACTTATGAAGAAAAGATAAATTCACATATAAATGTTAGGCTTGCTAGAAGTGTTACTAATGTTGATAATAGTAACTTTGCTAAGAAAATTTTATCTTTAGCTAATGAGAATATAGTTAGAGAAACTATTAAAATATTTAGGAAGAAGAGGGGCAAATCCTCTACTTTCTTAATTAGTCTATTAGTTGATGAATATTATAGAAGAAAAATAGATTTTCCAAGTGGAATGTTTAATATACTCAAAGGAAGTGTATTAATTATATGATAAATTCTAAAAATAAATTTTTACCGGAGATTAATTCTATTGAAGCACCTAATGATGAAATTTTTGAAGTAATAGGTGATTCTCCTTGCCCTTGTTGTGGATGTATAACAATTCCTAGTAAGGGTGATGCAAATGCTTATATATGCCCTGTATGTATGTGGGAGACAGATTTATTTATAAATGGTGAGGATGAGCCAAGTAGTTTAAATCATGGACAGGCTAGAGAAAATTTCAAAGAATTTGGAGCAGTATTAGAAAGATTAAAACAATATTGTAGAGAACCTAAGGAATATGAATAAAAAAGAGAAAAGGCTCAATATTATACATTTAAAATATTCTATTGAACCTTTTGTAATGACTATAAGTACGCTTTATTTATTTTCTGTATTAAAAGGTACACTTATTTCACCAGACATTAGTTTAGGTAATATCAAATTTCTTAAATTAGCTAAATTGTTATTCTCTAATTGTGTATTATGAATTTTATTTATAATAGCCTTGATTTTAAAAGAAGATTCATTTATTAATTTTTCATTAGGTAAAGCTATTTTTAATCTTTTTAAATCATTTATAGTAACATGACCTAAGCCAGTTGTTTGCTTATTTGTAGCAATTTGAGTAAAAATAGGTTTAAAGTATTTTAAAATTATATATATAAATTCTTTAGAATATATTTTAGAAGTTATTTTGAAAATATGTTGATTTAATATTGCATTATCTTTATTCCAAATAAATATATCTATAGATGTTTGAGGATTACCAGACCATGAAAAAAGAATATCGCCATTCTTTAGATAATATTTATCTTGTTTTTCTACTATACAATACTTTGTTGAGTCAGTTATACCATCTTTTAATTCAGCTATTTTTACTATAGGTACCCCTGTTTTCTCACTCATTTCACTTTTTTTAAAGGATGTTCCATTAAGATAATCTGCTAAATCATATAATGAATAAATATCCCATTTCTCAGGTATCATTCCCATTTCACTCTCAACCATTTCTCCACCACTTGATTTATATGGTTTTCCTTCCTCATTAGGAAATTCAAAATCAACAAACCATTGTTTAAAAATAGCTTGAGCCATTTCTTCTAGTTTTATATTTATCCTCTTATTAGTTTCTACTTTTTCACAGAACCTATAATAAGTATCACCAATATATTTTTGAATTCTTAATGAAGGTATAGGAATCAATAATTTATCCAAGTCTCCTTTTTTAAAATGTGGTATCATTGTTCCAACATGGTAATTTGCAATTTAACTTTGAAATTGAGAGCTTCTTAATACAGCAAATAAGTATTTGTTATAAACTTTTTCACTATTTACCCTAAAGGCCATCATATCTTGAGCAATACAAAAATCTACTGGATTAGGTACTAAACATACTCTTCCTGGTGTCCCTTTATTAACAAAAATAATATCACCTGGTTTTGGATGAGCCCTAAACCAAGTATCATAAGTTTCTTTACTTACATAACGTACTTTTTCAAAAACTGGATATAATTCATCATTTTTTATGCAATTTGTTGCAATTAATGGAATACCCTTTTCCGCAGTTGGAGCACTTTTGCCCCTATTATCAACTATAGAAATTAATAACTCAGTTAAAGGTACATGCTCACAATTTTTAAGATCTAAATTAAAACTCATACCCAAGTCCTCCTAGATTCTTCTTTATTTCTTCCTCTAGGTCTCTAGATTTTTTAAATAATTCACCAAGTTCCTTAGTTAAAGTGTTCATCTTTTCTTCAAATGGTATTCCATCATCTTCTGTCTCTTCAATTCCAACGTATCTACCTGGTGTTAGGATATATTCATTTCCTCTAACTTCTTCTAATTTAGATGATTTGCAAAATCCTTGAACATCTTCATAAGTTCCATTTAAGTTTCTCCAGTTATGATATGTGTCTGCTATTTTTTTAATATCTTCCTTTGATAGTTCTCTATGGCGTCTATCTACCATTTCTCCTAGGTTTCTAGCATCTATAAATAGTATTTCATCTTCTCTATCTTTAAATTTTCTGCTTTCTTTTTTATCTCTTCTTAATATCCATAAAGATACTGGTATTCCTGTTGAATAGAATAATTTATCTGGCATTGCAACTATTGCATCTACTAAATGAGAATTTATAAGATTTTTTCTTATTTCTCCTTCATTTGATGTATTAGAACTTAATGCACCATTTGCTAAAACAACTCCAGCAACTCCTTTAGGTGAAAGGTGATAAACTATATGTTCAAGCCATGCAAAGTTAGCATTTCCTTCTGGTGGAATACCAAATTTCCATCTAACATCTTCAGTTAATTTATCTCCACCCCAATCACTTATATTAAATGGAGGGTTAGCTAAAACATAATCTGCCTTTAATGTTTTGTGTAAATCATCATGGAATGTATCGCCATGATGTGGTCCAATATTTCCTTCAAGTCCTCTAATTGCAAGGTTCATTTTACAAAGTTTCCATGTTGTTGAGTTAAGTTCTTGACCATAAATTGAAAGATTATCTATTCTTCCTTGATGTTCCTCAACAAATTTTTCACTTTGAATAAACATTCCACCAGAACCACAGGCAGGGTCATATATTCTACCTTCAAAAGGTTCAATCATTTCAACTAAAGTTTTAACTATACTAGTTGGTGTGTAGAACTCTCCCCCATTTTTACCCTCTGAACTTGCAAATTGACCTAAGAAATATTCATAAACTCTACCTAATAAATCTTTTTCACCATTTTCATGTAATTTAACTGTTGATATTAAATCTATAAGTTCACCAAGTCTTCTCTTATCAATTTCAGGTCTTGCATATCTCTTATCTAAAACACCCATAAGAGTTGGATTTTCCTTTTCAATAAGAATCATAGCATCATCAATATATTGCCCTATCTTTACATCCTTAGCATTATCCCTTAAAAATGACCATCTAGCCTCCTTAGGAACCCAGAAGATATTCATCCCTATCCTCTTCAAAACCATCTCCCTCTTCTAAAAGCTCATTATATTTACTTTCAAACTTATCAGAAATATATTTCATAAAAATAAGCCCTAAAACTACATGCTTATATTCTCCCGAATCCATACTGCCCCTTAATTTATCAGCAGCTTTCCATAAAGTTTCCTCAAATCCAATATTTGCAGTTGACATATCTTTAAAGTCCTCCTAAAAATTTAATACATAATATTAATTTTAGTATTATTATGTAAATTACTCAATAAGAAATTATCAATTAATAAAAAAGGCAAAAATCAATTACCCTTGGATTGATTTTTGCCTTTTATAAACATTTTATATATTATGTTAACTTAAAAAAGTTTTCTGTAAAGTTCCATAAACCATAATATATCCATAATAAACTTTTCAGGGTTTTCTTTTAAAGAGTTTATATCATAAAATATAGCTTTTATATTTGCCTGTTCATATGAACGAGTTCTTTTAATATTTTTTCTGTATTTAGGCAAAGCTAATCTTTAGAATACACAAAATAAAATACATTGCCTTTTTTCCTTTAGGAATAGAAAGTTTTTCTATAGTCTTTAGATATTCATTTAAAGATAATTTATCATTATACACATCATATTTTATATCTAAGTTATACGGTGGAGATGTAACAATTAAATCAATACTTTTATCCTCAATAGTTTTAAACCTTTCAAAATAATCAATATTAGTTATTTTACTTATTAAATTTTTCATTTTGCCTCACATAATATTATTTATATTAATATTTATTATTAGATCTACTTTATTATAATACAAAAATTTTTTATTTTATTTAATTTTTACTAAAAAAAACATAGGATAATTTAATAATGCTTTTTTAAAATGGAGGTTGTGCTTCCCTTAAGGGAGAAAATTTATATAAAAGCGAAATAAATAAAACTCTTGTATATAAATTTATAGATCTTGGTAGAGAAAATTCTCATAACATGCTTTTGTGTACTGAGGATATGGCATATATTGAAAATGTAAATGAAGAATTTATAAATGAACTTAAAAAATATTTTGATGATATTACATTTGTTAATGATTTAAAAGAAGTAAACAAGCCAGTAGTTAAATTCACTATATTTGATTCAAAAGGTGTAAATGATAAGTATCTTAAGGAAGATATTATAGAAATATTAGCATAAAAAAGACTGCCAAACAGCAGTCTTTTTTATAACATTTTATACCAATTTACCATTTTTATAAACAGATATTAAATCTTTTATAGTTTCTAAATTTTTATATGGATTTTCTTTTAATACCAAAAAGTCTGCAACTTTTCCTTCTTCAATGGAACCATGACTTTCTTTTATATTTAAAAGCTCTGCTGCATTTATAGTAGCAATTTTTATAACATCTTCAATTGGAATACTGCATTCTTTCATCAAGAAAAGTTCTTCGTAATTTTTTCCAAATATATTTCCAACAACACCTGAGTCTGTGCCCATTGCTATTTTTACACCTTTTTTATAAGCTTTTTCTAAATTTTTACCACGTTTTGATGTTAAAAATTTTTCTTTCTCATACATTTCTTCAGTTATGCTCTTTTTCCCACTTTCAAAAGCTTTTATTATGCTATATCCAACTTTTAAAGTAGGTACTAAAAAAATATCTTTTTTAACCATTAAATCAATACATTCATCATCTATTAAAGAACCATGTTCTATACTATCAACACCTGCTAAAATTGAATTTCTTATAGCTTGTGCACTATGCGAATGAGTAGCAACTTTTTTATTTGCTTTATGTCCTTCAATTACTGCAACTCTTAATTCATCCTCATTGAATTGATAAGCATTGATATCATTTCCAGCAGTTATTACACCACCTGATGCAGCTAATTTTATTACATCTGCACCCATTTTAATAGACTCCCTTGCAGCTTTTCTGACATCTTCAACTCCATCTACTTCTTTACCTATAGTATACATATGTCCACCTGTCATCGTTATAAATTGTCCACAACACTTAATATCTGGTCCTAATATATAGCCTTTTTTAACTAATTCTCTTAACTGAATATCAAATCCCTTTATAGCTCCAAGATCTCTTATATATGTAACTCCTGACTTTAATAAACTTTCTAGATTTTTAATTGCAGTAGCTATAACTGCAACATGATTGTTTTTATCTTTAAAAAAATTCATTTTTCCTGTAGCATCATTAAAAACGTGAACATGACAATCTATAATTCCTGGCATTATATAGGAATTTTTTAAATCCGTAATTAAATCAAGTTTTTCATTTATTTCATAATTACTTTCTGTAATTTTTTTTATTATAGAATTTTCAACTATCATCCCTCTGTTTTCTAATATGTTCCCATTTATAACATCTACTATATTTATATTTTTAAAATAAATTTTCATAAGTAAAGGATACTTTATGTATCTTCTCTCCCCTTTCTACTTTAAATATACTATTATAACCCTATTTTAATTATATTATATATTTTTTAGACTATAATAGAAAGACAATGATTAATGTGAAAGTATTAGTTATTTTAATTATTTATTATTTTTTAATATTTAACCCCATCTTACTCTGTTTCCTTAGCAAATTTAGCTATTTTCTCTAAGTTTATATAAATAAAAATATTATTGCTATGTAATAAAAAAGAAATATTTAACACTCTTATGTACAAATATTTCTTTTTATTTTCTATATTTTAAATCAATGTTTATATTTTGATGCTTAACTAAAATCCAATATTTATATGTCTTTGAAATTTTGATAAATACTTAATACATGCTAATTCAAATTTTAATTTACCACCATAGGTTTCGTGATAAATAAAGGTTCCATTATAAGCATCTTCTGCTTCAACCTTAATTTTTTCTATTCTTATACTATGAAATATCTTATTTAATCTATCTTCATATTTAATATTAAAACATCTTTCAAAATCATCTTTACTTTCAAAATATAATTCAGGCACTAAGTAATCTTGTTTTACCATAATGTTTAATAATTTCATTACTGGCCCTAAATCAATAGCGCTATCACTTGTGCTTAGTTTAATTTCATAATCCTCATTCTTTAATTTCAACCTGCCTTCTGAAATCATATTTTTTATGTCCTTCATTAATTTCAACAAATTGATTTCTTCTATTTTTTGTAACATTATAATTATCTCCTTATCTTATTATTAATAAGTTATTATTTCCAAAGCTCATTAATATTATTAAGGTAGTATTATAATGGTATAAACAATTTATCTTATAAATATTTTATAAACTATATTTTATTATTTTGTAGGTGCAGGTAATTCATCTATAAATATTTTAAATAAGCTATAGGGTTTTTTTCTCAAGTCTTTTCCATAGTGATACCTAGCCTGTCTATGAAGCTGATTTACTATGACGTATAAATACCTATCACATCCTATAGTAAATGTATCTGGCCACAACAAATATGGACTATGCAAAATAGTTTCCATAATGCCATCTGAGGTAATTTTTCTTATGCTGTTATTTTCATAATCACCTACATATACTGCTCCTTTTGAATCTGTAATTAGTCCATTAGAAGCACCCTTCTCACCTAAATACTTAACATATGAATAAAGGGCAGAATCTGGGATAGATTCATCTCTTAAAACACTAGTTTCTATTGAATACAAATCACGACTTGCAAGTGGACAGTAATATAATATTTTTCCATCCTCTGATATTGCAATTCCATCTGAACCTAATGTAATATTAGAAGTTTTTCCATCATCATTTCTATTAAGCATTACTCTTCCTTCAACTTTTGGAATAAAATCTGGATCTGCTGATGTTGATGAATTTCCATTTAAACGCCTAAACGCCCTGCTATCACTTAAATCAACAACAATAATTGCCCCTGGACCTTTGTCTGATGAATCTGTAATATATGCATAACCTTCTTTTCCAACACGATAATCAATACGTACATCATTTAAATATGTAGTAGGTAAAACTACATCGGATGAAAAAGAATAAACTCTTCTTATCTTATTAGTATTAAGATCTACTGCAACAAGTTTTGCTCCTCCATCAATAGGATCAGAAAAATTAGGAGCTGCAGTATCAAGAACCCAAAGTGTACCACATCCATCTGCAACAACACTCTGTACACTGATAAAGCATCCTTGTAAGTTCTCATAATCTACCTTATTCGTCTTTAAATCAGGATAAGGAACTAACTTATTATCTACTATCTCCCCCACTGTGAATTTTACATTATCCCCCCACTTAGGGAAGTTTACAAATATACGTCCCTCTTCAGAAATAGTAACCCCTGTAGGCATAGCATCATAAAAAGAAAATACTGATTCTAATTTACCAAAATACTTTTCACTAGGTAATCTTTTCTTTTTCATACTTTCCCGCTTTTATATACTTATTACTTATATAATATATATTAAAGATGTTTATCTGAAATTATAATTTTATACAAATAAAAACCCAATACTAAAAAGTTTAGTATTGGGTTTCATACCTATTTATTATTTTTTAATGATTTAATCCCAGCTTGCGCTGTTTCCTTAGCAAATTTAACTACTTGCTCTAGATTCAAATAATCCCTTGTTTTATATATTTCAAGTAACATTGGTAAGCTCATGCCAGTTATAACATCCATATTATCTTTTTCTAAAACTATAGAACTTGCAACTTTAAATGGACTTCCACCAAATATGTCAACTAAAAATAATACTCCATCTGTAGTATCTAGTTTATTTAATTCCTCTTCATATTTATTTTTTAGATTATCAAAATTTTCTCCAGGAAGAAAATTAACAGCTCCTACATTTTCTTGCTTTCCAAATATCATTTCTGAAGTAGCTACTAACTTTTCTGCAAGTTCTCCGTGGGATGCAATTATTAAAGCTATCATATTATTTATCCTCCAAGTTTATATTTATAATTTTATTAGTATCTAAGAAGTTATATAGTGCACCTATAAGATTGGAATCATTTCTAAATTTACATGTGCCTATAACTGGCTTTGGAAAATCATATTCTAGTTCTTCATGACACTTATCAATATTTTTTTGAATATACTCCATTAATAAAGGCTGT
This sequence comes from uncultured Sarcina sp., assembly GCA_963559995.1. Classification (GTDB taxonomy): domain Bacteria; phylum Bacillota; class Clostridia; order Clostridiales; family Clostridiaceae; genus Sarcina. The sequence continues at coordinate 9,416 of CAUWNL010000046.1, forward strand.
TCACTAATTCCTCCACCAATTAAATATTTATCTACATCTAAAATACAATGAACATTAATTATTGAATGAGCTGCTATATAAGCAAATTTATCTAAAATTTCTAAAGTTTCTTTATCTCCATTGTTAGCATTCCAGAAAAATGTTATTCCATCTATCTCTTCTCTGTTTAACTTTTTAACTCTAGCAAATTCATCTAAAAGGCCATCTGAACCATTTAAATGTCCCCAGCAGTTTTCATACTTATTGCTCATTAAAGTTGTATTTCCTGTCATAAAGCTAAACTCTCCTGAGAAGAAATGTCTTCCTTTAAGAAGCTTTCTATCTTTAATTATTCCTCCACCAACTCCAGTTCCAAATAAAATAACAACACCATCTGTACAATCCTTTAAATTTCCTTGCCAAAGCTCAGCTAATGCAGCACTTTTACCATCGTTTTCAATTGTTATTTTAGTATTACATCTTCCTTTTAATATCTCTACTATATTTTTATTTGAATAATACTCAAGGCTTCCTGCAGTATAAGCGTATCCAGTTTTACTATCTAACATACCAGGCATACTAAATGCCATACCCTCTAGTTCATCTTTATATTTATCATAAATCTCACCAATAGTTTCAACAAAATCCTCTAAACAAGTTCTAGGAGTTTTAACTTTTCCTTTTTCTAAGAAATCTAAGTTCTCTGTCATTAAAGCATATTTAATTGCTGTTCCACCTACGTCAAAAACTAAATACTTCATAATTTAAGCACCTCTTTACTACAAATTTTCAATTTATTTTTAAATGACTTTTGTTAACGATATCATAAATTGTAAAACAAATTTATATAGTTTAAACTTTAATTACAGTTTTTAATCATTATTCTAAAATTATAAAAAAATATGATTTATCGTATTATGATTGTATACTTTTTCATGCCAAAATACAAGAAATTTCTTATTTATTTATTAATTTGAATGATTAAATTTTAAACTATTGGAATTTTTAATAATTATAATTACAGCATCTTAATTTTAAATATAAAAAATGTACACCTAAATTCATATATTTAGAGTGTACAACAAATGTTAAAAATATTTTAGTTTCTTATAACTTCAACCTTATATCCATCTGGATCTGTTACAAAATAATATCTAGGCTTTTCTCCTGGAAGCCCTTTTAAATCTGTAACTTCATAACCTAAAGATTTATGTTTTTCTCTCATTCCTTCTAAATCAGAAACCCCAATTGCAGTATGGCTAAATCCATTTCCTATTTCATACGGTTTTTCCGGGTCATAATTATAAGTTAGTTCTATTTCATATCCATCAGCTTTATCTGATAAATATACTAGAGTAAATTTATATTCTGGAAAATCCTTTCTTCTAGTTTCTACAAGGCCTAAAGCATCTCTATAAAATTTTAAAGATTCTTCTAAATTCATAACTCTTATACATGTGTGTAACATTTTAACTGACATAATAATTTCCCTCTCTTTTTTATTACTTATTTTATTGTATTAACTTATATATTATTACATCTATATAAGTGATTACTTTTTTATCATATACCATACCTTTTTATACTTCAAGTTAATGATCTTCTATTTTATTAATTAACAATCTTTCATTGTGTTTCCATCTCCACATAAACCTTCAAAATCCTTTAAAAAAGTATTTACAGCTAAAATTGCAGCATCAATTTTAATTAATCCTTCTATTATATCTGGTGCCATAGTACATGCCCCGACACCATATTTAGCGAGTTCTAAAATCTGTTGAGAATTTTTAAAGCTTGCAGCCAATACTTTTGTATTTAAGTTATTATTTTTAAAGATATCATGAATTTCTTTAGCTACTTTTATTCCATTAGCTCCTAAATTATCAATTCTATTTACATAAGGTGCCGCATAGTCTGCTCCTGCTTTTGCTGCTAAAAAAGCTTGCATTTGAGTATATATAGCAGTAGCTGTTATATATACTCCTTTTGCCTTTAAAATTTTTATAGCTTTTAAGCCTTCTCTTGTTACAGGAACTTTTATATAAGTATTTCTGCCAAGCTTATTTAAAATAACTTCAGCTTCTTCTATCATGTCCTCAGCTTTTAAAGAAACAACTTGTACATGAAGTTCAGATTCTTTTCCAATAAACTTTCTTATATCAATTAATATTTCATAGGGATTTTTTCCTTCTCTAGATAAAATAGATGGATTTGTTGTAACTCCATCCACTGGATAATAACTATATATATCCTTTATTTTTTCTAAATTAGCATTATCAATTATAAATTTCATTTTTATTACTCCTACAAATCTTTTATTATTTAATCTTGTTTTAAGTTTTTTTAAACTCAACACCTTTTTAATGAAAATATATTTGTTTACTCTTTTATTAGATTCTTCACACCACCTAAATAGACTAATTTATAAAATAAATCCATTTCCTTTTTTGAAAACATCTTTGGATTTTCTCTAAAGCAATAAGTTTTATCCACTAAATGATACTTCGCAGCAGCTAATGGATTATAGTTTAATATTTCATACTTTACATCTTTATAAATATCAGATATAAACTTACTTATACCTAAAATATTATCAGAAGTTGCTGTAAACCTTGGTATCATTGGTGTTCTTATAATAATCTTATCTTTAGCAGATGAAGTTAAAAGTTTTTTTATATTTTCTTTTATTATAAAATTAGATACACCTATATACTTTTTATGCTTTTTATCATCTATTAATTTTAAATCTACATATATCAAGTCTATATAAGGTATAATACTGTTTATCATATCTTTATTAACAAAGGCAGCTGTTTCTATAGCTGTATGAATATTTTCTTTCTTTAAGGCTTTAAGGAGTTTTAAAACGAATTCTTCTTGAATAAGAGCTTCTCCACCAGATAAAGTTACTCCTCCGCCCTGGTCAAAGAACACTTTATCCTTTTCTATTTCCTTTATTAATTCTTTAACTGTATATATCTTAGAATCCATAGCTAATGCATTAACTGGGCAAATATCAATATATTTTTGTACTTCTTCTCTTTTGTTAGTTTTTAATACCCTCACACCTTCTTCTATACTGACTAAATTGTTATCATCTATACTTTTGCATAGTCCACAATTAATACATTTATTTTTAAAGAATAATACCCTATCATTATTCTCTATTCCCTCTGGATTTTGACACCAGGGGCATTTTAAATTACAACCCTTAAAAAATATAGTTGTTCTTATTCCATCTCCATCATGTATGGAAAACCTTCTTATATCAAATATCTTTCCTTGTAAATCATCTTTCATCTTATATATCTCCATAGCTTGTCCTTGCTATTATCTCATCTTGAAGTTCTCCAGCAAGTTCTGTAAAGTAAGCAGTATAACCAGCTACTCTAACAGTTAAACTTCTATAGTTTTCTGGTTTTTTCTTAGCTTGAAGCAAATCCTCACATCTTAAAACATTAAACTGAATATGAGGTATCTTAAGTATTACAAAGGCTCTTAAAAATTTTGAAAACTTATCTATTCCATTTTCACTAGAGAAAAACTCAGGTAAGAACTTCATATTTAATAATCCACCATTAGTTGTAAGATAGTTATCTAGTTTAGATACTGATTTTAATACAGCTGTTGGACCATTTATATCTCTTCCATAAACAGGTGACATTCCTCCATCTGCAAGGGGGGCTTTTGCATTTCTTCCATCTGGTGAGGCCCCTACATTTTCCCCCATAGGTACATGAGCGGATACTGTGTACATACCAGTATGATATTTTCCACCTCTATAATTTGTATAATGAGTTAATTTTTTATTGAAAAATCTAGCCCATTTTGCTCCAATTTCATCTACCCATTCAACATCATTTCCATACTTAGGTGATTTATTTAAAAGTATTAAACGAGTATTTTCATGTCCCTTAAAATCACATTTTAAGGACTCTAGTAGTTCATCTTTACTTAATCTTTTTTCATCAAAAACTAATTTCTTTATGGCAGCTAAACTATCAGCTAAATTTGCAATTTGTATCATTTGAATTCCTGAAAAATTATATTTTGCTCCTCCACTTGTTACATCTATACCTTTATCTATACAGTTATCTATAATTGATGATAAAAATGGAGTTGGAAGAATTTCTTTATGGGCTTTTTCTACTACTTCACAAGCCTTTATCATTCTTTCAATAAAATAATTTATTTGTTTCCCAAATGCTTCCTCTAATTCTGAGTATGAATTAAAATCTTTTAAATTCCCTAAATTTAGACCTATTTGTTTATTACTTAGTAAACATACACCATTATTTAGAGTTAACTCTAATGCTTTATTAAAATTAAACATTGCAGAATCACTCCAACCTAAATTATTACCTTGAGTAGTTAATTCAACACATCCAACAACGGCATAATCAAGTGCATCTTCTTTAGATATTCCAAGCCTAATCAGAGGTTCTACTATGGCTTCGTCGTTAAAAAATTGTGGCATCCCACTTCCCTTTGAAACCACCTTTATGCTTTCTTTTAGTAATTCTTCAGAAGTATTCTTATTTAACCTTACTGATAAATTAGGCTGTGGTAATCCTAAATTTTCTTGTGCCTTTAAAAATAAAAAAGATAATTCATTTGAATAATCATTTCCAAACTCATCTTGCCCACCTAAAGCTATATTAAATCCTATAGGAAAACCTGCAAAAAATTTAGCACTGTGAGAATTCCTCATATATACGATTTCATTAAACTTTATAAATAAACATTGAATAATTTCTAAAGCTTCTTCATTTGTTAAATTACCATTTTCTATATCTGATACATAATATGGGTATAAAAACTTATCCATTCTTCCTGGTGAAAAAGATGATGCATTTGATTCTAAATGAAGGATTACAAATAAAAACCAAATTGATTGTACTGCTTCATGAAAGCTTTTAGCTGGTCTTTCACTTAAATTTTTACAAATAGTTGCAACATTAATTATTTCGAGTCTTTTTTTTCTATCAGTTTCTTTATTTGCTTCTTCTATTAATAAATCATGGTATCTCATCATAAAGTTAATGGTTCCTTTCATAACCAAACTGACACTTTTATAAAAATCTTTCTTATCTTTATCACAATTTATATATTTTTCATCAACTTGCCTTTTTAATTCCTTAGGCCCAAACTTAAGCCACTTCTCACAATTAGGACAAATATGTCCTTGAGCATGATCTTTTTGATTGATTTTTACTACCTTTTCTATATTCTTTATCTCTTTACCATACCTACTAGAAATAACATTCTCTAAAGATTTACCTTGCCAATAAGGCATAATTTCATTTCTAAAGATTATAATATCCTCTTCCCTTACTAAAAATTTATCTTGAGGCCTTGTAGGAAGAGTTTCTATTTCTTTGTCTATCCATGATATTCCACTCTCAGGAAATACTACTCCATATCTTACCCCTTTAGTTCTATTACCTACTATAAGTTCTCCAACTTTAAAACCTATTGATATTTTCTCTAAAGCTGATTTTAAAGCTAGTGCTCTTTTTATTATCTTAGGCTTGCATTCATTCTTTTTATAAACATCCGTAATAATCTTAGCTTGTTCTATGGAAAGATATCTTGGATTAGATAGCATACTTTCTTTTAAATCTTTTATTCTCTTTGAAGAGGTCAATCCGTCTATATCCTTTAACTTAAATGAAATTATATTCTTCATTTCCTCACTTCCTATCTACCTTTATAGATTTATTTTATACCATTTTCATCTAATTTACAATTTATTTGTATTTATTTTTATTGTTTTAAATTATAAATACAGATTTTCCCCTAAATTTAATTATTGTTTATTATTACTCTTTTAAGTTATTAAAAATTCTTTTACAGAAAAAGAGTAGATAATTTAGTATTATCTACTCTTTAAGAGACTGTTATTGATTCAATATTATATTTTTTAAGCTTTTCTAAGATGCTATCTTCAAGACTTTCACTAGTAATTACTCCTGTAAAATCATTAATATTTGCAAATTTATAATTACCATCCCTATTAAATTTACTTACTTCAGCTAAAATATAACAACTTTTACTCACTCTTAACACAGAATCCTTAGTAAGACCATCTTCCATTTCATAAGTTAATACACTATTTTCATGTATATCAATACCTACAACACCCATAAAGGATATATCAAACTTAAATCTATTTATTAAATCAATAGAAAATGCTCCTAGGAAACCATCTTTACATCTACTAAATGTTCCACCTATAAAGATCAACTTTATATTACAAGGAACAGAAAAAATTTGCATTATTTCTATCATATTAGTAACTACTACTATATTTCTATTTTTCTCTAAAATCATCTTTGCAAGTTCGATATTTAAAGTTGATATATCTAAAAATATAGTATCTTCATCTTTTATTAACTCCTCAGCCTTTTTAGCTATTTTTATTTTTTCACCTAAGTCTATAGATTTTCTAGCTTCTACATGGATATTGTGCACATTATCTCTAACTAAAATAGCACCACCATAGGTACGCTTAATAAGACCTTTACTTTCAAGGGAAGCTAAATCTTTTCTTATGCAATCTTCTGTAACACCAAATTCTTCGCTTAACTCCTTAACCTTAACCTTACCATTTTGATTAATTTTAAAAATTATTTTATCATGTCTCTCTTCAACAAACATAATACATCTTTAGTGAGATTATAGAACTTCTCACTTAGTCCTCCTTTTAGTATTCTTAATTTTTTATATAAATAAATATTACTATAAATACATGTTATCATATTTTAATATTAGTTTATTATCTATTTTCTTTGATAATTGTAATTATTAATCTTAAATATATACTATCTAGAAATTCTATGCTTTCTGGATTGCCATAGTCCTTTATAACATTTTGATATATTTCTAACGCTGAATATAATTTTTCATAGGCTAAATCACCATCACTAATAGATTGTACATCTTTTTTATATTTAAATAGCTTCCATTCCTTTGAAATATATGGTATCTCCCTTATTATCAATATAAGAACAGCCTTTAAAAGTATCATGAAAGTCAAAACCTTGGAAATATTCAGATTTTTGTTGATGATTCAGGTACAATAACACCAGTAAGATTATATGTATAATATCATCTTTAATGTGTATCGTAATAGCAAATACCTTTAATAAAGCAATAAAATAAAGGAAGCAAATCATTTACTATTTGAGGTAACATTATGGGAATTATAATTAACTTAGATGTAATGATGACAAAAGGAAAATTATCATTAAAAGAGCTTGTCAAAAAGGTGGCCATAACAAATACAAATTTATCTATTATAAAAATAATAAAACTAAAGCCATTAGATTTTTAACTTTAAACAAAATATGTAAGGTATTAAGATGTCAACCTGAGAATATAATTGAATACATTGATAATGAAGCATAGGTTATATTTAAAAGATAGGAATCTTATATAAAATTAGCTCCTATCTTTTAAGCCTAAAAAATACATATATAAATATACTCAATTTTAAATGTATAGATTTTCGTATATTATTATAGTCTATAAAATTAAGGTCTTAAGCCAACTCCACCTTGTACTGATATTGTTTCACCAGTAATATAGTTTCCATCTTCAGACGCTAAAAAGACACATGTGCGCCCAATATTTTTTTCTGGATCTCCAAAATGTTGAAGAGGAATATTACTTATAGTTTTTTCATATAAGTCTGGATACTCTTCTTTCCATTGTTCTAAGCGGGGAGTTAAGGCAAGTGGACATATAATATTAACTCTAATACCAAAAGGTCCCCATTCATTAGCTGCAACTCTAGACATTCCTCGTATACCTTCTTTAGCTGCTGCATAAGAAGCTTGTCCTATTTCGCCTGAAAATCCAGCAGCAGAAGCAAAGTTTATTACACAACCTTTTGTTTCTTTAAGATAGGGAAAAGATGCTTTCATATAAAAGAATGTGGCATATAATCCTGTCATTATAGCTAAATCAAAATCTTCACGAGAATGATCAACTAATAAAGTCCCTGACTTTGAAGCTTGCGCTATATTTATTACAGCATCAAGTTTTTGAAAAGAATGTATAGCGTTTTCAATTACAGCATTAGCTTCTTTTTCTTTCGTCCCATCAGCAGCAACAATCAAAACTTCTATATTATATTTATATTCCAACTCTTCTTTTAAAGTTGTTAAATTATTAAGACTTATGTCCGTTAAAACAAGTTTAGCTCCTTCAGACGCAAAAGCACGAGCAACACCTTGCCCTATACCACCGCCTGCTCCAGTTATTAATACAACTTTTTCATTCATACACATATTTAACATCTCCTATATTTATTATTAACTTAAAAATATTTTTAAGCAATAGGTATTGTATATCCATTAATCTTTTTATTTATTAGGCGTTAAGAATGATATATCATATATTTAGTTGTTGTTTTTATGGTTCATTTCTATCATAATTCGATTTCATATTATGTAAACTTTCATCACCCTTTAATAATATCTTAATTAATGAACATTGTTTTTCTATATAGTAAAAAATTATAGACCTAAATTTTAATATTTTCAAGATAAATCTTATATTCAACTCATTAAATCATTTTATATATTGACGTATTATTAATAATTATATTTAATAATATCGATTATATATATTTGAATTATATAATTTACTCTATATTTAAAAGTATTATAATATTATGTTTATTAAAGAATAAAATAATAGCCTATGCCAAAAATTCCATAAAAATGGTTGGCATAGGCTATGAAACAGCTATACAAGATAACTTTATAAATATTATTTTCTTTTTTTATGTAAAAGATATATTATAGCAGCTCCTACAGCTGCACCCCCTAATAAAAGCATACTCTTTGTTTCTTTCTCTTCTTTTATAAGATTTTCAACTGAATTGTTTAATTTATCATTAACTCCACTAATATTAGGTTCTATCAAGATTTTTTGATTTATTTGTACTTTTTCTTGATTTTTTATATTATCAGATTTAATCTCGTCCCTAACTTTTTCTGCAATTTCATTGCTTAATAGGGTTATATGTTCATGAAGTTCTTTAGTAACTTCCCTTTTTATTTCTTCTCTTATATTGTTATCTTCTAAAAGTTCTAAATTTTCATTAACATTGGTATTATTTATAATATTAGCGTTATCATTATCCTCCAAAGTCCTTAGACTTTCATTAATTTTACTACTATCATAATTTATTAAAGTTTCTTTATTTATTTGTTTTCTTATGCGATCAAAGTCTATCTCCTCTTTAACCTCTTTTACTATCTTTAAGGGTTCAATATCCTCTTTAATTGTCTTTACAATTTCTTTTTTCTTTACTCGTTTTTTATTCTTAATAACAAAGAATGCTACTATTAATGATAATAAAGATAATGCTGCAGCTACTAAAAATGCAGTGTTAACTCCCTTTATCTCCGCCTGTATTGGGTTTGTTAAGCTGCTATGTTCAGCTACATAAGTCATAATTGCTACAAAAGCAGCAGTTCCAATTGAAGCCATTATTTGTCTAAGTGTATTAATTGCAGCAGTTCCATGAGCATATAAATCTCTATCTAAGCCATTTAAAGCCATTGTTGTAACTGGCATTAATACCATTCCTAGACCAAATAGCATTAAAGAATACATACCCATAATAAATAGTATAGAAGTACTTAATGTTAAAGTTGTAAGTCCAAATGTTCCAATAGTTATACAAAATAAACCTATTAAAGCTAAATATCTAGCACCAAACTTATCAAATATTTTACCTGTAATAGGATTCATTATTCCGTTTAATATAGCTCCTGGCATAAGAATAAGTCCTGACTCAAAAGCTGAAAATCCTCTTTCATCTTGAATATATAAAGGTAAGATAACTCCTGCTCCTATAAATGCAGCAAAAACTATGACAATTACTAAAGTTCCAAAAGTAAATGTCTTGTCTTTAAATACCCTTAAATCTAAAAATGGTTTATCTAATACTTTAAGTTGTCTTATACTAAAGTAAATAAGAGCTATAACTCCTATTGCTAAAGGAAGATAAACTTGCGGATTTGAAAATTGGTATGTTCCAATATTACTAAATCCATATAAAAGACCACCAAACCCAAGGGCTGATGTTATAACTGATAATATGTCAACTTTAGTAGCTTTAGCTTTCTTGACATTTTCAAGTAAAAATATTCCTAAGATTATATCTATAATAGCTATTGGTAAAGATAAGAAAAATATATAATCCCAACTAAAATGAGTAACTATCCATCCTGAAAGAGTTGGACCTATAGCCGGAGCAAAGGATATAATTATTCCTATAATACCCATTGCACCTCCTCTTTCTTCTGGCTTAAATAAACTTAATACTACAACCTGAATTAAAGGTAATGTAATACCGCCACCCATTGCTTGTAATATTCTTGCGAATAATAGAACTTCAAAGTTCCCAGCAAAGGCACCTATTAAAGTACCTATGGTAAAAAGCCCCATAGCCATAAAGAATAATGTTCTAGTTGAAAATCTTTCTATTAAGAAAGCTGACATTGGTATCATGATTCCTGCCACTAACATAAATATTGTAGTAAGCCATTGACCAGTTGCTGCTGTTAGATTTAAATCTCTCATTATTGTTGCTAATGCAGTAGTCAATGCTGTTTCATTTAGAAATGCTATAGCTGTACCTAATAATATAACAAGAATTGATAACCACTTATTACGTTTTAATTTAACCTCCACTTAAATTTCCTCCACATCTTTTGTTCTCAATATAATTATAATAATAAATGATAATTTAAAATACCATTAATAAATCCTATTTTGTTGCTTAAGCAACAAAATATATTATTTTTGTTGTTTAATTAGGAAATCTATAATAATTTATATTTATATAATGTCTAAACATGAGGTTATTTGTCGAAATAATAATATTATTATTAGAAATAGTAATATTAGATTTTTTTACCTTCCACTTATTTTTAACTAATTTTAGGCCATATGGCATCATATGTATTTTTAAAAAATTCCATGTGTATATGAACTATTTCCTCTACAGATATTTGATTTTTATAATCATACCACCACTGTATATTTTTCATAGAAGACGATGCAACCATTCTTATAAATAGCTCATATTTTGAATTAATTTCATCATTATTTACACATTCCTTCAACTTTTCTTCTAATACTTTTTGCATATCATCATAAACATAAGCTTCCATATTTCTACTCCATAAAGTTAAATACCATTCTCTATTTTTTAAAAAGTAATTAAAATTATTTATCACTTTATCTTTATTAAAATTATAATGCTCATTTAAACTATTATCTCCAATCTTAAAAAGACTTAAATCTATATTATTATTAAAATCATCTAAAGTTTCATTTATCAATGATTCCCTTAACTTATATTTATCCTC